>JAFXKT010000001.1 GCA_017531585.1 Candidatus Saccharimonadota bacterium | reverse complement strand
TTATGAAATATATCCTGAGCCAGGATCAAACTCTCCATAAAATGCTCTGCTCTAATAAAAATCTCTTGATAATTATTAACTTGGCAAAGACTTTGAAAATTTGAAACTTAAATCTCAAATAAAAGACTGACGATGTTATTTAGATAAATCTAAATATAATTGCACAATTAAATTGTTAAAATTCATACGCTCAAAACTAGATATAAGCCGTGTGGATTGGCTCTTGTTTAACATCTCGCAATTGAACTGTCCTTATCTTATAAAACTTCAGAAAAAGTGTCAAGGGATTTTTTGGACTTTTTTCAAAAAATCTCGACTTTTTTCAAAATCTGGCTAAAAAATAAGCGCTCTACCCCTGTTAAGCGCTTTAGAAAATATTTCCCATTATTATGCCAATTGTGATGCCAATAATGCCTCCAATTATTGCCTGCGGAACAGTATGACCTTCAACAACTTTCTGCTTCTTATAATTCTTCTTGCTATCGAGTGCGATCAAGTTCAATAATTTGCCCTGCTCACCTACCGCATAACGTACATTTACGGCATCATATATAACAATAACACTCGTACAAATCGCCAATGCGAAGATCGCTGACGTAAAGCCAAATTGCATACCCAAATATACGGACAACGCAATAAAGCTTGCAGTGTGGCCGCTAGGCATTCCACCACTTCTAACGAGACAATCTATAATCTCACGTCCACTTAGAGGACGGCCTGCGCGAATAATATCGCCAAGAAGTTTGCCGGTTTGCGCAATAAACCATCCAAGAACAAAGGACAGAATAGCACCAATACCGTTTGTATCCTCCACATCCATAAGCACATTATAGCATATATATAATATTGCAATATATATTATGTATTCCCCTCTCATATTGACTATTCTTCAATTGATGGTATAGTAATACATGTTCATCGCTCTACCCAGAGACGATAACGATCTTTACCTACGAGGAGGAACTAAAATGAACAGAAAAGAAACCCCTACCTTACCTTGTCGCGTCAAAGTATTCCGTTACCGCGAAGACATCACAAGCGACCCTAAGCTTGCTCAGGAATGGCTTAAAAACGCTCCGAAGGACGCTCAGGAGCCCGTAGTTGCCTATATCTCCAAGACGGAGGAAGATCGCACTACAACTGCCCTGCAGCTCGAACTGGACGGCCTGGAGTACGATATCTCCAAGGGCGGAATCATTACTCTTACCGGAAACCAGATCTATCCTAAAGCCGGTAAAGGCACAGTCACTCTCGACGTCAATACTAGCCATTTCGTAGACGCCAATATCTACAGTTTCTATGTAGATGGCATCTATTACGACTACACGCATAACAATAGCTCTGGATGTCTCCATGACCACGTTGTCGACAAAGAGTTTATTGACGAAAAAATCGCAAGAGGTTGTACTGTCTATGGCACAGGCGGACACGTTCAGACAGATAGAATTGTCTCCATGATCACCTCATACGCTTTTCAGACTGTTGCCGGCCAGGTTTACAGAATCAAAAACTGATCTTCCTCATCTTCGCGCCTCGCTTCAACGTGTGGCGCTTTTTCTTGCCCCTGTTTACTTTATTTTTACAACAAGCATTTTATTCCGCTTACCCCTATTTTGTTATTTTTAACAACAATTAGCAGTCATTATTTACCGATTGCTACTTAGTAAATAATCATCCCTCTCTTTCTCACCATGAATAATCTTTTTGTTATATACTCATTAGCTTGCGAAATCCGCAAGTTATTCCAGATAAGCTAGTAACGCTAAGGTGTATTAGCTTGCCAAAATCGCAAGCTAAAGCCTACATTTTTGGAAACAAAAAGCCACCCCATAATATATATGGAGTGGCTTTTAGCTATTTATTCAGCTTTCTTAGGCTTAGCAGTCTTAGCTGGCTTCTCGGCCTTTTTATCTGCCTCTTTAGCCTCGCTAGCCTCAGATTCCTCTTCTGGCTCATCTTTTGGAATAATACCAATCGAAGCTACAGAATCGCCATCATTGAGCTTCATAATGCGTACGCCCTGCGTTGCGCGTCCTAGTGTTGGAATATCCTTCACTGCCACGCGAATCGCCTGACCGCTTGTAGACATCATGATAATCTCTTCTGCTTCTGGATCCAAAGTATGAACTGCTGCAATTGGGCCAGTCTTGCTTGTAATAGCAGCGACCTTTACGCCTACACCGCCACGCTTGTGTGGTGGGAAGTTTGTAGCGGCCGTCATCTTGCCATAACCCTTAGTCGAAATAACAATCAACTTCTGGTTTTCTGGATCAGTTACAACATCCATACCGACAACGGTATCGTTTGGACGGAGACGTACACCACGTACACCACGTGCAGCGCGACCCATTGGGCGGACTTCGTCTTCGTTAAAGCGAACAGCCTGACCAGCAGATGTAGAAATAATTATTTCATTATTTCCAGTCGTACCACGTACCCAGCGAAGTTCATCACCATCATCGAGCTTGATCGTGATCAAACCATTCGTACGGATATTTGTATAATCCTTAACTGGCGTCTTCTTGATAGTACCCTTGAGAGTTGCCATGAATAGGAATCCATCATCACCAGCCTCAGTACCTTGCTTGATCATTGCCGTAATCTTTTCTTCTGGATGTAGGTTCAAAAGATTGACAGCAGCTGTACCCTTAGCAACGAGTGAGCTCTGTGGAACTTCGTAAGCCTTGATGCGGAATACTCTACCCTGGTTTGTGAAGAACATCATGAAGTCATGCGAATTTGCAGTCACAATTGTATCAATGACATCCTCTTCCTTAGTAGTCATACCACGGCGACCCTTACCACCACGATTCTGCTTCTTGAAGTCGCTCTGAAGAACACGCTTTACGTAACCTTCAGCGGTCAATAGAACCACGCTTTCTTCATCAGGAATCAAATCTTCTTCGGCAAACTTACCAAGTTCATGGTTAAAGATCTTACTACGACGTTCATCACCGAACTTCTCTTTCATAACAAGGAGTTCTTCCTTGATAACGCGTAGAATTTCGTTTTCATCGGCGAGAATTGCTTCGAGTTTCTTGATAAGCTCATGCAATTCTTTGAGTTCTGCTTCAATCTTGTCGCGTTCTAGTCCTTGGAGACGGCGAAGCTGCATTGCAAGAATAGCGGCTGCCTGAATCTCGCTAAGACCGAATTTCGACATAAGCTGCTTATCGGCATCATCGTAAGATTCGCGAATTGTCTTAATAACTTCATCGATGTTATCTAGGGCAATCTTCAAACCTTCCAAGATATGAGCACGATCTTTAGCTTTCTTGAGCTCAAATTCTGTCCTGCGGTGAATAACAATTTGTCGGTGCTTAATAAACTCTGCCAAAATGTCTTTCAAACCGAGCAATTTTGGTACACGACCATCATTTACGAGTGCCAAAACATTGTAATGGAAGGTTGTCTGAAGACCAGTAAGCTTGTAAAGCTGGTTCAAAATCTTCTTTGGGAAGGCATCCTTCTTTAGCTCAACGACAACACGGATTTTACCACGTGCAGATTCGTCACGAGCGTCAGCAATGTGATCAAGTTTCTTAGCGAGAACAAGCTCACGAACCTTATCAACAAAGCCTTCCTTGCTCATACCATAAGGTACTTCTGTAATTACAATATTAAAGCGACCGTTCTTGCGCTCTTCGATGTGAGTAACAGCACGAATTGTAACGGAACCACGACCAGTCTCGTAAGCCTGAATCATTGGTGCGCCACCGTATACCTCTGCGCCAGTTGGGAAATCTGGACCCTTAACATACTTCATCAATTCTTTAAGAGTAATGTCTGGGTTATCAATCTGAGCAACTGTTGCATCGACAACCTCAGCAAGGTTGTGTGGTGGAATATTCGTTGCCATACCAACTGCAATACCCATCTGGCCGTTGAGCAAGATATTTGGCACTGCTGCTGGAAGAACTACAGGTTCCTTCTCTGTACCGTCGAAGTTATCACGGAAATCTACTGTCTCCTTATCGATATCTGCAAGAAGTGCGGAACCAACCTTGTCCATGCGAGCCTCAGTATAACGAGAAGCAGCTGGCTCATCGCCATCCATGGAACCAAAGTTACCCTGACCTTCAACAAGCGTATAACGCTCTTTCCAAGGCTGAGCAAGGTTTACCATTGCATCATAAATCGAAGAATCACCGTGTGGGTGGTATTTACCCATTACTTCACCAACGATACGAGCAGACTTAACCGTTGCGTGTGGGGCTTTCCAGCCGTTCTTTTCCATTGCGTATAGAATACGGCGATGAACAGGCTTCAAACCATCACGAACATCTGGCAAAGCGCGGTCAATAATAACGGACATCGAGTAGCGAAGGAAGCTGTCTTCCATGACGTTTTCAACCGTCAATTCTTCTACGCCATCAGCGCCCTTCTTTGCTACAAGATCACCAACCTTGACTTCTTCGAGGGCCTCATCAATTTCTTCGGCATTCTCGTCAGGGTTAACATTTCCCATCGTTTCATCTACGCCTTTATCATCGGCACTATCAGGCACGTTTCCGACCTTGCTATCTTCTTCTCCAGAGCTATCTGGAGTGTTTCCTAAAATCTTATCATCATCTTTCTTTGGCATTTCTCATTTCTCCTTAGAAGTCCAAATCGTCCAAATCGACCGACGCTGCACGCGTTTGGATAAAGTTTTTACGTAGATTCACTTCGTTACCCATAAGCTTCGTAAAGATTGCATCAGCTTTTTCAGCATCTTCAATATTTACACGGATAAGAGTACGTTTTTCTGGGTTCATGGTTGTCTCCCAAAGCTGAGCGGCATCCATTTCGCCTAGACCCTTAAAGCGCTGCTGAGCGGTATAACCTGCCTGCTTGAAGCGCTCTGCTTCTGGATCAATCTTAGTACCAGCGGCACGGCGTTCTTCGATGCGCTTTGTAAGTGTAGCTTCGAGAACATCTTCGTTATAGATATATTCAATCTTACGACCAGAACCAGTACCCTTGATAAGACCAAATAGCGGTGGCTTTGCAAGATAGACGTGGCCAGCCTTAATAACTTCTGGCATATAGCGGAAGAAGAATGTAAGAAGCAAAGTTGAGATATGCGCACCATCAACATCCGCATCAGTCATGAATACAATCTTATAGTAGCGAAGACCATCAATATTAAACTGGTCACCAATACCAACGCCAAGCGCCTTGATTAGAGATACAATCTCTGCGTTTGCATACATCTTGTCTAGACGAGCACGTTCGGTATTAAGAACCTTACCACGAAGTGGCAAGATAGCCTGAATCTTTGAATCGCGACCTTCCTTTGCGGAACCAGCAGCAGAGTTACCCTCTACGATAAAGAGCTCGCACTGAGTACGATCACGAGAAGAACAGTCAGCAAGCTTCGATGGCAAATTCAAACCTTCGAAAGCACCCTTGCGAATAACATTATCGCGGGCAGCACGAGCAGCTTTGCGAGCACGAGCGGCCAAGGTAGCCTTGTTTACGATCTTCTTTGCAATATCTGGATGCTCTTCAAGATAGTAAGCAAAATATTCGCTCATTACCTTATCGACATAACCACGAATTTCTGGGTTACCAAGCTTGTTCTTGGTCTGACCTTCGAACTGTGGATCTGGAAGCTTAACAAGCACAACTGCCGTCAAACCTTCCTTGATATCATCGCCAGTAAGGTTGTCTTCCTTCTCTTTGAGAAGACCATTCTTACGAGCGTAATCGTTCAAACAGCGGTTAAGAGCTGTACGGAAGCCAACAACGTGCATACCGCCTTCTGGCGTCAAAACGTTGTTTGCGAATGGACGCATTGTTTCAGCAAAGGTGTCATTATACTGAACAGCAAGCTCTACAACGCTATCTTCGATAGGCTTCTCAACGTAGAAGATATCATCAGATAGAACTTCCTTGCCCTCGTTCAAACGGCGAACGTAACTCTTGATACCACCTTCAAAATAGAAACTATCAGCCTGACCAGTACGTTCGTCATAAACGCTAGTCATAATGCCTTTAGTTAGATATGCCTGGTGACGTAGATAATTTACGACCCACTTGTAGTCAAAGGTTACAGTCTCTTTAAAGATTGTTTCATCTGGATAGAAAGTAACGCTTGTACCGTGCTTATCTGTTTTGCCAGTTACGGCAAAAGGAACAGTGGTTTTACCACGTTCAAACTCGATATGGTGAACTTTACCCTCTTTGTAAACTTCTGCGATCATGTGATTCGAAAGTGCGTTTACGACAGACGAACCTACGCCGTGAAGACCAGAAGATACCTTGTATCCACCGCCACCAAACTTACCACCTGCGTGCAAAACGGTAAGAACCGTTTCGAGTGCAGACAATTTTGTCTTTGGATGAATATCTACAGGAATACCACGACCATCATCATCGACTCTACAGCCGCCATCAGCAAGCAAAGTTACGCGAACCTGCGTTGCATAGCCAGCAATAGCTTCGTCGATAGAGTTGTCAGCGATTTCCTTCAAACAATGATGTAGACCATCATAACCCGTTGAGCCGATATACATGCCCGGGCGCTTACGCACCGGTTCCAAACCTTCCAAAACCTGAATTTCAGACGCATTGTACTCTTCGGCCCCATCAGCCATTTTTGCAGTCATTGCTACCTCAACTTTTGTTTATATTTATCTCTTAAATTATAAGGTTTTTTCTCTTTAAAATCAAGTTTTTGTATATCTTAAAATTGCATTTTGAGCCAATATTAGCCCATTTGAGGGGCTTTTAAAAAATTTTGCTATAACTACACGTCTTTGCACATTAAACGCGTTCAGCGCCCTTCTAGCGCGTAAATCAATATATATTATTACTTTCCTCAAGGCATAAAAAATCCCCCCTTCGATTTTTTATTTTAAAAGTGCTTTATCGCCAGCGTAGAACGACACCATCATCGCTGTTCTGGACCTGACCACCACCTGCAACTTGCATCGTCTGCGGCTTAGGTTCAGGTTGTGGTTGTGCTACTGGCGCTGGAGCAGCCGGCCGAGCTGTTAGATCCGGAATTCTATTACGCTGAATCTTTAGACCATCCGTCTGTGGCGCAGTTGGAGCTGGAGCTACAGGAGCTGGAGTAACAGGAGCAGCGACTGGAGCCTTCTTAGCAGCAGCAACAGGCTTCGGCGCTGCCACAGGAGCAGGAGCTGTAGCCTTAGCTGGAGCTGCACTTGGATTAGCAGCAATCTCCTTCTTATGCTCTTTCCATCTTTCCAGGAATGTCTTCTTTGCCGGCTTAGCAGCATCTGTTTTAGCAGGAGCCGCAGCAGGAGCAGCGCTTGGCATAGCTGGCATATCTTTTACTTCCGGAGTAGCCACATCTTCGCTTGGAGCACTTGGAGCACTTGCGCTACTTACGCCAAGACGAGCATCAATCTCTGCTTCTACTTCTGCGCGTGGTCTACCATAACGAGACAAAGCATAGGTACGCATTCTCTTCATGAGTTCTTCATTAGATTCACCCATTGGAGGTAACAACCTCATTGTAAATGGCGAAGTCGGCATGTTATACATCATGACTGTCGAAATCGCATGGAAGTTCGGCTGGTTATGTAAGTCCTCTGCTGTAAATACTGGCGTAAAGGCTTTTTGCATAATCTCCGCATCCGTAACACCGATACGACCGCAAATGATCGTACCACAGTTACCGAGAATAGCTTCACGAATCTTATCTGTAAGCTGAGTCATGAACTGGTTTACAACAATCAAGTTCAAACGGAACTTACGGGCTTCCGAAAGAATAGACTCAAAGCTATCTGTCGCAAAGTTCTGGAACTCATCTACGAATAGGCAGAAATCTTTACGTTCTTCTTCTGGAATATCTGCGCGGCTCATAGCTGCAGCCTGGAACTTCATGACGAAGATCATACCAAGGAGCTTTGCGTTCTGTTCGCCAGTTTTACCCTTTGCAAGGTTAACAAGCAAGATTTTCTTGTTATCCATGATTTCGCGAATATTGAAGCCGGATTTTGTCTGACCCAAGATATTGCGCATCATCTTATTACTTAGGAACGGACCCCACTTAGAAACGAACCAGCTCGTAACCTCGCCCGCATCACTACTCTTCTGCGAAGCTGGAAATTCCTTTGTCCAGTAATCAAAGACTGTCTTATCCTTGACGTATTTCAACTTCTCTTTTACAAACTCTGGATCAGTGAAACAACGAGGGACATCAATGAAGGTACCGCCGTTTGGATCGCTCATAAGAAGCAAAGTTGCGTTGCGGAACATATGCTGCGCACGTGGACCAAAGATACCTTGGTTTCCTGGGTCGTAAAGCGAGATAAGCATGTTCAAGGATTCCTGAACGATAAAGTCCTTCTGATCCTCAGAGTTGAACTCAAACATGTTCATACCGACAGGATTTTCAAGATTACCAGGCTCGAACAGAATCACATCATCCATTCTCTCTGGCGGAACTTTACTAAGAATCGTTTCTACAGCATCACCGTGTGGATCAATAAAACAGAAACCACGACCATCGCACATATCCTGATAAGCCAAGTTCGTAAGAAGCACAGATTTACCCATACCTGTACCACCAATGATATATGTATGACGCTGGCGGTCTTTTGTACCAAGCCTAATAATTTTCTGTTCACCACGGAACTCATTAACACCAAGGATAATACCTTCATCCATAAGCTTTGTTGGACCATCAACCTGCTTTGTACGCTGACGTTCAACCTGGCTTGTAGGAATAGAATTCTGACTCGGAAGATGGAAGATAGAAGCAAGCTCGACAGAGTTTAGAATCACCGAATGATCATTCTGTGGAAAATCGCGCATAATATATGCACGGACAAATTCCGTCATTCTGCTCTGCTGATTAAACGTAAAGCCGTTATAGCCCTGAAGTTCAAACTGCGAGAACACTGGAAGCACAGCACCCATCAATGCTTCAGAACGCGCACTGCTGCTAGAGCTTGCAATAACGCGAATACGTGCTTCAAAACCAGGATGCTTTGTCTTTTCTTCAAGACGCGTAATTTCATCTTGCTGCAAATTTGTTAGTGGGTCCTTATCATTTTTTTGTTCACGCTCTTGTGGAGCTTCCCACAATGCTTTCGCAAAGTCACCAGCAAATTGTGCAGCTTTAGTAAATCCTTGTCCGCCTTTGTCGCCATCTTTAATTGATTTAACCTTGTTCAAAGAATTTTGTGTCCAACTACCGTCAGTCGGACGAATCAAAATCTGGATACCAATACCATCACCTTCATGAGCCGTAGACAAGGCGTTGATAAGCGCCAAGCTTGCATCACGCTTTGTATCTTCATAGGTAGCGATAGGATAACCCGGCTCTTTCTTTAGGCGGAGCTCACCACCGACAACCGCATCGATTCCACCCTCTTTACTAAAGAAGTTTGGATCGTCGACCATTTCCAGACGAGCGGTTGGATAAGCTGCCGTAATAGCCTGACGAATCGTTTCTACTAAGCTAATCGGAACGATTGCATAGTAATTAATAAAACCATTGTTTGCGACGATTTCGAAGCTAATCTGCCTCTGACCATATAGCTTACTAATAAAGCCCTTTTTGAGCGTCGAGGAGATAATTCCATACATTACCTGAGCTTCAGATAGCTGCTCGTTTACAACGTCACGTTCATCGCGTCCGCCGCCTTGAATATCGTCAGTGCTTGGCGGAAGATGAATCATGAGCGGGACCATCTTCAAGGCACGTTCTAGATTCTTCTTCTTGCGAAGGCTAGCTTGAATAACTTTCCAAGATACAAAAAAGCCCACCCCGAGCACGACTACCGCCACAATGGCTATAATTATGCTCTGCGGAATCATTTCTTTCCTCCGTTAATGCTTAGGCCGTCTTTCTTTGTTTTATCTAAGTAATATTTGCGGAGTGCGTTAAAATCTTCGGATAGCTGATTTGGATCTTTTTCGTCGCGTTTCATGATGCCCAAAATCTTCTGGCCAAGAGCCTTATTTAGAGATTTTGCATCAGGCTTTATTGGAATATCCTTAACTTCCTCAACAGCAGGAGCAAGCTCTTTTGGTGCAGCCTCTTCTTCTGCAGCACTGGCTGCCTGCTTGGCTTTTCTGTCCTCAAAAAATTGATTGAGCTCTTCCTGCATGCGACGCGTTTCAGCATTGTTATTTGCACGCATATCGCCAGACTGTTCGGCTGGAGATTCAATATTTTGTGTCGCCTCATAAGATTCAGGGGCGCGAAGTATCTGCTCTTTAGAGCCTCTAATATTCTCCCCTTTTGCACCCGTATTATCCATAAGCTTTATTATATCACAAATAGAAAAATAGTAGTTCGACTACACAATATTCCTTGATGCCAAAAATAGCAAAGCAAATTCAATTAGAACAACTAGCAAAACAACCGGTATCGATAGGCCACCAAAAGATATACAAAGGAGAAAAAACACCGGCGCCAAAGCCACAATAGAACCATAACGAAAGCTCTTGGTTCTAAGATTTCCTGAATGTATTTTGTTCACTTTTCCAAGCAAAGTAAAAAACAGCCTGCAGCAAAAAACTGCAAGCCCTAAAAAGAACACATAGCTTAGTACGAAAAAGAACAAAATACCAAATGGCCCTGCTTCGCTCGGCGAAAATAGGAACATGAGCATAACCAGCAAAAATAGCGAAATGCCGCTCAGTGCTAGTAGGATTTTATTCATAAGCATAATTATACCACGGCCAAAATGTTCTAAGTATGTAGCAAAAGACAAGAGGAAATTACTTCTCTTTTACTCATAATTAGACAAGGTAACACCCCTGCTACCCTACCTCAAATAATTCAGAAAAACCAACAACAAATCTTCTGAATCATCTGCGATAAATTACGCTTTTATAAAGCTTTAATTCCAAAAATCCACTCCACTAGATTTCGGGAGATCAAAACTCTACAAAGAATAACCGATCCAAGAACTAGTAGTTCTCTTCTCTATGCTCGTTCCGATAAAGACGCGGCTGGCGACCAGACACTTAGGTAAATAATAAGTAAATCATGGGCTATGGTAGGGAGGCTTATCTGGCAAACAATATATTACTTATAGCCACAAGCTTTAAACCCCTACCGATAGCTTTTATTGACCGCCTCTCGTATAGAGAGGCATAGTCCATGCAGATCCTTAGCAATACTCTTTTGATGGGTATCAAGGTGCTAGTTTGCTAAGCTTCTACGCGCTCAACGCCCTTACCTCTCGGTAAGTTTTTGGCGGAGCTTAGCTTACTCCTAGGTGTAATTTATGGCTAGAAATAAGCTTTCGCTACGCCAAAATACACTTTATATCCAATACTCTTTTTGTTTTTGTGCTTTTTTGTTTTTGTATTTGCTAAGCACTGTCTAGACTATAGCAAACATAAGCAAAATTGTCAATAATTGTGTTCGTTTATCTGTTGTAATAACTACAACACTACTATATTTTACAGAGGTAGAAGAAACGTGAATATTATAGTATTTTTTACAACAGGCTTGTTTAAAAATAAAATTCGTTGCGTATATGATCGTCCGACATGCGACCATTGAGCCTCATTTTGCCCTACTTTTCTACCAGAACTATATGCATAAAGGCCGTTTACTATATATAAAAGCAGCGAATACTGAATATATCTTTTACTCACCCCAAGAAAGGAAAAAATTGTCTACAAAGTCCAAAAAATTCGATTTCAAATCGCCATTTTTCGTGCACGAAATTTAGAAAAAATTATTACTATTTTGTTGTACACTTTAACACTCCACCCCAATAAAAAATGTAAAAAATACATCAAAATTGTTATTGACATTAGCATTATGGGCCTTTATTATAAAAGTAGCTTTTGAACACAAATGTTGCACAAAAGCCAAAAACAAAAATAGAATCCAAAAATATATAACTCCACACTCCACATAAAGAACCGGCTTTACTCGCAGTTGCCGGTTCTTTTCTTGGTCTAAAAATCCCCCCTGTTCTTCAGGGTTTTTCTTTACAACAAAAAAACCACCAACTTTTGATTGGTGGAGCTGCCGGATACCGCCTCCGGGTCCGAAAAATCTTCAATTGCGCATTCTACAAGCATAGTCATTTCTTTCTCTCGGCATAACAGGTGAAGCTGGAAATAACAAAACTTCATCTAGCCATGACTAGATTTTCGAGCATATCGACGTCGCGCGATCTACCTTAGCATCATAAGTATAATATTAGACTGCCCTATGATGTATCAGACATTCTAACAAAGTCGGATTAAATCAACGACTTAGGCGTAAGCTGGCATGTATGCCACATGCTTACTAGCAGTTTTTTCTGCATTTATGAACTGTACTTACGGTACAAATCGACTCGCCTGCGCATTGTTAATGATTCGTCTAAACTAGATCAGCCCCATATTTTTACAAAAATCCTGAGGACTTTTCTACCCCTATATTTTATCATACTAACGCTTGTCAGTTCAAGAACACTCGTATATATACCCCGCATGACAGTAAAAGTTTTATCAGCAATACCGTTCGGGTACGGTTCAAGAAAAGTAATTGTCGAGGCAGATACCACCCGAGGTCTACCCCGTTTCGATATCATCGGCCTAGCAAATAAAATCGTCGACGAAAGCCGCGGCCGAATCCGTGCCGCCATCAAGAATTCGGACTTCGTTTTCCCTAGCGAGCATATTACAATCAACCTTGCTCCAGCCGAGCTTCCAAAACGTTCGTCGCACTTAGATTTATCTATCGCATTAGCCATTCTAAGGCTCTCAAAACAGCTTTTGGATGCAGATTTGAATAGCAAATGCTTCGTCGGCGAGCTCGCGCTCAGCGGCGAAATAATGCCCATTCGCGGCATCGTAAACATTGTCGAGCTGGCCGAAGCTAGACACTATGAGGAACTCATAATTCCAAGCAAAAACTATAAAGAAGCCATACTTTTAGCCTCAAAAACCAAAATCACTCCTGTCCATAACCTGAAAGAATTATGGCTCCACCTGAAAGGCATTCAACTGATTTTCCCACAGGAAAATGTAGTAAAAAATACTAGAACAGATAAAACACAAGCATTTTCAGATACGAGCGAGTTTATCGCCACAAACGTTGTAAAAAATAACAATACAGATACACTGCCCATCCTAGACAACATCGTCGGCCAATACGACGCCAAACGCGCCCTTACTATTGCTCTTGCTGGAAGACACAATATTCTACTCTCTGGACCGCCAGGATCAGGCAAAAGCATGCTCGCAAAATGCGCCAGAAGCCTGCTTCCAGAACCAACCAAAGAAGAATTGATCGAGATTACAAAACTCCATACGCTCAGTAAACTAACTAACTCTCAAATCCCGATTCGCCCCTTCCGCTCCCCGCATCACACCAGTTCACTACGTTCTATGCTAGGCGGCGGCATAGACTTACAACCTGGAGAAATCTCGCTAGCCTCAAGAGGCATCCTATTCTTAGACGAAATAGCCGAGTTCCACAGAGACGTTCTTGAGGCACTCAGACAACCTCTCGAGGAACATTGTATAAATATTTGCACTGCAAGTGCCAAGACCTGTTATCCTGCCAATTTTATCCTTATTGGCACTATGAATCCCTGCCCCTGCGGCAATTACGGCACGGGCGCCTGCTCCTGCACGCCGAGACAGATCGAGAACTATCGTAAGCGACTTTCTGGTCCGATTTTAGACAGAATAGATATGAAGATTAAAATCCACCACGTCCCTACATCTGTTTTAGTAAAATCTACAACAACTAGCAATCACGAGCACGAGACTGCCAAGGCCAAAATTGCAGCCACTTCACGCACTCAACTCGAAGAAAGACACAAATATAATTCTGAGCTTAGCTCCGTAGAAGCCTCAAAGTTAATTACGAACACAAAAACTAAGAACTTCATCCTTGAAGCCTGCAAAAAGTTAAATCTCAGTGCACGTAGTTATTTTCGCCTCATTCGCGTTTCCAGAACCATTGCAGATTTGGACGATTCGAACACCGTCAAACCCAGCCACATAGCAGAAGCCTTGCTCTACCGTCAAGAGATATAGCTCACCCCTATTGCACTTTTTAAGCTTATCTGTTAAAATTATCGCATAACAAGTCTAATTTTTTAAGGAGTAATCATCAGTAACAACACTTCGCGTACCCGCATTAATGGAGATATTCGTTATCCGGAAGTTCGCGTCATTAGTGCTGATGGCGCACAGCTTGGCATCATGTCTAGCCGTGACGCACAGCTAAAAGCAAAAGAAGCTGGTTTGGATCTTGTAGAGATTTCTGCCGGAGCCAATCCACCAGTTGTCAAAATCATTGACTGGGGCAAATACCAGTACCAGAAAATGAAGGAGCAAGCTAAGGCCAAGAAAAAGGCTAAAAGCAGCGAACTTAAACAAATTCGACTTGGTTTGAAAATTGGGGAAAATGACCTCAATATTAAAATCCGCAAAATTAACGAGTTCCTCGAAGATGGCGATCGTGTCAAAGTTATGCTCGTCTTCCGTGGCCGCGAAATGGCCCACAAAGAAGTCGGCGTCGACCTCATGAACAAAATCATCGAAAAGCTCGGCGATCAGGTCATCGTAGATGGCAAGTCGCAAATGAGCGGACGCAATCTTACATTCATGGTTCGCCATAAATAATAAGATTGCATAAACGCCCACCGGTTCCCTACACCCCAAAGCGTTACGAATATAAACTAAAGTAGGAAAGGTAATAAAATGCCAAAAATGAAGACCCATAAGGGTACTGCTAAGCGTGTTCGTATTACTCGCACAGGCAAAGTTATGCGCGAACGTGCATTCGGTAACCACATCTTGGCTAAGAAGTCCAAGGCTCGCAAACGCAACATGAAGACCGCTGCTACAATCAACGGCAAAATCAAGAAAAACGTTAAAACTGCACTAGGAGCCTAAGATGAGAGTAAAACGTGGAGTACCAGCTCGCAATAAGCACAAAAAGATTCTAAAAGCCGCGAAAGGCATGCAGCATTATCGCACCCGCAGTTTCCGCCTAGCAAAACAGGGTGTTATCAAAGCCCTTCGCTACAGCTACCGTGACCGCCGTAACCGCAAACGCGATCTACGCGCATTGTGGATTACCCGCATCAACAACGCAGCTCGCGAAAATGGCATCAGCTACAGCCTTCTAATCAATGGCATGAAGAAAAAAGGTATCGAACTCGATCGCAAGGTTCTTGCAGAAATCGCAGTTAACGATCCAAAAGCCTTCACTGCTATTTGCGAAAGCGTCAAATAATTAGCTAAAGCTATAAAAATATCCCCTCCGGGGGATATTTTTGTTACTTATTCTCTATTCTTTTCCCAAATTTTGCGTACGAGCTTCAACGACAAAGTGGACAAAGTAAAACCAATCACTGGCACGATCGAGCTCAGCCAGATATTGCTATTTTTCGAAATTAGCCACTGATAGCAAACTACGACAATATAAGTTAGTACGCAAATACAAATGCGACGAGTCCAGCTCGTCTCCCAGGCCTTATCAGTTTCTACGCGCTTATTGCGCTCTTTGATAGCCTTAATTTCTTTTTCAATCTTTTCCATAATCATATTATATCATCTTTTTCAAAAAGTATTGACATATTTCATACTATATGTTATAATCGCCTAATCGTTGGTTAGTCCTCCTAGCGTACGCTAGTAGCCACCGAAGCGGACAGTCGTACTCCCTCAAGATACGACAAATTTACAAAAAAGGAGCGTGGTACCATGTTGGCTACCATCACAGAAACCCTCAGATATCTCATCGAAGAGATCTACAGAGAAGGCGGCGTATTCGGTTTGGTTCATGTCGCAACCTGCGTCATCTTCCTCCTATCGGCAATGGTCGGCTATCACTGTAGGACCGAAGGCCACGAACGCGTCGCCGGCCATGCAATCGGCATAGCGGTAAACTCCAGCTTACTCGCCAGTACGACGGCACTGTGGTTGTGGGTGAACACCGAAACAGGCATCTGGGCATACACCAGCGCCTTCTATCTCGTCTGGGCGATCATCGTCATCGTTGTGGAAGTTGCTCATTATGAGCGCTTGCGCCAGGAAGAGATCGACAAAGAAAAGTACCTCCCTAAGGTAATGGCGGATCTCGAAGCATGGAACAAAGAAATCGAGAAACGCTCTGCCGATTTTCGAAAGCAATCCGCCGAATCCGAGAAGGACAAAAGCGAATGGCACCCTTATGGGACCTTTAAGCAAAACTATGGGACCTTCAATCAGCATTGGGGTCATTTTACTTAAAGGACATACGCTCAAAGAGTAATTAGGCTTGAGAGTAACTCCATGCAAAATCTCCTTCGAACCTTTCATTTATGATTGAGGACTCATAAAATGATTTGTTCACGGCATACAATCAGTCGCCGTTAAGTACTGTAAATAATACTGCTCCCGCACCAGATAGTGCGGGGTTTTTCATGCCTCGCTCCCATTTACTAATTGCTCGATTGGAGACTTCAAGCACCGCCGCCATACCCAGTAACAAAAAAGTGACATGTTTGTTTTTATGAACTGTTCTTTGTTCATAAAAGCAAACATGTCACGTGTTGCTCGATCAATAAGCCGGGTTTTGTCTCACTCCGATAAATCGAAGCTAGTAGTCATCTATCTAGGCGCACAATTGCTCATGCGCTCAAGCGGTGATCGACCATCTGCGGGTCACAGTATCTAGGTCTCCTTGCAGCGGATAGAGTTTACCCTGGCCCGATATCACTACCGCGCCCTGTGGGCTCTTACCCCACTCTTTTCACCCTTACCACAAAGTGGCGGTTTTGTTTCTGTGGCACTTTTCCTACGCTTACGCGCGGTTGCCGTTAGCAACTATCCTACCCTGCGCTGCCCGGACTTTCCTCTCGCCATTTTTCAGGCCAGCGACTACTCACGAGCACTTATATTTTAACATATTTTCAAGATAAAATAAAATTCTTATGTCAAACTAAAGAACCTACTCAGTCGCTTCGCGGCGCATATGCTCATCAATTACGCGGTTCACTTCCGCATCCGCTTCGACATTCTGCTCTCTTGGAACATGTACGATACTAAACGAATCAAGTTTAGAGATAAGCTTCAAAACATCTTCGTAGACCTGCAAAAGATCCTTATTCTTGACCGGATAAACGCCGTTCAACTGGTTTACCATCATCAAACTATCACTACGGAAGTTAACACGCTTTAGGCCAAGATCAATCGCCTGCTCAAGACCCTCTTTAAGACCATAATATTCCGCCAAACGGCTCGAGGTAAAGCCCAAAAACTCGCCGCCACGCTTAATTTCTCTACCGTCAGCCCCAATAATGTAATAACCGAGGCCACTTGGACCAGGGTTTCCACGACTTCCACCATCGGTGTAAATCGTCGCAAAACCAGAGGTAAGCATCGCTGGTTGATCTGGATTCTGTTCGACAGTAATAACTGGCGCAGATATGCGTACTGCCTTCGTAGAGGTAATCTGAAGTACCATACGAGAGGCTTCATCGAGGTCTAAGCTATTAGCATCAGAAATCTTAGCCCATTTGTATGCACCATATCTTTCCCCGCCAATACTGATTGATTCTTCGCCAAGCTCAACGTCATATACGATATAAAGATTACCTATCTGTGATACTTCAAAAAGGTCAGCAAAAGTAATCACATCAGATAACTGCATCTTGGCCGTCTGGACGCCCAAGTATTCGTATATCACACGGGCCATAGCTTCGTCTGGCTGCTCGCCAAACTCAATCTTGCCAGTCGGAAGCTCAAAATTAGTGGCACCTTCAACACGCCCACCCGCACGCTTCAAAAGAAGTATGTTGTTTGTCTTTTTACAGAGGGCTACCACCCGTATTCTCTGCTTCATCCTAACTATATTTTACCATAAGCACTTTTTGTTGGTTAAAAATTGCCAGCTTGGTGGTTTCTTCTTTCGAAGCGCTATCTTTTTGTTAGTTACTTTTTTCGTAGGTTGTTTCTCGAGGCCTTGAAGCGCTATTATTGATAGAGCGAAAGGCCGAGAGGAATAAGATACGGAAAAATAACAACAAAAAACCGAGCGAGTCGATTTTCCCATGCTATGTAAGCACGGTGGGTAAACTCTTATGTTACAAACCCACGGGTTTGTAACCACGAATTCCCTATAATAGTTTATTACGGAAAAATACGTACACGCTCGGTTAGCTTTATTGTAACATACTAAACAGTTTTGTCTAGCTATTATCCTAGAATCCAGTAACCATCTCGAAGAAGTTCAGGATGGCATCCATTGCCCCGCTCATATACTTACTAAGAATCGTACCGCCTACCAAAATTAATAGATAGATAATAATAAAACCGTAAGCCTCGATCCTTTTCATAAAATCGCGTACAAAATCTGGCGCAAAGGCATATAGTACCCTGCTGCCATCTAGCGGCGGAATCGGAATAATATTAAACAGCATAAAACCAAGGTTCACACTAATACCAACACTCGAAAGCGTTAAGAGCCAATCAGCCCCACCAGATTGATAAGTAAAGGCAAATAGCAAATAGAACAAAAATGCCAAGATAAAGTTTGTAAGTGGACCAGCAATCGCTACCAAAGCAAAGCTCCACTCGGCATGCTTTAGATTCCTCGTATTAATCGGAACAGGCTTTGCGCCGCCAAAGATAGGACCACCCGTAAGCGCCAAAACAACTGGCACAATAATCGTCATAACAGGATCGATATGTTTTATCGGATTAAGAGACAAACGCCCTGCTTCTTTTGCGGTTTTATCGCCTTGCCACAGAGCAACAAGACCATGCGCCAACTCGTGTAAGATCATGGAACCTAGAGTTACGGCGAATACACAAAAAAGGTAATAGATCTTCTCCATTACCTTATTGTATCAAATAATAGTTAATTATTTAATTAGACCTTTTTTACGAAGGGTGCGTAGAGCGCTAGTAGAGACGTTCAAACGAACTTTCTGACCGTCAACCATGAAGGTGCGCTTCTGGACATTAGGTTTGAAAACCTTGCGAGTCTTGCGCTGAGAGAAGCTCACATTGTGGCCATACATCTTGCCCTTACCGGTAATTTCACAAATTGCCATCTTTAATATTTCCTATATTTTTCTAACTAAGGTCTATTATACCTTATAACGACACTTTTCGCAAGGCTTAGTCAAGCTTATAGATAGTAAGCACTGCTGGAATGTCAGATTGCTTCTTGATCTTTAGCTTCTTCTCTACCTTAACCTCGGCCTTAATCTCTGCAAAGTCCATATTTCCGATAGGAATTAGGATCTTTGGTTCAACAATACTAACAGTCTTTGCTTCGTTTGTAGCAAGAATATCAATAGGACCAAGCTCGTCTAGCTCTTCCGCCTTAACTGAGCCACATGCGATGCCAAGCTTAACACCTTCAATATTAATACGATAAATTACGCCACCTTCGCTAAGAGCGATACCATTGATAGTAGAATCACCAATCTCGAATTCGCCTGCACCCTTGAGAGGACCAACGCGAAGACCAGCCTCAATCGTTGATTGTGCGACATTGATGTTTATTGTCTTATCCTTAGTTGTAATCCTAATTTCATCAAAATTTTTAACTTCAATTTCGAACATTTTCTGCCTTTCTCTTCCTTAAATAACCCAAAATCTACAATATACCGTTCGGATCGTAGCGTTCAGTAATCTCTAGTTTGAATACATCCGCAATAAATCTGTCATGCATACTCTTGCGATAGAAGTAATCTTCTTTGCTAAAGATTGCATAGTTGATTGGCTTACCCTGCCTCTTTTCTACAAGCTCTGCCCAACGCGCAAGCTTATGAGAACTATCGTCGCCAACGATTAGAAGGTCAAGACCGTCCTGACCAGGCAGACGATTCGTTACTACCATAGCATCAAGCAAATCTTTGACTGGGCGCCTGTAATCGTCCCATGTGTTTCGCTTTACTTCAACATCCTGGACCGACTCAATCTTGCTTGAGAAAATTTGTGACATAGGTCGAGCAAATGGATGCTTTGTATTGGCAGAATAGTATACTTTATTTTCATAGTTCTCAATTTTTACGAGGCCAAGTGAACTAAGATTTGTGAGCTCACGGCGAACTGAGTTTATCTGCTCTTCAATAACGCGAGAGATCTCGCGAACATAATAAGATTTGTTCTGGTTGCTGAAGAATAGCGAAAGAAGCTTCGCTCTAGTCTTAGAACCAAATAATTTCTCTAGAGGTAAAGTATTTTCTTTGCTCATCTTAGTTATATTTTAACACAACTTCAAAAAATTTAACCTAGACAAAAACTAGACTTTTTGCATTATTACAAAAATTAATTAACTTTTTTATCGCTGTAAAAATCTAGTATCCACTGCTCCGCCTTATCTAATGGCAACCAGTGAATATTTTTGTTTCGTTTAAACCAGGTAAGCTGACGCTTAGCTAAATGCCAGTCGTCAATCGCGAATAGGCGGATTGCTTCCTCGCGAGTGAGTCTGCCTCGCATCATATCCCATACGATTGGGTAGATATTAGAGGTCATCGCACCAGAATCCCAACCATATTTTTCTACAATTTTGATCGTTTCTTCCTCGATGTTCTGTTCAAAAAATTTGTTCGCCCGCTCTTCTATCCTCTTACGGAGCACCTCGCGTGGCCAGTCTATACCTACTACTACGTAGTCCGAGTTCATTTCTTGGCGGTTAGTATAATTCTTCTTTGAACCTTCGCTAAAGTCGTAATCAAATACTAAAGCATCGACATAAAGACCTGTACCACCCGCAATAATCGGTAATTTGCCCTGTGCACGAATTTTATCAATACATTCATGCGCATACTTTTGGAACTCAAAAACCGTAAACCTATCACCAGGTTCTACCAAATCAAAGCCGTAATGAGGAATACCACCCCTCTCTTCCATATCCGGCTTCGCTGTACCTATATCCATATCCTTATAGATAGCCCGCGAATCCGCCGAGATAATCTCTGCGGCAGTTTCGCCCGCTTCTATATGTAGACCCTTGAGCGCAGAAAGCTTCTGGGCTACGCGTACTGCAAGTCCAGTTTTTCCTGATGCTGTAGGTCCAATAATGACCAGGATCTTCTCCTGGTCATTACTAGAATGATTCAATTCTGTTTTCAAAACAAAACTCTCATTAATTCGAATAAATCGATTTATTTCTGACGCTCACGATAAGCGTAGGTCTCGGTATCGATAGATACGACATCGCCAGTCTTAATGAAGGCTGGAACCTTAACAACTACGCCAGTTTCAAGCTTTGCGTCTTTGACGATAGAAGAAGAAGTATCGCCCTTAACAGCGGTTTCAGTATATTCTACTGCCAACCAAACGTTCTTTGGAAGAACTAGGTTGATTGGAGCACCGTTGAAGAACTGAATATCAACTTCGTTGCCCTCTTTCATGAAGTCCTTTGAATCGCCGACCATATCAGCATTGAGCTCATATTGCTCAAACGTTGCTGGATCCATGAAATAGAATTTCTCGCCATCATTGTAAAGATATTGCACAGTGCGGTTCGTGACCTCTGCTGGCTCAATCTTTTCCTGACCCTTGAAAGTCTTTGGCAAAAGTGCGCCCGTGATAAGGTTCTTTACCTTAACGTTGACGATGCTTCCGCCACGGCCCATTACTTTCTGTGAATATTCAACCACCTTGTACGGCTGACCATCAAGCGTAATAAGCGTATTCTTTTTTAAATCTGTTGGTCCGTACATATTCGACCACCTTAAGCGTTAGCCACAAATGGCATTAGAGCAAGATGACGTGCGCGCTTGATAGCGACTGCTAGCTGGCGCTGCTGCTTTGCAGAAAGACCAGTCTTAGAGATTGGCTCAATGCGACCATAAGCGTCGACATAGCGCTGCAAAGTTTTTACGTCACGATAATCGAAATAGGTATTTGGATCGTTCTTGTATCTCTTCATATTTCCCTTTCAATATTAGAATGGAATCTCGCTTAGATCGATTGGCTCGTCAGAGATATCATCTGGAGCCTCGTCGCTAGCTTTAGAAGCCTTGCTGGAGCGCTTTGCGCCACCACGACTTGAACCACCTTCAGCTGGAGCATCACCTCCGCCGACGAAGTTAAAGTCTTCAACGACGATTTCTACGCGACTGCGTTTCTGTCCATCTTTATCTTCCCAGCTGCGCTGTTCTAGACGGCCAGAAATCAAGATTCCACTACCTTTTTTCAAATACTGCGCGATGGTTTCACCAGGGCGACCCCACGCCGAGCAATCAAAGTAGGAAACTGAGTCAACCATATCACCATTTGAACCTTTGTAACTACGGTTTACTGCAACCGAGAAGCTACAAACTTGTGTACCACTTGGTGTGCTACGAAGTTCTGGATCTCTGGTTAGATTTCCCATGACGATTACTTTACTAAATCCCCGCGCCATAATTGATTATTCCTCCTCTTTAGTTTCTTCTTGCGCCTTGCGTTCTTGGCGTTTTGCAGCCATTTTCTCACGACGTGGATCTTTGGCAACTAGAAGATAGCGAATAGCCTCATCGGTGATGTTGAGGACGGAGCTAATCTTTGCTGGTGCTTCTGCTGGAAGTTCCAATTCGTAGTAGTAGTAAACCGCAAAGTCTTGGCCTTTGATGGTATAAGCAAGGCGCTTTTTACCTTCGTTGGCTTCTTTGACAATCTTACCGCCGTTAGCTTCGATAAGAGCCTTTACTTTGTCGGTAGCCGTCTCGAGATGCATTTCCAAATCTGGATGCACGAGAACGGTCAATTCGTATTCTCGCATGAACACTCCTTTGGTTAAAGCGAAAGCACAATGTTTTTGACAAAACTGTCTTTCGCTGAGCTAATATATGTTTCTATTCTAACATAAAAAGCCACGCTTATCAAGAGATTCACCCCTGTTTATTCGTATATTGGTCCGTCATCTGGAAACGGATCCGAATCCCATCCATCAGAATAAGAGTCATCCGTAAAGCCATCGCCGTCCGTATCTTTAAAATCATCCTCGCCAAAGTCATCGTCATCGTCAAAATCGCCGAATCCACTCTTTGAGCCATATGGATTGTATCCTAGGTCATTCAAGAACCTTGATGGGAAGTTATAGCTTCTACCGCCATACATAAAGCGAGATTGTGCATAGGTAATATATAGCTGCTGCATAGCACGCGTCATGCCTACATAGGTCAAGCGACGCTCTTCCTCGACATCTTCAGCCGATTCATCCATCGAGCGAACATGAGGAAGTAAGCCCTCTTCCATACCAACCAAGAATACTACTGGGAATTCCAATCCCTTAGCTGCATGTAAAGTCATAAGAGTTACAGCTTCGTCGCCAGCTGCTTCGTCTGCCGAAGACATTAGCGCTGCATCGGCCAAAAACTCATCAAGAGAATTATATGCGCCCGCTTCACCAACCAAGACCGTCAAGTTCTCATTGCGCTCCTCTGCTTTGAGCTTATCACCGTCATTTAGATAATCACGATAGCCGATCTTTTGTAGTAACTGCTCAATAAGATCCGCCGGATTAAGCCCAGAAGCAGCCTTCAATCTAAAATCTTGTAATAAGGCCATAAAACCCTCGTAGGCGCGCTTAATTTTTGGAGACAAGTTATCAATCTCGCCATCCATGATTCTCTGCAAAGATACGGCACCAATTCCACGCGTCGGAACATTAATTACGCGACTGAACGATACTTCGTCTGTCGGATTAACAATAAGGTGTAGGTATGCCAAGATATCCTTGATTTCCTTACGATCGTAGAATCTAACGCCGCCAACCAATTTGTATGGAATTCGGTTTTCAATGAAAGCTTTTTCGAAAGCCTGCGACTGAGCATTCGTACGGTAAAGCACGGCAAAATCAGACAGCGAGCGACCGCCGGTCGTGCTCTGAACCTTAATTTGGCGCGCCACCCAACCAGCCTCGTCTTGTTCATCGCGCGCACCATGAATCTCGACTGGCGCACCCTTCCCTAGTTCAGTGAATAGCTCCTTATCTGAACGCTGAGTATTTTTTGTAATAATCTTTTGCGCTGCATCAAGAATGTTCTGCGTCGAACGATAGTTCTGCTCAAGTTTTATCACCTTGGCTCCAGGAAAATCCCTTTCAAAGTTCAAAATATTTGTAAAATCCGCACCGCGCCAAGAATAAATTGACTGCCAGTCATCGCCGACACAACAGATATTACGCTCTTCGTTTACGAGCATTTTTACTAGAGAATACTGAATATGGTTCGTATCCTGATACTCGTCGATCAAGATATGTTTAAACTTTTTACTCCACTTCTCGCGGATATCTTTGCGCTGTTTAAATAATTTCGCCACGTCTAGAAGCAGGTCATCAAAATCTACGGCATTGGATTTCAAACGCTTGTCTTCGTAACGCTCATAAATTTCGGCAATCTGTTTTTGTTGCGGATAGATAGCCTCGGAAGCATACTCGTCAGGACCCTTACCCTCGTTCTTTGCATTCGAAATCGCAGACTCTACTGCCTTAGGCTTTAGATTCTTGTCGCTAATATTAAGCTCTTTCATTGAGTGCTTAATAAGCGTTAATCTGTCATCCGAATCATAAATAACAAAGTTCTTATCCAGACCGACATTTACCGCCTCGATACGTAAAATCTTTACACAAATTGAGTGAAAAGTACCCATCCAAGGCATAAAGCTGAAGTTGTTTGGCATATCTAGAAGCTTTGCCAAACGCTCGCGCATCTCCTTTGCTGCCTTGTTCGTAAAGGTCAAAGCCAAGATCTCATTTGGATGTACGCCATTTGTAATCAGGTTCGCAATGCGATGTGTCAAAGTCTTAGTCTTACCACTACCAGCACCAGCCAAAATAAGCACTGGCCCAGACATCGTCTCGACCGCCTCCTGCTGTGCCTTATTCAGTCCCTTCAAGATATCCATTATTTCATTCTACAACAAAAAGAAGCTCCCCACCTAGGGGAGCTTCTTGTAATTTATCTATTATTTGCCTAAATACTTACTGCCCCACTCACCATTTTCGTCCTGATAAGAGCAAAGCGTTCCTTTATATGCTTCTGCGGCTTCTTCGCTAAATTCGTCACAACTAGGCGCGCCTTGAGTGCCTGTGATATAAGTCCACTCGCCGCCATCAACCTTACGATAATATAAGTCTACAAAACCACCAACAGTCGTACCAGATGGGAATACCGAAACTTCAGCCTTCTCATACTTTCCATCTTTTGTAGTCGTAATCGCATTGGTATTAGCACTAATATAATAGTCCTTGTTGTAGCCTCTTGCCTTATTTACTGCATCAGCAAAAGCTTTATCTTCAGCCGTAAACCACTTCGTGCTTGCGCAGTTAATATTGAACCAATTATCGCCTGTCGTAAAGTAACAAACTAAATCGCCTTTCGTATAATAGCCAGTAGTGCCACCGTCATCTTCTAGCGGCCTTTGCATAGCAGTAGCATAACTATCGTTCTTCGTAAAACCATTATCTGTCAAAACACTAATAATACTACTTCTTAGATAATCGATTGCAGACGAACCGGCCGCTACGCCCATATCTCTAATTTGATTATAAGATCTAATACCATAAGATTTACTTGTCTTTGAAAGGTAGTCGTTACCAAAAACATTTACGCCGTCATCATAGCTAGAATCAATCGTATAAACATACCCGGAAGCTGCCGCTTTGATTTCGCGCACCAATCTACGAACTTCTTGATCCGTATTAAAATCGGATACCACCTCTGCAACCGTGCCTTCAGTTGGATTCTCTAGTTGCTCTTGAGAAATAGTACTTACTTGCTGATTAGCAACATCCGCCGAACTCTTCTCTCCGCCTTTATTACCACTGTCTTTGAGCATGGCCCAAGCAAACGCACCGCCAAAACCAAGTGTCGTAAGCAAAAATACAATAGTTAAAATTGAAGATTTCTTCTTTGTGCCACCCTGATAATTAGAAACAGGAGCACTAGTATTTGATATATTATTTTCCATTTCTCTCCTTCTGAATAGATTTTAGCATAAACGTTTTAAACAAAAAAACAAAAAGCCGCCCTTTCGAGCGGCTAATCATCTTAAAGCTTAATCAGATATTCTTTAAGGTCTTTAAGTTTGATCTTCTCTTCTTTATCGCGGAGGCGGACAGACACTTCTTCGGCTTCAGCATCTTTTGGACCTACAATCAAGACGCAAGGAATCTTCATCTTTGTAGCTTCGCGAATCTTCTTGCCAAGGCTCTCGTTGCGATCGTCGATGGTATAGCGAATCTTACGATGCTCTAATGGCTCGTTCAATTCTGTATCTTCAAGAATTGCCTTCACTCTCTCTGCATAATCTGCAACCGTATCGTTCAAAGTTAGAACGCGAACCTGTTCTGGAGCCATCCAGAATGGGAACCAACCTGCAGTATGCTCAATTAGGACGGACATGAAGCGCTCAATCGAACCAACCAAGGCACAGTGAACCATGACTGGAGTCTTCTTGGAACCATCTTCAGCAACATATTCAAGACCAAAGCGAGCTGGCGTTGCGTAATCTAGCTGAACTGTTGCGACCTGCCATTCGCGTCCCAAGGCATCCGTAGCCATGAAGTCCATCTTTGGACCATACATTGCAGCCTCACCAATACCAATGAAATATTCAATCTTGTGTTCGTCGGCCATTGCCTGAATAGCATTCTGCGCCTTCTCCCACATCTCAGTCGTACCAGTGTAACCATCGCCATCATCGCGAAAGCTAAGACGAAGCTTCAAATCCATACCAATGCGTTCGTAGAGATCCTGAGCGGAAGCGATAAGTTCGCCAAAGATCTGGCCAATCTGATCTTCTGTACAGAAGACATGCGAGTCGTCCTGAGTAATCGAACGGACACGGCTCAAACCGCCAAGCTCACCCTTGCGCTCATCGCGATAAACCATCGTAGTCTCAAGGAACTTAACTGGCATCTCTTTGTAAGAGCGTGGACGTGAAGCAAAAATCTGAGAATGATGAGGGCAGTTAACTGGCTTCATTGCAAGATGATCACCAGATTCCTGACTTACAAACTGAAGCATTTCTGGGAACTTCTCGTAGTGACCAGAGGTCTTATATAGATCAACCAAGGCAATATGAGGAATCGTAACCTTCTGGTAACCATTCTTAATACGATAGCTCTGAGCAAAATCGTTCAAAATATCACGAAGAATCGTACCGCGAGGCGTAAACATTGGAAGACCAGAACCAACCAAATCCGAGAAGCAGAACAAATCGAGTTCCTTACCAAGTTTGCGATGATCGCGAGCCTTTGCTTCTTCCTGTTTCTTCTCGTAAGCTTCTAGCTCTTCCTGAGTTTCGAAAGCAAGACCATAAATACGAGTTAGCATTTCGCGCTTCTCATCACCACGCCAGTAAGCGCCAGCAATCTTGTCTAGCTTGAAGGCACCAACCTTGCTCGTATCTTCAACATGAGAACCACGGCAAAGATCTTCGAAATCGCCAAGAGTATAGAAAGAAATGGTCTCGTCTGCTGGAAGCTCTTCGATAATTTCTACTTTGTATTTCTGCTTACCTTCACGCGCCCAAGCCAAAGCCTCATCACGAGATTTCTCGCTACGGACAATTGGAAGCTTAGCCTTGATAATCTTGCGCATTTCCTTCTCAATTTTCGGAAGGTCTGCATCAGTCACTTTAAGATCGCCAAAGTCAATATCATAGTAAAAACCGTTATCGATTGCAGGTCCAATACCAAACTTGACTGTTGTTGTGGCAGCATAAAGATTCTTAATCGCCGCGGCCATTACATGGCTGAGCGAATGACGCATAGTTTCTATATTGTTTTCTGACATCGCTGCCCTTTCGTTTAGTTAAATAATACCTATTTATTTTACCACTTTTAGACACTCTTGCCAAACCCTCTCACCCCTTAAAATGCTTGCATTTTTAATTAAAATATGGTATAATATAAACGAATCGCATCTACGGGTGTGAAATTTTGTACTTTAGGAGTTGATTTAATGAAAATGTCTCAGGACCTTTTCGCTACTCTCGAGCTTCTCAGAAAGCTCAACGACGCGATCAGCGTACTTTCGCTGATCAAGGCAACCAACCTCGAAGAGGAACGCCAGAAGTGGTGCGACAGTGTCGTAAAGAATCTGGCCTACAATCCCAAATTCGAGTACAACCCGCTCAAGATCATCGGATACGGGGACGAGCTTAGCCTCCTCAAATCTAAGATCGATGAGCTCCCCGAAGAGAACGCCAGCGACATATTCATCAAACAGGCTATCAGCGAAGGTGTCGACAAGCTCATTATCTTCGTCAATCTCGCCAAAAGCATTGAGGCAAAGGATGACGAGGAATCCATGAGACTCGTCCGTGCACATCTTGGCCACTTCGATACCCGTCTCGTCAGAAAAGCAAAAGCAATCATCGACGGCGAAGACCTGCTTCAGGGATTCCATATCGATTGCAAGCTTTCCGAAGACCAGATCAAGAAGGCCGAAGAAACCATGCTCGGACCAGGCGAACTTGCAATCCTCTTCTCCGATGCACTCCAGCAGTATGGCTTCGCTAGTGACGGCTGGGTTGTAAAGACTGGCACAGATTACCAGAACATTACTGTTGAAACCAAAATGACAGGCGGAATGGTTTATGTGCCTACCACTAGAAAGCCCGTAAAGCTCCGTGAAGCAATCGCTCTCGTCGGCCACGAGATCGAATGTCATGTTCGTCACAATATGAACACGGCTCATCTCTTCAGCAGAGAGCTTGGCGCACCGATCGAGCTTGCAAGATTCCTGGCTTCTCGCCGCAATTCCATCCTCACCGAAGGCCTCGCAAAGGTCTCCGATATCACTGTAGGATTGGAGTGTGGCAGAAAAACTGCACCTACACCGGAACCGTGGTATGTTTTCGCAGAAAACATGGCCACGAACGGAGCGACCTTCGCTGAGACCGGCTACGAAATCTACACTGCTTTCCTTAAGAAAGGCGAAGCACCAGAAAAAGCCGCACAATCTGCTTGGAAGTACGTTTCCAGAACCTACAGAGGCTGCACAAACTGCCGCAACCCCAAGAATTACGCTTGGTACGGCGACAAATGTTACCTCGAAGGCTTCCTTCAGGCAACTGAGCTCCTCAAGGTCCATCCGAGTGCTAAAAACTTCGGTAAGCTTTACGTCGACGACTTCGAAACCATCTCTAAGCTCATCGGCAAGGACATCGACGACATCGAACCGATGTATCCGAAGCTCAATATTACCGAAGAGCTTATCGCAAGAATCTAACTCCACAAAACCTCCGATTTTTCGAAATCGGAGGTTTTTCTTTTGCATGAAAAAAACGCCCAGATGGGCGATTCTAATACAAATGGTGGGTCGCGAGGGGCTCGAACCCCCGACCTCCTCGGTGTAAACGAGGCGCTCTAGCCAACTGAGCTAGCGACCCAATTAAATTATTAATACCAACATCTCAGTTGGCTAGAGCGCTGGCGCTTGTTTTCTATCTTTCTCGGCGCATTCGCGCCTCAGACAAAGCAACTGAGCTAGCGACCCAACTGATGACTACTATACCACAAAAGATTCAAACAAGCAAAGCCCATCTCGTGCTATTATAAAACCGTAAAAAGCATAAGCGCCCTAGACTTGCAAAAGAATTCCAAGCTCAAACTAAAAACGCCTCGATAAAGAGGCGCTTTTTCTATTTCTGATGCACATCCAACTGGTTATATGGCACGGCAATTTTACGTTCTTCTAACACTTCCATAATCATGCTCAGAGCATCGCGACGCGTCTGCACCCTGTTAACTGGAGCGCTAAACACTTTGATATGGTATTTCATTGCAGAATCGCCGAAATTATTAACGCCCCGATACTCGCACTTCTCTACTGCTTCGATAGCGGATATTTTTTCTACCATTTCGCCAAGCACTTCTTCGGCCTTCTTTTTGCTTAGTTCATATGGCATTGGTACGTCAATATTGATCATCTTGGACAACACTTCAACATGTTCGATTGCGCGGTTTGCAATCGAAACTTCGTTAAGGCTATTGATATCGCGAAGCTTAGTCGTCTTAAGACCAATCGCCAAAACCTGACCTTCGTAATTGCCAAAGCGAATTACATCGCCAACCTTATAATAATCGTCGGACAAGATATCAAAACCACGGAAAATATCCTTCAAAGAATCCTGCAAAGCAAGACCAAAAACAGCACCCAAAACACCTACGCCGGCAACAACTGACGTAATGTTAATTCCGTTAATCTGCAAAATTACAAAGAACACCAAGACTAGAAGCACATATCTTAGAACGCTTTTGACCAAGCGAAGATAGGTTTGCGCTTTCTGGCTCTTCCTAGTGCCAAAATGCTTCATATATCGAGAGAAAATCTTTGTAATAATCGCGTAAATTAGCCAGGCCACAAATACTGCCGCTACCGACCAAATGATTCGCCTAAACCACAAACTATCCCACAAATTATTCATATCTCTCCTTAAAAACTTATCTCTTTAATCTGATTTGATTTTAGTTCTTCTTTATAAACCTTGCCTGCATAACTAATTGTTACAACCTGCTCTTTATCCGAAACGTTAGCCGCAATCGCTGTAATTTTATTCTTATCTTTCTTGGCAATCATAACCACATCTTCTGGCCTATGCGGATGAAGCAGCGATGCTTTGTAATGCGCATTCTCCTCGCCCATTCTCTCGCAACGAACCGCCTGACTGCCAACAGGAAACAGTTTCGAAAATTCCAAAAGTGCCTTATATATCGGTGTCAGAATAAAATCATCTTCCGCCTCATTTAGAATCACTGGACTCTTTACATGATTCCTACAATAAGTTGGGCCACCCTGCCAATCCAGGAGCATATTCCAATCTATAAATGCACTAGCACCGCAGTTTATATCCGAGAATAGCTCACCGATATACAAATTAGCGTCTTGTTGCCAAGATTTCTTGTCATAGACCGAATAGCCACAACACATCTCGGAACTTACAAACATCTTATTTCGATGCTCTTTGTAAGCCTGCCACATTTCATCTTCAAAAGTTCCCGTATACCAGTGATAACAAATACCTGCAATCTTTGGCTCGTTTAAATCCAACAATCTATCCGCCACCTTAGATAACTCTTGTTTGTTATGATCCCAAAGCAAAAGTTTTGTATCGAATTTATCGAGCGACTTAGCAAGATATTTGTAAGCCAACCTTCTCTGCGCTCTATATCCATAAACACAAGATTCCCAAATCTGACGTGCGCGTGGCTCATTTTGTGGCGACAAATATTTAATATTAACGCCTTCTTTCTCATAGGCTTTAATCCATTTACAAAGATATTCAACATATCTTGCATAGCGCCAAAACTTCAAATGTCCGCCAAAACGCAAAGCATGAGTAAACTTCATGAAGCTTGGCGGTGACCAAGGCGCAGCCAAAAAGATTAAATCTTTATTGCATTTCAGAGCTTCCTGCACCATCGGAAGCACCCACTTCTTGTCATGCTCGATCGAGAAATCACTCAAATCTCTCTTCTTTGTATATTCGAAAGATTTAAGGCAAAAATCATTACTGCCAATACTCAGGCGGCACCAATTATAAGCCAGGCCATCTTTACCATAATAAGCCTCGAGAAGCTCCTTTTGTTTAGCCTTACTGAGCTTCGAAAAGTTGTAGGCCGTAGCCTCAGTTATAGCACCACCAAGCCCCTGCCAAACCGCCAGCTCTTTGTCTTCACGAATCTCAAAACAAATAGACATCTTGAACCTATCTATGCATTACTTCGTATCTTAACTGAACATAGGAATCGTTCAAGGCCTTGCATTCAATCAGCTTCATTGGACGAATCTTATCTAGCTCCTCAGGCGAAGAAATCGCTTCGCCGTCAATCAAAGTCGAGGTATCTCTACCACCTACCAAAACTGGCGCAACTACAATATTTACATAATCAATCAAATCGTCACGAAGGAACTGACCATTCATATTACCGCCAGATTGAATCGTTAAGCGTTCTGCTCCATATTTATCATGAACATCTGCTAAAACCTGAGCTAAATCCAAGTCTTCGTATTCAAAAATATCCAAATTTGAATGACTCTCGCGCATCTTATATGCAGGATGTTCTTTATTTGTCGTTACGAGAATAAGTCTTCCCGTCCAGCGACAAAGATAACCAACGCCACGCTCGTTTAGATGAGGCGCATTATCGATAATCACAAATGTAACCGCATCCATTTTTTCTGGCTCTTCTTCACGTTCGTTAACGCCAATTTTCGCCATCACACGACCAGTATTCAAAGAAAATGTATCAGTTTCGGATTCAAGATCATAATACTGCTGCAAGCCTTCCTTTAAGCCTGGAATGACTTTCCAGTCACGATCCACATCAAGTGCATCGCTATTGCCACTGTTAATTTTCCCATCTAGGGACTCGAGCATAAATAGAGTTGTTACTGGTCTTTCCATATCTATATAATAACAAACTCAATACCCCAAAAACGCATCGAGGCGGCCCTTTCGGACCGCCTTTTCTAGGATAAAACTGGTTTTCGATGCTCGCGCCTCCGCCATCCCCTCTCAATAATGGCTTGGCACGCTCATAATCATTAGTCGGCGTAATCGCAAATGACACAATCAATAATGTCATGCCTCAGCTGGTCTGCGTTTTTAAAAACAATGCCCTGCATCCCAATACTCTTAGCACGAGACACATTTACATCGTAATCATCAACAAACAGACTTTCGCTTGGAATGGCTCCGCAATCTTTACAGATTCTCTCGAAGTGACCTTCGTCGGATTTCAGGCTATGCATCTCGTAGGAGAAGTAACACTTGGTAAAAATGTCATCAATCCACGGATATACTCTGAACATATCCTTTCGCATATCTTCCCAAACGTCAGATACAAGATACATTCTGTAGCCACAATCATAAAGCTGCTCCAGAATTTCGCGAGTTCCAGGAATTGGAACTTTGAGCGAATCTCTAGCGCACTGGATAAAATCTTCGGGCTTAGCTTTCCAATTGTGAGTCTTAATGATAATTTCCCAGTAGGCTTTCTCATCAAGCTCACCACGGTTCAGTTTCTTCCAAAGTTCCCAGCTTTCACCGGTATCCTTTTGACAGTATTCATCAAGTGGAATACCGAGCCTCGTTTCGACAATTCGGCCCATTGCACCAAGGCCATACATTCCATTGGCTATGATTTCAAAGAAATCGAAAAACAAGTTTGTAATCATTTAAAGTGCACCTCCCTTTAAGCTTCAAATTATACCAGATAATTAAAATAATTCAAGTATAAGCACCTCTTATTCAGAACTTCTAATTCATGGCCGACCAAATCTTTCGTGATATAATCTATTAAGACCTGGGGTGTTAGCTCAGTTGGTAGAGCGACTGGTTCGCAATCAGTAGGTCAGGAGTTCGACTCTCCTACACTCCACCATTGCTATAGAAAAGAGACCATTTAGGTCTATTTTTTATAGCTTTATCTTCTCCGCCAACAACACATCCCTAAGCATTAACTCCTCGGTGCTACAGGTCGAAAGAAGCACAACATCACCAAGATTAGCTGGATCAAAATCCGTTTTTACTTTCGCATTCTCCATAATCTTCCTCACCGCCTCTTCCTTCCTGAAAGCACCGATATTATATATCTCCCCTGTATCCCCATATACCGAAGCAAAAGCTATAAAGCGAAGCTCATAATTACCACTTGGCGTATATAGCATCCCCACGCTATGATTCGCAAAATATTCCTTGTTCGCATATTCCCCCACATCCGAAAACATCCTGCCTTTACTCATTCTGTGCCCGTAAATAACCGCATATTCATCCTGAAAGCCAGCATCATTCCTGTAATCCAAGAATACCCCGCCAACGGTCGCAAAATTCTTTTCAAAGTCATGCGTCAAATAAAATTTATTATCTCTGCTCTGCATTATCGGATAATTAATATTTGTATCGGGAATTTTAAGCCATGCCACAATTTCAGGATTCTTTTCTTTTAGCTTCTCAAAATCTACTGCGTTGCCAGAGTCCGTAAAGTATTCTTTTGCCACTTCTTTAGCTCTTATCGCTTCCATCTCTATCGAAAAAGCATCATAGATCCCATATACCGCAATCAAAAGAATTGGCAAGAACAGAAGTTTTAAAGCTTCAGTAAATAGCCTGTCTATACAACTCAACATCTTATTGAGTCTAGAATGTCTTCGAATCTTCATTTCCTTAAAGTCGCCCTATTGAGAGATTAGGGCGACTCCTTTTCTATCTATCTTTCGGACTCTTTGCCCTTGGATTTCTTGTAGGCCACATATGCTGCACCAGAAGCCATCACGATTACAACAAACGGAACAATATACATTGCAACGCCAGTTGAAACGGCAGCATCAGTTAATGCGCGTTCAGCCTTAGTAACGTTCGTCTGACCAAAAGCCTCCAAGATTTCTTGGCTTGCATTTAGACCAGGAACAGCCGCCAAAGTTTTCGTTAGAACTAGCTGATCATTATCTATATTTCCATCAAGATAAGCATCATAGTTGTCTGTTACGCCATCCTTTACGGAAGTTAGAAGTACCCTAGCTCCAATAGGTAACCGATTATTCACGCCATCGAAACCGATCTTTGCACTTTGGCCATCCTTTAGCCAAATCGTAGTAGCACCAGTATTTAGCTCAACATAAGTCATCTGAGATCTAGAATCCCTAGACATTGTTGTATAGGTAGCGTCTAGGCCGGAAATATCCACCTTTACACCATTCAGCTTCTCGTCATCAGTCTCTACACGAACCGTGTACGGGAAGTAAACATCACGACGAGCCTTAGCACCGCGTACACGGAAATCTAGCTGAGAATAAGTAAGCTTTGGCTCTGAAACAAACTCGATCTCGCCCTTCTCGCCCGTCGTTTCGTTCTTGGCCGAAGTCGAAAGCGTAGCCTTATATTCTCCAGTCGGATAACCATTCTCGTCAACCTCGCTAGCCACATCAACAAACACGATAAACTTATTTGTATCTACTGGATATGTATCTGCGTTACTAGAAGCTACTTCAGAAACCTCAAACTTATAAGTGCCAGCGTTCGGAAAAGTCTTGTATCTAAAGTTAAGCTCGCCCGTCGCAACCGCCTCGTTATTCTCATCTACATCGACATTATTGAAATTTAGCGTTACCGACGTTGGCATACCGCCGCCAGACGGTTCTCTGCCCTCATTAAGCTCCGTAACGTTCAGAGTAAAACTATTGTTCACGTAGCCCAAACCGTTCTTTACCTTATGTTTCACCGCAATCGTAACCGGGCTATCCGGATTATCCGTTAGTTTTGCAGGTAAACCAGAGTCCGCACTGGCAGACAAATTGCCAAAAATACCAAGCCCCATTACTGCCAAACCAAGAGCAGCTACCACCTTCGAAATCTTCTTCATCATACCTCCATTATTTTTTATAGACGATCAAAAACTACTGCTCTCACATCGGCATTACCTCCATTTATCGTTAACCCATTTTGGCGATTAACTGACCCATATCACTTTTCTCGGCGTCGAACTTAATCGCATGGCGACATACTAATACGCCGCCGAAAAATAAAAAAGCGAAAGCGTAATGTTTTTGACAAAACCGAAGAATAATATTATTCCATAGCTTGAACAAAAATATTAAAAAATAAGTATCGCCACATTTCTGCAACGATACTTATATAAAATTGTTGTATTCCCTACAACATCCTAATTCATTTACAAATTAGTCATGCTTCTTTACAGACTTATCCGTAACGTCAAACTTTTCCATATATAGACCAAACGCCAAACGCGTCTGAGAATAGAAAGCGCAGAATGAAGAATAGACGACTGAGATAATTGGCGAAAGAATCCACTGAATCACCATAATAATCTTTGGCTTGTTCTTACAATTCTTTGGCTTTGGCGGGAGCATCTTTAGAGACAAGATAATCGAAATCAAGATACCAATCGCCGCAACTGTCTGAATGTAGCTTACAACAATCGGAAGATGACGAGACAACAAATCTCTAGACTCTAGATGGAATAGAAGCGGCACAAAACCACCAAACATAATGATTGGTGCCACCGCAGCAAGCGTAACATGACCTTCTAGTAGACGATAGAACTTTGGAAATAGCGAAATAAAGGATATCTTGCGTTTCTTCGAGAATAGATAATCGCCGACATAGGCAACATCACTTGCACCATAATCCCAGCGGCGAAGCTGAACCCACTGCGCCTTCAAAGTCTTAAACAAGGTATCGCTAAGCACGGCATCCTGACGGATTGGCGCACGAATCGGCAAGACTTCATACTTCCCTTCAAAATAGAATAAGCTACGCCAATACTGATGGCCATCTTCTACAATCGTCCTTGTACTCCAGAAATCCATGCCTATCAAAGCCTCTAGTGGCTGAGAATGTGAAGCAAAGTTCCTAAGAAGATGTGGCCTCATCGTACAGATAAGGTTCCAGAACGAGTTTGTCGTTGCAACTACGCGCGTAATTGCAGGCGCATCCCAAATATTATTCGTAAACAAAGAAACTGGCTGATAAGAAAGATTCTGCCTATCTTCATGAACAATAAACTCATAAGTAACCTGGTCGAAATAGCAAGGATCCGGACGGTTATCGCTATCAAGCGTCGTCACGATAACATTCTTTGGCTCGAGCTTCATCTCTGCCACAATATCTTTTAGCCTACGACCAGCATTAGTAATATTTCCACCCTTACCAACTACCTCACCCTTAATATCTTTAGGATGCATTACAAGCTCAAAATGGCCAAATTTGTTCTTATATTTCTTCTCTAGAGCCTTTGCAGTGGCAAGCGCTGCTTCTCCGCCTCTTTCTTCGTAAGCAATCAAAAGAATCATGCGCTTCTTATCGGCAGTAGTTGCCAAGACACTCTCAAGAGTTGGCCCAAGAACATCGATACTTTCGTTATAAAGCGTCACGATAACAGCGTGCCAAATATCCTCATATTTTGGATAGTTTTCTGGGTTCTTCGCAATTGCATTAAGATTATGAAGATGATCAGAAAAACCATATTCCTTCACATTCCATTTCTTAAGAGCTTTCAAGCTATTTTCTGGGTCCCCAAGTTCCTTAATACGCCGAATCCAATCTACTTTGACAGATTGCTTTACAAGTTTCTGACCCTGAATCATACGATAAGAAATACCAACCGCTTTTACAAGATTCATGATTACGATAAGAAGAAGATAGACTGAACCCAGAACTGGAGAAATAGCAGAAAAAACAGGTAGCAAAACTATCATCAAAACGCTCAAAACAAATGGCAAAATTTCAAAAAAGCGATATTTTAAAGTTCGCTTCCCCTGAGGGATCTCAACTGACTTAGCCATCTTTTTCTATCCTTCTCCGAGCAAGCTATTTACAAAATATAGCGCAATAATCGTAATAATCATCGTAATCGCCAAGAATAGCCTTGCAACATCCTTGCCGCGCTTAGCAAACAATCTTGCACTGAGCAAAATATGTCCAATACCAAGCGTTACTGCGAGTACTGAGAAAGAAGTTAGATACCACCATGCACCCTGAGAATAGCCATTATCGATATCAGAATACCTAGCCCAAACCTTTGGCTGAGCGGCATTAAGTCTCATAATTGGAATCAAAAACAAAGCCAAGCTCAAACCAAATTGAACAATCATCCATAACAGCAAGCCACGATCTTTCTTAAAAATCGTTTTAAAATCAGATGCTAGCTCTTTCATTTCTTTAAATATTTTACCATAACTACAAAAATTCTACAGCACAAGCAAAATCCCCGCTCTCACGGGGACTTGCAATGTTTATTTTTTCGCTTCTGCTCTGTGCAAAGCAAGCGCTACAACTCCAGACGCCACACTTAGCACCAAGCCAGTAGCTAACAAAATATACGAACCCACTCTTAGTTCCTTTTTTGTTTTTATTTTTGACTTGATACACCTTAATGCTAACACTTATCTCGTGCAATGTCAAGCTTTATTTTTTCTTTTCGAGTTTTTCAATTCTCTTTTCAAGTGCCAAAACTTTTTCGCCTTCAGACTCTATCGTAATGCAGCGAGCACAAGAGATTGCAACCACGGATTCGCCAATCAAAACCGTAATTAGTCCCGGAACTAGCAAATGCAAACCTTCTTTTGCCGCAGCTTTCTTTTCTGTAAGATAGTTTGCCGGCGAACGGAACAAGGAATTTACATCAATATCGCTAATACCAACAATTTGTTGGTAAGCATAGTAAAGCAACATCGCTCCCGCTGCAATTACCAAGAGACCCAAAATGACGAAGATAATCGCCACGCAAAGCTCTTTCCTGTTACTTTTTCTTTTCATTTTCTTCCTTTGCATCAGACTTTTTCAGATTAAGTAGTATCTGAACCACAATAATCATCGCAACAATAACAACAATCCAAGCGTTATTATTAATAAACTTCACGACACAACCAGCAATCGGAACCTTGTTCGGAGCAACCTTGCCTTCGATCTGATAATAATCAAGATGCCCTTCATCGACAGCTTCGCTCGTATCTGCCTTCGTATAGTAATCGCCCTCTTCAGAAATTTCAGCTACGCGACGACAAACAACTTCTTCACCCTTGTTAAAACAAACGATAGTTCCAACCTTTATGTCTTCCCTTGGGATTGCCTGGTAGTAAATCAAATCACCATAGTTTAATTCTGGCGCCATCGAACCAGTCTCGATGGTCAGCGACTTAAAACCAAATAGCAGCGGTATGTATAGAAGACCATACAAAGCAATACCTACATAGCAGGTTATCGACAATATCCTAAATATAATCCTGACGGTCTTCATTATGTTCATTATCTATTTTAGCATAAGCCAAAAAACTTAAATTAGGCACAAAAAACCGCCCAAATGAGCGTCTTTTGCAATAAATGGAGCCGTTGACTGGGGTCGAACCAGCGACCTGCTCGTTACGAATGAGCTGCTCTGCCAACTGAGCTACAACGGCATCCTTGCTAAATTATAGCATAGTTTCTCGTGTGTAAATAAACTATCGAGAAAGTGATATATAATATTCTTATGGCATTAATCTACTTTTTCTCGTGGTGGTATACACGCGGCTGGGGTTTCTTCCTAAAACAAATGACCGAAAAATTACAGCATATTCTGGACGCTTTCTCGATCCCAAATTTACTCAAAACTCTCTTTCATCCCTTCCGTCAAATCTCTGCAAACGAACGCGGCAGGACTATAGATGCAAAAATCTACGTTTTCTTTGATAAGCTCGTTTCTCGTCTTGTCGGCTTCTTTGCCAGATTCTTTCTAATTATTGCCGGCATTATTTGTATAGTTATTGCAGCCGTATTCTTTCTAATTCTCTGCATCTTGTGGCCATTCTTGCCACTTGCGTTAGTCGCAGGCATCATTCTAACAATTTCAGGATTTACGCTATGAATTCATATAACTATCACGCATCACGCGCACGCCGCGCCAGGCTCGGCAAAGTTCTCGGCCATAAAGCAGTTTACGCATTCTTCTACATCTTCGCACTGCTCTTTTTGGCTACTGGTATCTATCTATTAATCCAGAAATCTCCGCTCGCATGGCTCTGCTTTGGTTTTGCTATCTTTCTCGCACTGCCACCATATTGGATCCGTCACGATTTAGTAGAACTGCCAAAGGACAAAACAGATAGCCTAGAAAACCGTTTGTCTCGCGAGCTTCTTGTTAGGCTTCCCAAAAATCCAGATACAAAAGCCATCTTGACCGAATCTTTAGAATGCCAAAGCGCAATCTTCCTAGAAAATCGCTATGGTATCGTCGCTCCGCTTATCGATATCCTCGTTCCAGCAAGCGAAATCAAGCCAGAAGTTTTGTTCGCGAAAGCAAGCGAAATTGCCACTTCTCTAAATCTTCCAGAAGTCGACGGAGGAACCGTTATCGTTGCCTCGATTGAACTAACTCCAAATTACGAAAAGATTCTAAAAAGCCTAAAGCTAGACCTTCCTGCTCTTTATGGCGGTATTAGCTGGTATTATTACCTCGTAAATCTCACAAAAAATTACCGTAAATACAAGAACACTGGCGGTATCGCCCGCGACCTTAGCTTCGGCTACGCCAATCTTCTTAGCCGCTTCGCCGAAAATATTTCCCAGAAATATGTCGGTAATTATTCTCCGTCTCTTAATATCGCATCTCACAAAGATAACGTTGAGCAGATGATAGACATCTTCTCTGGCAAAGGTCGCCAGAACGTTGCTCTTATCGGCGCAAACGGTAGCGGCAGAAGTAATATTGTCGAGAACTTTGCAAGCGAAATCCTTAACTCTAAAACCTCTGAAAAACTTCGTTTTCGCCAAATCTTTAGGCTAGATGCCGCTGCTCTTGTAGCTAGCGCAAGCGGTCGTGGTCAAATCGAAGGCCTCATGAATGAAATCTTTAACGAAGTTTATGCTGCCAAAAATATTATTTTGTGGCTAGATAACGCAGAAGTCTTCTTCGAAGACCAAACGGGAGCAATAGATATTTCTAACCTATTAATCCCAATCCTTGAAAACGGCGCAATTCGCATCATTCTAACTATCGACGAGCAACACTTCCTCGAAGCATCATCAAAAAATCCAAGATTCACCAATAGTGTTAACCGTATCATGGTTCAAGCCGCAAACCACGACGAAACTATTGCCGTCCTTCAGGATCAAAGTCCATATTTTGAATACAAAAGCCAACACGCTATCATAACCTATTGGGCTCTCGAAGAAGCTTATCGCCTAGGTTCAAAATATATCAAAGATCTTGTTATGCCAGGTCAAGCTCTTACTCTACTCGAAATGGCAGCTAACTACGCCGAAGAAGGCTTCGTTACAGATAAATCAGTCCAGCAAGCAGTCGAAAAGAACTTTGGCATCAAGATGCAATCTACTCAAAGCGCCACAGACAAAAAGAAGCTCCTCGATCTTGAAAACGAGCTTCACAAACGTCTAATCGGCCAGGATAGCGCCGTTAAAGCCGTCAGCGACTCTCTCAGACGCTCTGCTGCTGGCGTTAGGAATCAGAATCGCCCAATCGGTACTTTTATCTTCCTCGGCCCTACTGGCGTAGGAAAAACCGAGCTAGCAAAAGCCCTCAGCGAAACGTATTTTAATGGCGAGCAAAACGTCATCCGTATCGACCTTAACGAATACGTCAAAGAAGAAGACGTTTCAAGATTAATTGCCGACGCTTCCGAATACGATATGAGCCTAACTGCCCAAATCTCGAAGCAGCCTTTCGCCGTTGTATTGCTAGACGAAATCGAAAAAGCTCATCCAAAAGTATTAACCGCCCTTCTTCAGCTCCTCGACGAAGGCATTCTTCGCGATACTAAAAACCACGAAGTAAGTTTCCGCGACACAATCATTATTGCTACTAGTAACGCTGGCGCCAACCAAATCCGAAATTATCTATCATCTGGCAAGAAGCTAGACGAAGTTAAAGACATTCTAGTCGAGCAACTAATTCATGACGGCGAATTCAAGCCAGAATTTTTGAACCGCTTTGACGAAATCTGTGTCTTTGAGCCACTAGAAAAAGACGACCTCATGAAGATTATCGACCTAATCATAGCTAGCGTAAACGACAACCTTTCCTCTCAAAAAATCACTATCAACGTCGACAACGATGCTAAGGCTCTACTCGTGGAAAAAGGCTACGACCCAAAGCTTGGTGCTCGCCCAATGAGGCGCATTGTCCAGAAAACCGTCGAGAATATTATCGCCAAACGTGTCCTAGCTGGAGACGTTTCCTCTGGCGCAGAAATCCAGATTTCAAAGCAAGATATCATAGACCAACTAGAAAAATAGATTTACCCCTTGCAAATAATCTATTTTTCATATATACTACACACATAAGCGCTCGTGGTATAGTGGTCTAGTACGCCTCCCTGTCACGGAGGAGATCGCCAGTTCGACTCTGGTCGGGCGCGCCATTACAAGAATTTCAAATACTTCCGAAAGGAAGTATTTTTGTTTGTAAATAAAAGCCACAATCGGACCATTACCAAAAGCAATACCACTACTCTTCAATCTGTTACATTATGCTGCTGCTTGCTACTTTTTCAAAGCTTCTGCTAGCCTAAACACGTGTTCCTTAAATATTAGGTTTGGTCACAGTCTGTCCGTGGAACCTACCTCGCAGGGGGCTTCACTGAACGGCATTCTAGGCTCTGTTAGGGGCTTCCGAAGAAAGGAGAGCCTATGAGTATTTCGCTGAAAATTTGGCGTTTGAAAGTAACGCTCGAGCTTCGACTAGCAAAGTAACCAAAAAGTCGCCCATACGGGGCGACTAAACACAGTTTATACGCTTCCTAGAGGCGTATACATGATTAAATTATAGCACAAATTTGGTGCAGGTATAGGGAGAGCGCAATTCTTCGAATTGCTTGACTCGGGGCGTCGCCTCGGAGATAAAAATACAAGCATTTTTACCTCACTCGGCTCCTTCCTCGTAATTCGCTTTGCGATAAAATGCTGCGTCGCTCAAAATAATCAAAGCAAGCTTTATTCTTTACTCGCTTCCTTGCATTTTCGAACCCCACGGGTTCTCCTCGCCTAATACGCACCAAGAAAAACCCCGAGACGAGCTCGGGGCTTTTCTTGGTGCGGGTATAGGGAGTCGAACCCTAGTCTCATCCTTGGGAAGGATACATAATAGCCGTTATACGACACCCGCATAAACTAAAACTAGTATAGCATACGAAAGAAAAAGAACCCCGAACAAATCGAGGCTCAATCTCGAGGATTAGTTCTTGGTGCCATACAGCTTAGTAAGCCAAATGCATTTCTCTTTCAATGTTCCGGCGTAAAATTCAATGATCATACGCTCAGAATCGTCATTGCAGATTCTGCTCTTCTTGGTCGCCTGCCTCGCAAGCTCGTAGTATTGCATAACCGTGTCGCTATCGATATATACTGAGGGAATGTCGATACTACACAGTTTCCAAATCGCCATCGAGCATTCGAAGCAAATCTGTTTGGCAACAGTTTCTTTATCCTCGATTGAGGTGCTTGCGCCAAATTTCTCGTACAGTTGCGCAACTTGTTCCAATAACAGCATAATATCCCTCCTTGTGCAGTCCTTGGACAAGCAAATTATAACATCTTAGCCAAAGATAAGATATGCTATACTAGCCCTAATGAAAATATCTCGATACAAACATGATTCAGAGACCAGTTACGCTCTTGGCGCAACCCTCGTTTTTGAACTCCTCAAAAACAAACCAGAGCTAATTACAAAAATCTTCCTCCGCCCTACCGAGAAACAAGGCGAGGATATCACAAAAATCCTGCAATCTGCCAAAGAAAAACAAATCCCAATTATAGAATCCGCTAAACCTTTCAACGTCCTAAACGCCAAAGACGCTTGCCTACTCATTGCAGAATTCAAGAAATCTTCAACAAAACTAGACGACAATAATCATCTCCTTCTCGTCAATCCATCCGATGCTGGCAATCTCGGCACTATCATGCGCACCGCCGTAGCTTTTGGCGTCAAAAATCTAGCCATTATCCCGCCAGCCGTCGATCCATATGATCCAAAAGTTATTCGTGCTAGCATGGGCGCTATCTTCCATCTAAACCTCGAGATTATTCCAGATTTCGAAACATACAAATCTCGCTTCCCTAACCATCATCGCTACGCCTTCATGCTAAACAAAGATGCAAAGACTCTAGACGAAGCCAAAACATCAAAAGAAAGCCCATTCACATTAGTTATGGGCAACGAAGCGGCCGGCTTGCCAGCCTCTTATTCTGACGATTGCGAAACAATCTTTATTCCGCAGAGCGACGAAGTGGATAGCTTAAATCTATCCATCGCCACCGCTCTAGCTCTATACGCTTTTACAAGATAATTATTTAATCTCTGGATTCAAATCAATCTCTTCGCCACTAGTGCCGTCAGAGACTTCAATATATTCTTTAATTTTGTCGCTATTTTTAATCTCAACAAAGGTCTTATCAAACTCGGTAAAACGAATCTCTAGACTCTCGTATTTTACCTTGCCGTCTTTTTCTTCAATTAACTTCACAAAGTAGTAGCAATCACCCTTTCTGGAAGTAAACATCTCAGAGACTTCACCGGCTTTTAGGCCCTTTGCCTTAATCGCGCGTCCGCCATCAAGCGTTGCGTCGCTCATGAAATCATCTGTCTTTTCATAGCTTACAACCTCAGTGTCACCAAGCGAAGCTGCAATTGCCTTCAAATCTGAACCGCTCTTCAAAGCATCTTTTGCTTTCTGAGCAAGCTTGTTCGCTCTAGAATCATAAAGCTCAGAATACTTTTTGCGCGCCAAACGAAGCTTCAAAAGCCTACGATACTCAGTCATGCTAAGACCAAAACTCTTGTTAATAATCGCCTCAAAAGCTTCAGGGCTACGAGATTGACCGTTTATTTGCATATGATAACTAACAAGATCGTTTAGTTCTTCCTCTGTAACAGATTCGCCAGCTTCATTTAGCTTAGCTAGTGCCCAGCCATATTCCTCAGCCGAGTTTAGAGCCTGCCTCTTGTAATGCTGGCGAAGCATCTGAGAGTCCTCAGAATCATCAAGCTTACCTTGCTGGTACTCCAAGGTATTAATACTACTTCTATAAATCATTAAATAATCGCTATAGCGAATATTAACACCATCAACAGAAGCAACCGGCAAATTCAAAACCTTTGTAAAACGAAATGCAACGCTACTAGTATCCTGAACTTTATAAAGCTCAAACCAACCAAAAACCAAAAGAAGACCAAGCGCAGCAATAGCGATCAGGATCGTATTAATAATCATTTTGTGCTTCGAGTACTGGAAAGGATATTTGAATTTCCTACCCTTCGCAAGTACCTTCTCGCGGCTCTCGTCAAGGCTATTTGCCGAAGTGGTTTTTTCTTCTTCTTTCTTAATTCTCTTTATTTTCTTTAACATTATCTTTCCCTATCTATATCGTGCGTTGCATTTTGCAATTCGTTGTAAACCGTTTCCGGATGGCTTACCATACTAAGCCTCAGATCCCCCGCCGCCGTCTGAACTAGTATCGTTCCGTAGTTTAGCATTGTACCAAACAGACCAGAAACACCAAACGCCACGCTCTCGATATTCTCTAGTTCCAAATCCACCATTGAGCGATTGAATATACCCTTTTGGCGAACCTGACGCAGTCTTTCAGTAGTTAGTAGATAAAAGCTAAAATGCCACAGCATGAAGCTATAAGCCATACCAAGTAAACCGACAAGGCAGAATGCAATCCAAACCGCAAACATCTTGGAATTATCTTTCCACAAAATTGAAGGCAAAACACCCACCGCCGTCATAAAAATAAAGAAAAACACACCCTTAAAGGCAGTTACAATATGTCGACGAAAGACACAAATGACTTCTTCGCCACTGCGTTGTCCTTCAAAATCCATAACCTTATTATACCATAGTCAGAAACGAGCCAAAATCGCCCCGCTAACAGAGGTAGATAAGCATAATCATTATTGACTTTTATGCCTTTTTGTGTTATAATTAAAGCATCCTTAGCTATCACAACTAAGAAGCACTTTAAAGCTGAGGAAATATCCCTATAGAAAGGAGGATCTTTTATGAAAAAGATTCTCAAAATGTTTACAGGTAAGGACACTGATCTCACTCCTGAGGTAACTCTCGAGCCCGAGTATAACTACAGCGCGGAGGGCCCGAAGGCTAGCAATGGCCTGAGCTGGTCCCCTCGCCTCATGTATCCGACAGACTGGAACCGTGAAGTAAACCTGCTCTGGGTTCGCCCGAATTCCGGGCAGTACAACTTCGGTAACGAGAAAATCAAACTCCTTGACCACAAGGACATCGAAGATTTCGTAACCAACATCCACGATTCCAATCCTGACAGAAGGATGACTGTCGTAATCCTGACACAAAATGCCAAGTACGTCATGCATCCAAGTGCCATAAACCTGACAATCACAAACGGCACAGTATCTGTTAAATCCTCCACCTTCTGCAGGCCCGACGATGTTGATAGTGAAACCAGCATACTCATCCAGAAAATACTCGACCGCTGGAACACCAACATAAAGTTCAGCGACCTGTACGACGAGTGGAAAGCCCGCTGCAACAGACTCGAGAATGATGGCGAAAGCCATACTATTGCAGAGACTGAGCTTAAGTACTCCTGCGCTTAACAAAGCGCTTCCCCAGCATCAAGAAAGCCCCCGACAAACGTCGGGGGCTCTTCTCATGTCTTTTGAAATTTGCGGTTTCTTCTTATGAAGCGCTAGATAAAAACAAAAAAATTCGAGGCTAGAATCGTGTAGATTGGTAGTTTCTTCTTATAAAGCACTACTATATCCAGGGTTAATTCGAAGAAGAAATCGTTCAGATGGGTGTTTTAATTTGAAGAATAAAATTGTCTAGATGGGTATTTTCTTCTTGCGAAGCGCTATTATCGATAGAGCGAGCAAGAAAAAATGCCCAGATAGGCAATTTTAACTTCAAATGGTAGCCCGGGCGCGAGTCGAACGCACAACCTTCTCCTTAGGACGGAGCTGCTCTATCCATTGAGCTACCGAGCCATGCCTCCATAATAACACAAAACAAGAAAAACCACCCCAAGATAGGGACGGCATATAAAATTCCAAAACTTAGAGCAATTTAAACAGCAAAAAATACGCTCATCTCTGAGCGTATTTTACATTCACCGCCCTTATTAGCGAGTATATTTTTCGGACAAAGTCTGGTAGATCTGGATTTCTTCAGGCTTGAACCAGAAGGAAACTTCCTGCTCTGCCTCTTCTGGGTTACCAGAAGCATGAATCAAGTTTGCTGTAGCCTCACCGCGAGCGGAAGCATAGCCAAAGCTAATATGTGCATAGTCACCACGGATTGTACCCATATCTGCCGCCATTGGCTCTGTAGAACCGACAATCTTACGAACTACAGGAATAGCCTCAACGCCTTCAAGCACCATTGCAATTACTGGACCAGAGGTCATAAAATCAACCGTCCAGTCAAAAGCTTTCTGACCACGGCGAGAAATCATCTTGGAAATGCCTTCATAATGATGGTAGTACTTATCCTTATCTGGGTTTACCATCTTGGTAGCAACAATTTTCAAACCAACACGTTCAAAGCGGCTCAAGATTTCGCCGACAATACCACGCTGGACCGCATCAGGCTTAAAGATAATCAAAGTTCGTTGGATCATACCGCCAGGATTATTCTCTTCGGTAAAACCAATGTTGTAAGCGTTTACATCTTTTTTCTTTTCAGCTTTCTCAGCCATGTAAATCTCCTTTTCTGTTAATATATCACAAAAAAGAAGCTCTTCAAGAATAAGCGTTTAGTTACCTGGATCGGAATGGAATTTTTCGTGGACCTCCTTAAGATGAGGATCCGTAATATGCGTATAAATCTGGGTTGTAGAAATATTAGAATGACCCAAAAGCGACTGCACTGAACGAAGGTCTGCTCCGTTCATTAAAAGATCCGTAGCGAAGGAATGCCTTAAAGTATGCGGTGTAACGTGCTTTGTAATTCCAGCAGCACGGACATACTTATTTATAATCCTCTCGATACTTCTTGGCGTAAGGCGCCTGTAGTCGCCACTTGTGCCAGCCAATGGTTGATTCCTAGAATTGTTCAAGAACAACGCTGGAAGCGAATCCGAACGCTCAGATAGATAATCTGCCACCGCATCAGCCGCTGCATTAGATACGAACACTGGTCTATCTTTCTGCCCCTTTCCACGAACCATAAACTCGCGACGCTCAAGGTTTACACTATCTCTATTGAGTCCAATCAACTCCGAAACACGAAGACCCGTCGAAAACAATAACTCGAAGATTGCCCTATCTCTTAGGCCAGTCTCGGTATCTATCGGAATCTGCTCGAGAATCGCCTCGATTTCATCGACATGCAGGAATGTTACCTGCGCCCTGTGTGTTCTTGGAAGATCTACAAGTGACGGATCCAAAGTCTTGATATGTCTTTTTGTAAGGTATTTCAAGAAGCCACGAAGAGCAATCAGATGGTAACACTGCGTCGCAACAGCTAAACCTCGCTTCTGGACAGTCTGATAACGGTTTAGCCACAACCTGTACTTCCTTAGCCATTCCTCATCAATATCTGCCGGCTTTAGCCCTTCTCCGCCAAATTCTACCAAACGCTCTAGATAAAGCTCGTAATTCCTCGTCGTAAAACGACTGCGGCCAGATTCTACCTCAAGAGATTCTAGGAATTCATTGATTAAATCCGAAACATACATATCTGCCATAGTCTAAATCCTCACAAATTCCAAAATAAAGTCTTTTATAAAGAACACTACCAAGAAACCGAGAATTAAGAATGGCCCAAGCGCAATCTTTGTATCCTTATTCTTTCTCGTGTATAGCACAGGAAGCATAATTAGACAGCCAATCAAATTCGAGATAAATAGAGTCGAAAGCGATAGCCAGAAGTTAGCTAAAACAATCGCAATCGGAATACAAAGAATGTAATCCCCACCACCAACCCACTTCTCTCGACTAAGCTTATACATCAAGAAGTAAAAGCCAGGCAAGATTAAAAGACCGCCAAGCGTAGACCATAATTCAGATAGCTCGAACATGCCCGTCATGAGCTGCGGGACCCAAATCGTTCCTAGATACAAAATAGACAATGCTCCAGAAATATAAACTGGAACCATCGGCAATTCTTGCCACTTTGCATCATAAATAAAGCAAACGCAGAAACAAGTCAGCATCAGCAAAAATATCACGAAGCGCATAATTTCCGGGATTCCGCCAGAAAGAACCATTTCCTGCTCTGGCCAAAACATCCAAGATAACACAAAAACCAGCGCCATAGATATCTCTGCCAAAATCTCGGCAAGGCCAATCTTCTTTCGGCATTTCCTACAGCGGCCACCAAGCGCCAACCAACTAATAATCGGCGCATTATCATACCACTGCAACCTATAATTGCAGTGCATACAATGCGACCATTTAGACTTATCTCCCTTGCGAATTCTCCATACCTGGCAGCAAGCAAAAGAACCTAGCCCTGCACCAAGCACAAAAAGAATAATTGCAACGAAAATACCCATAAGCTTATCTTATCACGCTAGAGATTAGCTATCAAATGATTAACTGTTGTCGGCGCAGTAGTATGAGCCGCCTTCAAGGGGCATCGTCAAGGTAAATTGTGCGTTTTGTCCCTCAAGCAAAATCGTCTTTCCATCGGAATCGCATTTTGCTGCATATCTCAAGAAAATAGTATTAGCCTCGTAACCTGGAGCAGTTCCTTCATGACTATACGCTAACGAAATCCTATAGACATTGCCATTTGGATCTTTAAATTGTTCACAACTCTTGCCTTCAGGGCAAGAAGCAGCCTCGAAAGCTACCGCGCTACCCTGCATTACTACTGGATCTGCCGGAATCGACACTTCACTATCAATATATTTAGTAATTAAACTGTAATCAAAATACACATTCCATGTATTTGTTACAGGACCAAACGGCATCTTACCATTATTAGAATAATAGTCCGTTATTGCCGAGGCGATACGGGCAGCATCCTGCCTTCTGCGCGTATTTCTCTGACTGCGTTGCAAGGCTGGCAATGCAATAAATACCATCAAGAAAATAAGACCTGCAATCGCTAGAACAAGTACAACTTCGATAATTGTAAAAGCATTTCTCTTTTTCATAACTTCATTTTAACATAAGCTATATCAATTATCTAAACAGTACCAAGCGCCGCCCTCTAGAACCATTGCAATGGCATATTTTGAACGACTGCCGCCTAAATATTCAAATCCATTACTACTACACCTAGCTTCGTCGGAAACATAAATCTCGTTAAAATTAGACTCTATAAAGTCAAAGACAACAGATTCAGAAATATCCATATCAACAATCACATATTCATTTCCGTTCGGATCACGAAAACTATCATTGGAACAAGAAAATGAATATGCGGGTAAGCCGTTACTTAGATACTCCGTTTCAGAGTGGCAGCTCGAATCTAAATATTTCGATACAAAATCTACGTCAAAATATTCCCCGACTTCATCGCTTCCAAAAGGCAAATCGCCAGAATTATTTGAAGCATACTCGATTATAGCAGAAGATATCCGAGATAAATCTTGTCTTCTCTGCGTATTCCTCTGACTGCGTTGCAAGGCCGGTAACGCAATAAATACCATTAAGAAAATAAGACCAGCAATCGCAAGTACCAACACAACTTCAATAATTGTAAAAGCATTTCTCTTTTTCATAACACCAAAAAAAGGCCCATTGCTGAGCCTTTTCTCTTTTATGATGACAATTCGCCAACGAGACCGTAGATCGGGAACAAGATACCACCGACAAGGAGTGCTGCCATACCTGCCATCGCAATCATAAGCACAGGCTCAATCATGTTAGAAATAGCAGTTACGCGCTCATCAAGCTCATCTTCATAAACCTGAGCAGCCTTGCCAAGCATTTCGTCCATCTTACCAGATTGCTCACCAATTGCTGCCATCTGGTGAACCAAAGGCAAAACATATGGTTTATCGGTGAGAGCCGTAGACATTGCTCTACCACCTTTAACTTCATCTGCAGCTTTGTAAATCGAATCTTTGACAATCAAGTTGTTCGTAGAATCACCTGCGATATGCATCGTATCAAGAACAGATACGCCAGTTGCAAGAAGAATCTGCGAGACCCTTGAGAAGCGAGACATATAAAGAATCTGGAACAGATGCTTGAACATCGGCACGTTTAACTTGAAGTTAGCATTAAATCTTTGACCAGGAATAGTCTTTCTGAACTGAATAAAGAACGCAACCAAAACACCAATAATAATCAAGACTAGCCACCAATAACCAAACATGAAGTCCTTAATGCCTACCATGAACTTAGTTAGGCCTGGCAAATCCTTCTTAAGATCGATATAAAGCTTTTCAACCTGCGGAACGACCTGCACCATCATATAAATAAAGACTAGAGCAATCGTTGCTACACAAATAATAGGATAAGTCAAAGCACCACGAATCTTACTCATCATCTTGGCGTCCTTCTCTTCCTGCGCGGCGATACGATTCAAACTCTTATCAAGCGTACCAGAAACTTCACCAGCGCTAATCAAAGAAAGATAAACATTATTAAATACATCTGTATGCTTGCCGAAAGCTACACTTAAACTACGACCAGCCTCAACATCAGACAAAATTGATTCAATTACAGCACGCATTGGCTTGCTGCTTGTCTGCTCTGCGACTGTACGTAGAGCCTGAGCGATCGGCAAACCCGCGCCTACGAGAGTAGAAAACTGGCGAGTAAAGGTAATACGGTCATTTGCACGAACACGATCGAGCTTAGATAGAAGACCAGTACCCTCTTCATGGAGAGTTTCTGGCACATAGCCACGATCAACCAAAAGTTTACCGGCAACGCGTTCACTTTCAGCTTGAATGTTACCTTTAATTACCTTACCAGTACTAATCTCTTTAGCACGGTAGCTAAAACGCTTCATGCTCATCCGCGCGCCAACCTTTCAAATTCTTGCAAATCTACTGCGTATTCGCGAGCGTTGTCATAAGTAATAACACCCTGCTGAATAAGCTTAACCAAGGTCCTATCCATCGTCTGCATACCTTCGTCTGCACCAGTCTGGATAACCGTATCAAGCTGATGAGTCTTGCCCTCGCGAATAATTGAGCGAACAGCTGGGTTTGCAACCATGATTTCTGCTGCTACGACACGACCGCCACCAATTGCTGGAACAAGGCGCTGTGCACAGATTGCCATCAAGATATTAGATAGCTGTGAGCGAACCTGTGGCTGCTGATGCGGTGGGAAGACGTCGATCATACGGTCGATACTCTGAGAAGCAGAGTTTGTATGAAGTGTTGCAAAGACCAAGTGGCCTGTTTCTGCGATTGTAATAGCTGCCTGAATCGTTTCAAGGTCGCGCATCTCACCGATCAAGACCACATCAGGGTCTTCGCGGAGTGCGCTACGGAGTGCAGCTGCGAAAGAATAAGTATCATAGTGGACTTCGCGCTGAACAACAACGCTACGAATCGAATGATGGATAAACTCGATTGGATCCTCGATCGTAATAATATGCGTCGAGCGCTCGCGGTTAATCTTGTCAACAAGGCCAGCAAGTGTTGTAGACTTACCAGAACCTGTAGGACCAGTAACCAAAACTAGACCGCGTGGAAAATCTGCAAATGTCGTTACAACATTTGGCATACCTAAATCTTGAATAGACTGAATTTCGTTTGGAATCAAACGGAAAGCTGCTGCAAGATTACCCTTCTCATGGAAGGCGTTTACGCGGAAGCGGCCCATATCGCCAAACGAGAAGGAATAGTCGAATTCCTTATCCTTTAGCAAAATCTGCTTCTGCTCTTCTTCAAGCGTAGAAAATACTAAACGCTCAACTGCTTGCTCATCGAGATTTTGGTAACCACCAATTGGGCGCAAAGCGCCATCAATCCTTAAAATTGGCGGTAGGCCAACCTGCAAATGAAGGTCGGATGCCTTTGTTCTTACGCATTCCTCAAGAAGGCTCTCGATGCGAACCTGATCGTTCGGAATGACCGAGCTGCTTGCGCTAGTCGCTGGACTAGGTGCAGCGTTTACCTGCCCACTATTTTCCATAAGTCTATTATACTTATGTTTTTTCGAAAACACAATAAAAATAGCTGCCAAGGAACAGGCAGCTATCTTTTATTGCGTTTTCTACTTTAAATACTCTTTGAGCTTTTTAGTATCTTTGTTCTTGCGAAGTTTTGCAAGTGCCTTTGCTTCGATCTGGCGAATACGTTCACGAGTAACTGAGAACTCTGCACCGACTTCTTCCAAAGTATGACTCTTGCCACCACCGATGCCGAAACGCATCTTAATAATCTTTTGTTCGCGGTCGGTCAAGGTAGACAAGATAGATGCGATTTGCTCTTTGAGGAGCTGGTTTGCTGCAGAATCTTCTGGAGAAACACGATCTTCGTCTTCGATAAAATCACCTAGCGAGGAATCATCATCTTCGCCATCACGGCCAACGGAGGCATCAAGCGAAGCGATATCCTGCTTAATCTTCATAACATACTCAATCTTCTCTGGATCCATGTCCATAGCCTTACCGATTTCTTCGGTGGTTGGTTCGCGATTAAGTTCCTGAGTTAGGCGACGCTGAGTACGAAGAACTTTGTTGATCGTTTCAACCATGTGAACAGGAATACGAATTGTACGAGCCTGGTCAGCAATAGCACGCGTAATCGCCTGGCGAATCCACCATGTTGCATAAGTAGAAAACTTGAAGCCTTTATCTGGATCAAACTTCTCTACTGCACGCAATAGACCAGTATTACCTTCCTGAATTAAATCCAAGAAGTCCAAGCCACGGCCAGAATAGCGCTTTGCGATCGAAACAACAAGACGCATGTTCGACTCGGCCATTTTATCCTTGGCACGCTTCTTTTCTTTTTCGTTACCGTTGATAACCTTGTGAGCTAGTTCAAGCTCCTCTTCCTGGCTAAGTAGCGGGATTTTACCAATCTCGCGCAAATAAAGTTTTACGGAATCGTCTGCGACATCGTCATAGTTTACAGAGCTGGCGTCTATTTCAAGACTTTCATCATCCTCTTCTTCGATATCGTCAATACTAGGCTCTTCAAGAAAGCCATCATCATAACGCTCTTCGTCGTCCATATTTTCCCTCTTAAATTTTATTTTGTTTTACAAGATTTTTTGTTTATTTAACGCGTTATGTATCTACCTGATTTTGACAAATATAAAAAATAGCCCAAAAATCAGTACATTCTCGATAAATATAACACAACAAAAAGTGATATTACAAGCTTTTTCTAAATTATTTCTTAATTAATTTATTCATTTCAAGCATGAGGCGTCGCATCTCTTCATCATTACCATCAGCTTCTGCTTTTTCAATCGCTGCAGACAAGCGTTTTCGCTCCGAGGAAATGAATTCTAGCTGTACCCTCTTAGACAAAGTTTCAGCATCGCTCTTGCGTTCTTCGGAAGAATGTTTAGCAAATTCTTGTTCAAAGATTAACTCTAACTCGTCATCCGAAACACCATCGATCACCAAATCTTCGTCAACTTCAACTCCGCCAAACTTCGCCAAAGCTGCTAGATATTTTTGCGCCCTACTTGGACCGGTATTCATACTCTTGCTAAGATCCGCACTAGGCTTCTTGAGCTTCTTCTTTGGTAGCTCAATTTTCTGTTCACGGAACGCTTCAAGCGAAATACCAAGTCTTTCAGAAACGATTCTTTCGTATTTCTCTCTAAGTACAGTATCTTTTTCGTCGAGCTGAGAGATTAGACGCTTTGCTTCTGTGCAGTATTCTTGAAAGCCCTTCTCCGTCTTGAGATCATACTTTGCCTGGTATTTTTCGAGCAACCATTCAAGCGCCGGCCTACAATCTCTAACTGCCTGATGCCAGTATTCCGGATTCTTCTGAATCAATTCGTCTGCATCCTTGCAACCATGGTAATCATCAACAACAGATAGATAAATGCCGAACTTCGACGCCATCTGCACCGCTCTTTCCGCCGCACGAACGCCAGCTTCGTCGCCATCGTAAGCGAGACGAATATCGTTCGTCATGCGCGAGAAGCTCTTTAGATGATTCTCGGTCATTGCTGTACCAGCGGTTGCAACCGCTTCGCAAACTCCAGCCTGATGCGAAGAAATAACATCCATATTGCCTTCTACGACTACTACGAATTCTGATCGACGAATCGAATCTTTAGCCTGGCTAAGACCAAAGATATGGCGACCCTTGTTATACAAAACGGTCTCAGGAGTATTCAAATATTTTGGAGAATTCTTATCGTTCGTCAAAATCCTGGCCGTAAAACCAATAACCCTGCCGCCAACATCCATCAACGGAATTGTCATCCTACCTTTGAAAAGATCGCCGCCAAAGCGGTTTAAGAGGCCAGCATCTTCCATCTCTTTCTTTGTAAAGCCACGCTTCGTCAAAAAGTCCACGAGAGCCCTACCAGAACTTGGCGCATAACCAACACGAAAGTTCTCAACGGTCTTCTTGTTCATGTTTCGCTTATAGAAAACGTATTCGCAAACCGCTTTATTTTTCGTTAAGCAAAACTGGTAATACTTAGTCGCAAGCTCCAAAGCCTCATAGAGCCTCTCTTTATGCTTCGCAAAAGCTTTATCCCCACCAGAATAACGCTTTAACTCAACGCCAGCCTGCTCTGCCAACTTTTCAAGGGCTTCACGAAAAGTAAGTCCTTCCATCTCCATAATAAAGGCAAAAATATCACCGCCCTTGTTACTCGAAAAATCATGCCAGATGCCCTTCTCTGGCGACACCATAAAACTCGGCGTTCTATCCGTTCCCCACGGCGAATGCCCCTTAAGACTACGCCCAGCACGCTTCAACTCAATATATTGCCCGATAACATCCTCGACGGGCAAACGTGCACGAATCTCTTCTTTGGCGTCCTCCATAAGTTAATTATACCCTAAAAGATTGGTTTGTGTCGGGGTTACTCTGAGAAGCAGCACTATTCAGCCCGTCGTTACGGGTGAATAGCGCTTCCTACTCGCTCGTAAGCTCCGTACGTTCTCAGAGTAACCACCAACTCAAATCCATATCTTTTAGAGCATTATTTCGTCTTTCTTCGAAAGCCTAGCGAGAGAGCCTCATCAAGAGAACTTTTAGGATATACAGTTGATTGTTTGCGTTTTATGGAATCTTTTTAGAAGATTACGAGGTTACGACCCTTTTATTTCATAAGCAAGAAGTTGCTATCGAGTCTCGTGTAGACTATTGAGAAAGCTTGCGCAGGCTACGGCCGAGCACGAGACGCAAGACACCCTTGACGACGGGCTGTCTTGACGTCGCCTTTCGAAATAGGCTGCACGAGAACTCGTTTTAGCAATTCTTGCTTATGTTATAATTATTTTATGGACAACAAAGCTTATCTTGACCAAATCGCAACTAAGGGTCAACAACAGAAGAGTATTTCTTCTTTTATCTCGCCAGCTATTATCAAGCTACTTCTTGGCGCAGTTATTCTTATCGTTTTGATCGTTGTATTAACAGCCGTCATCAACTCTTCGAACAAAGGCCGTTACGACAGTTACTCTGAGCTATATTTGAGACTTTCTCAGCTCACCGCCGAAGATGGCCCTATTGATTCTAATCAAGAGAAACTTCGATCTTCAAAACTCCGCTCTAACACCGCCAACTTCATGACAATCGAGAACAGCTTCCTACAAAAATACAGCAGCATGGCTTCACAAGTTGGCTTTAGTACGGTTCCAAACAGCAAGATTTCGAGTTCAGTTAGCTCAGATATCGGTTCTTATACAACCAGCCTCGACAATGCATACATGAACGGTCACCTTGATCATACCTTCGCATCCGAGACAAACTACCAGGTTGCAATCCTAATTCAGCTCGAGACCACCATTTACAACGATACAGACAACACAACCTTGAAGGATCTCCTCAGCGCAAATCTAGAGAACCTCAAGAGCTACCAAGCAATCTACAAAGAATACATCAATAACAACGAATAGTTGCAAACAAAAAAATATCCCCCGAAAGGGATATTTTTTTATTCACTTACTTTTTCGTATGCGTGACGGATCAAATCTAGAATTTCATCCGATTCGAGCTGGCCGCTACAAATGATTTCGATACCATTGCGCCCGAGCGCCTTGCTTTCCATTACGCTCTCGTACTTCTCTTGCAAATTCTTGCTAAGCTTCAAATCACAACGAGTTTCAATGCGAAGCGGCTTTGTATCATTGTGAATGACAAGCATAATCTTGTCATTCTTTTTAAAAATCGTAAATGTCTTACGCTCGTCTATGCGCTCTTCGCTAGAAATATCTTCAAAACGCTCCAGGTATTCTAAAATGTCTTTTTCGGAAATCATTATTTCTTAATCCTTTCTAGATAAGCTTTTAGTTCCTCGATACTTCCGCGAATATCATCAAGCGCGCGATGATTCTCCGCCTTTGTAACATGCATATCCAGTGCATTCTCGAAATAAATCTTCCAAGCACTCACATCAAGCATCCTATAATGAAGCTTTTCGTTTAGCTCTGGCCATTCATGCTCAATAAACTTCTGGTCTTGATGAATCGAATTGCCAGCAAGATAAACTGTCTTGCCAAAGTTTCTATCTACAAACTCCAAGAGTTCCTGCTCGATGACCTTTGCCGGCTTACCATCTTTGTTCTGAGAAACCAAGCTATCATAAGATGCCTTATTTCTCTCCCAGAACTCGCCAACCATCCTCTCCTGAATTAGCTTGTCGCTAACTTTTACAATACCTGTATAAGTTTCAAACTCATTAAAATTCCAGTCAGTAGCAATCGCCGCGACTTCCATAATGCGATCTTTGACCGGCGACAAACCGGTCATTTCAAGATCGACCCAGAGTAATGTAGCTTTTTTCTTGGACATTATTTCTTGATGTCAAGCTTCAAAAGTTTAATAACAAAGTAAACACAGAATGCAAGAACGATAAAGTTGATGAGATCGTTTGCAAATTCACCATATTTTAGAACTGCAACTTCACCAGCTGGAGTTGTGCCCATGTTTAGTTCTAGGCCTTTAAGACCATCTGCAGAACCAAGCAAGAAGCCTAGTGGTGGCATAATAACATTGTTAATCAAAGAGTTAACAAGACCGCTAGCGGCAGTACCAAGTACCAAACCTACCGCAAGGCCAACGACGTTCTGTTCACGAATGAACTTCATGAAACCGCTTGCACCGCCCTTTAACTTGTCTGCACCAGCCTTAGCCAAAGCTAGCGAACGTTCACGTGCCTTATCTGCACGATCTTCGCGGCGACTTTCAGCCTCGAGCTCTTCCTGGAGCTCATCCTGGAGTTCGTCGATACGATCTAGACGCTTATCTTCTTCCTTTGCAGAAATTTTTTTGACATTTTTCTTAGCCATCACTACTCTCCCGTAAAGCTATTTATTTATATCTGTAATTATACCATATTTTGCGCAAAGCACAAACGCGTTCCCTATTCCGTACTCTTTACGTACTCAAGCAACTCCATTTCGAGCAGCTGTTTAAACGGAACGATTTCCCTGGACGACGCACTGACATCGCAATCCTCCATCCAGATTGGCGGATCAAAGGAAATCGCCGCATCAAGACCAACGCGACCGCTTAGCTCACGCCACTTTTCCCAGCGCACATCCTCATAGAAGCCATCAATGTCATCATGAGTTGCCCAGATTAAAAATTCCGAATATCCCATTTCGGCATTTGTCCACTCAAGAAACTCTGGCTCGAAATACATAATATCGCCATATTCTTCGGCGTCTTTATCCCTACAAATCGCGAACAAACCACCAAGTACATCTACAGCAACAACCAGAGCATCCTTCATAATATCGCCCTCTGGCAAGTTCTCTAATACAAATACAGACAAGCCATTGTCGCCACTACCGTGACCTAGAATATGAATCCAGTCATCAACAATAATGCCGTCCGAATTCATAATTACTTCGTACAAATCTTCGTTCTGACTGCGCTCTATTTTTGCCCATTTGATAATAGTTTCCGAGCGCGGATTCTCGTTCTCGTAAAAGTTTACCTTGCGACCGCTTTCGTTCATACTGCGCTTGATCGCAATCCAGTCTTCATTGTTCTCATTCATCTTATTTTTAGTTTAACAAAAAAGCGGAGCTTTCGCCCCGCTTATGCCTTTACATCTTTTCTGGAATCTCTACGCCTAGAAGATCGAGCGCCTTAGCAAGTACATAATCTGCTTTCTCAACTAACCACAAACGTGCAGAACGTTCCTTATCGTCCGCCTGGATAATTGGCGTCTTTTCGTAATAACGATTAAGAATCTGAGCAAGCTCAAAGCAGTAGCCAGCAATCTTGTGAAGCTCTAGCTTCTCTACAATACTCGAAACAAGTTCTGGGAATTTATTTAGACAAATCAAAAGTTCCTTTTCTGCCTCGAAATCATAATCAGAAAAGTCAACTCGTACAAAATCTTTATTCTTTTCAAGAATCCTTCTTAGACGCACATCGGCGTACTGGCAGAATGGACCAGAAAAACCAGTAAGCGCAAAAATCTTGTTTGGGTCATAAAGGATACCAGTCTTCCTATCGGCCACAAAGTCGCTAAACTTAATCGCGCCAGTAGCAATCTTTCTAATATCTTCGTCGCTAAGCTCGCTACCAGAGAAATTCTCGCGCACTCTTGCTTCTGCGTCGTCAAGCATCGCCTCAAGCAACACTACGCCCTTACGGCTAGACATCTTCTCGCGCTTGCCTTCCTCGGTAACCTGATCGATTGTACCGAACCATAAATGAAAGTTTTCCTGTGGCACGCCAAGCTTCTTACCCATGGCAAATAATTGTTCAAAGTAAAACTTCTGCTCTGCACCAACACAATAGACAACCAAATCTGGCTTGTAATTTTCTGCCCTATAGAACATACAAGCAAGATCCGTCGTTGCATAAAGCGCCGTACCATTACTCTTTAGAACAAGCATCGGAACATCAATGCCAAACTCATCCAAGCGGCAAATCACCGAACCATCATCGTTCTGTTCGAACTTGCCTTCTGCCAAATATTTTTGAACAAGCGCTTTGCCTGGCTCTGCATAAAAACTTTCACCAAGCTCCAAATCGGTACTGATAGCCATGCGCTTCATGACATTATGAATATGATTCAAAGAAATCGTATTAAAACGCTCGGAATACTTAACGGCTTCAGGATCTTTGGCCTCGAGTTTCTTGAGCCATTCCTGAACTTCATCAGCAAGCTCGTGCTTCTCTTCAGCAGCTTCGTCCTTCAAAGCCTTCTTGGTATCAATATAAATCTGGCCAAGATCATAAATCGTAACATCATCGAGGCTCTTACCACTTCTCAAGAAACCAACAACCCAAACACCAAAAGGCGTACCAGTATCACCAAGATGGTTGTCCGTTATGACTTTCCAGCCATTAGCTTCGAGCAGCTTCTTTGTTGCCCAGCCCTGAGTACCAGGGCGCAAGTGTCCGACCGAATAAGGTTTTGCCATGTTCGTGCTTGGGAATTCTACAATTGCAGTCTTTCCCTTACCACTTTCATTGCAACCATAATTCTCATTAAATTCGTTCGCAAGTTTCTCTTGTAGCTTCTTTGAAGAGATTTCTACGTTAATAAAGCCAGGACCAGCAACAGTAAAAGTATAGTCGTCACCAAGCTTTGCAATAATTTCCTCGGCGATTTGACGCGGATTTTTCTGAGCACGCTTAGCAATACGCATTGCTACGTTCGTGGAATAATCACCTGCAATATCCGCAGGAACCTCTGAGAACTCAACGGCAGTTTCGTCGATATCATACAGAGATTTAATTGCTTCTGTAATCTGCGTCTTTAGTTTATCCATAAAATAATTTTATCATATCTGTTCTAGATAAGACCATCATTTGCAAAATTATCAAACTTATGATATAAATTTATTGTCGCCTGTTCACGGGTGTCTACATTTCTAGACATTTGGCGACGTTGTCTCCTTTCTTTTGTTCTAGACATGTTCTTTTGTTTTGTTTTGAGGACGGCGAATCTGCCGTCCATTTTTTTATCTCCTGCTTTCGTCTTGCAATAATCTCATTTTTCTGATATAATATGGCGAACGTTTGCACGGTTACCCATTACCACGCAAACGAATTTGTTCCTTTGCCATTGGGAACATACACGGCGGATCATCCGCCATTCTCCAATCATTGTTGCCTGAGGCGACTTCTCTCTTCCGCCTCAGGCGGCAACGTTCTACCATCTATCGGGCAGCCCAAACGGACTGCCCACTTTTTTACCCAACAAAATACCGCCCAGATAGGCGGTATTTATTAGTCTTATTTCTTTGCAGCCTTGATCAAACCCTCGAATAGCGGATGAGCACGATATGGCCTGCTTCTATATTCTGGATGACCCTGAGTTGCTACAAAGTAGTCGCATTTTGGAGCTTCAATAAACTCTACCAAAGAACCGTCTGGGCTTGTACCAGAAATCTTCAAACCACCTTTTTCAATCTCCTTAATGAAAGCCTGATTCACTTCATAACGATGGCGATGACGCTCTACAACATCAGTTGCACCATAAATCTCTGCCATCTTTGAGCCCTTAACGAGCTTGGCAGGATAGTTACCTAGGCGCATTGTGCCGCCAGTACTTTCCTTACCCTCTTGACCTTCCATGATATAGACAACATTTTCGCCTTCTTCAGCACCGAACTCTTCAGAATTTGCCTTCTTGATACCACCAATACGAGCAGCCGCAATAACAGCACACTGCATGCCAAGGCACAAACCAAGATATGGCTTATTATTCTTCAAACAATACGTAGCTGCAGCAATCTTGCCCTCTACACCACGGACACCGAAGCCACCAGGAACAACAATACCATCAACAGCTTCAAAGTCGGATTCTTTTGCTTCCTCAGCATTAATCCAAACAGTCTTTAGCTTTACGCCAACCTTCCAAGCAGCAGCCTTTAGAGCCTCAGTAACAGATAGATAAGTATCGGTATTGTCTACATACTTTGCGACAAGACCAATCTTTACCTCTTCTTTTGGATCGGATTCAATAGCCGCGACGAGCTTTTCCCACTTGCTCATATCTGGCTCACCATGATCGATAAAGCGTTCTAGTGGAGCAAGCACGCCACCACGAACAGCATTTAGAGGAACTTCGTAAACGCTCTTTGCATCTGGCATTAGAACTACGGCATCTTCACTAACGCCGCAGAAAGTGGCTAGCTTTGCCGCGATATGCGGAGCATCAGGCGTCTCGCTAACATCCATACGAGCAACTACCATATCCGGCACAATACCAAATTCGCGAAGATCGCGAAGCGAGTTCTGAGCTGGTTTTGTCTTAAACTCCTGAGAAGTTGCAAGCCAAGGCACGAAGCAAACGTGGACATAGAGACAATTCTCGCGGCCGACCTTTGTCGAGAATTCACGGATTGCTTCGATAAAATGCAAACCCTCAATATCGCCAACGGTGCCGCCGATCTCTACGATATGAACATCGGAATCAAAATGCTCAGTGTTATCAATGAAAGTCTTCTGAATCAAGCTAGTGACATGAGGAACGAGCTGAACGGTTTTGCCGCCAAATTTACCAGAGCGCTCAGCATCAATAAGAGTCTTGTAAAGCTTACCAGAGGTCCAGATAGAATCACCGGTCATTTCTTCGTCTAGGAAGCGTTCATAGTGACCAAGATCCAAATCTGTCTCGGCGCCATCCTGCGTAACGTAACATTCGCCATGCTCGCGTGGATTTAGAAGACCTGCATCGACGTTAAAATAAGGATCACATTTCTGCATCGACACCTTAAGACCCTTGGCCTTTAAAATAGCGCCGATACTTGCGGCCATAATGCCTTTACCGACGCCTGAGATAACTCCACCAGTTACAAAGATATACTTAGTTTTGTTTTTCATGGCGCCTTCTTTTCCTCCTCGATGCACTGAAATTTTAATCAATAATACTCTTTAAGGATAAAGCATTTTATCTATAAGCGCAAATCAAAAAGACGATTTTATCATGCTAAAATTAACTTAATGAAACTCTTTTACCAAACCAGTTATCGCCTCTACAATGAGCGCATTAAAAATCCGCTCAGCTTCTTTATTCTTAGCGATATTCACTATTCTGCTGCCACGCCAGAAGAGCGTTTGCAGCTTTGCGCGGCCGAAGCAAAACGCCAAAAACCAGATTACATTCTTATTCCTGGCGACTTATTAGATTTTCAGGACGATATCGACAATTCTGCAAATATGGCTCGTCTTTGCGGCTGGCTTGAACAGCTTGGAAGAGTCGCTCCAACGATTATTAGTCTCGGCAATCACGATTTCTACCGCCTTCCACCAAAGAATCACAAAGGTTGGCTAACCCAATTTCCGTCTCAGCTTATTAATACAATCCATCCTATCGAGAATGTTCATATATTAAACAATGCCGCTTTTGAGGACGATAGAGTATATATTTACGGATTCACCGCAAGCACGGACTATTATCAAATGGATACAGACGATAAGAAAACTAGTGTTTTTCACCCAGGAAACGAAAGCAAAGCAGTATTATTACGCGACATAAATAGCCTAACTCAAGAAGAATTGCATAAACTACCCGTCAAGAAAGCTAGAATCGCACTTGTTCACTCCCCTGTATATATGCAGGACGAAGACATTCTGGAAGCATTCAAAGATTTTGATCTTACGATTTCTGGACACATGCACAATGGCGCCGTTCCACCAGTTCTTCAAGATTTTTGGCGCAGCGATAAAGGTCTTGTCGCACCAGGCAAAGCCCTCTTCCCAAAACGCGCCAGAAGCTCACTCAAAAATGCCAACGATAAGAATATTATCTGCGGCGCAGTCACGACCATTCACGATAACAGCTCGGTAAAATTCCTAAACAAAGCCTTCCCTATCTTTACAACCCGTATCGATATGACGAAGAATATCATTTACAAACGCAAACCAAACATCAAAAACCAGTATATAAATCCAAAGAAAACTAACTAACCCGACAGAAAATAAACAATGCGCCGTCGCTTCGCTGGGCAAAGAACGTTTTAGATGCTAAAAAATAGGAACGTGACTGGTTCCTATTTTTTAGTATCTAAAACTAAAACTGGTACACCCGACAGGACATAAACAATGCGCCGTCGCTTCGCCGAGCATTGACGAACCTAACGGTTCAAATCCTGGATTTGCTACGCAAATCTCGCTACGCTCTTCGGGTTCCCATCCGTGTTTTAAATATAAAAATCAGGAACGTGACTGGTTCCTGTATTTTATATTTAAAACACTACTGGTACACCCGACAGGACTCGAACCTGTGACACCTTGTTCCGAAGACAAGTGCTCTAATCCACTGAGCTACGGGTGCAACTATATATTCGAGGATAAAATCGCGTAGATTGGTAGTTTCTTCGAGTGAAGCGCTGTTATTGACAGAGCGAACGAGAAAAACTGCCAAGATACGTGATTTTAACTCGAATGGTAGGCCCGGCTGGAATCGAACCAGCATTGTATCCTTAGAGGGGATATGTCCTATCCGTTAAACGACAGGCCCATGCAACTATTCTATCACGAACTACCACTTATTACATCAATGGATAATCCGTCATAAACGAATGGTATAATAATCTTTATGAAAAATATCCGTAAGCGTAAACCAATTGCATTGATTATTATTTTTGCATTCTCTATTTTGCTTAGCTTGCTAATTCTTCTTTTTATAAATAGCCGCAAACTCACCGATGCCGAAAAAATCGCCATCGAAGAGCACTCGAAGCCATTGATAAATTATCTAGATAACTTTGAAACTATAGAAGACCGCGAAGAACAGCCTACTACCGAGCAACAGTACATTGCCCTCGCAGTAGATTACTTTCATTTCGAGAGATCGCAAGACGAAATCGAGCCAGAAAACCTAAAGACTTTCATTCAGGAAAACTTCAACTACGAGATTAATCTAAACGATTTAGAGTTTAATCTTCAAAACGAACTCCTGAGTCAAAAAGGCACTTCTGCGAGCTACGAAGACGACAAAATCCACCTCAGCTACCGCGACCCTAGCAAAAAAGAGCGTGCAGTAATCTCCCTAAACTATTACTCTCCAAGCGAGATTAAGAAGAAGCACGGCTCATACATCGTAAAATACGATCGCTACATCATCGAATCGCCCTACGATATGCTAAACTGCCTCTCCGAATCAGAATCAGACAAAACCACAGACCTGATGGCCTACCTAAATGCAAAAAGCAATATCGCGTCTGCCCAAAAAGCCATCACGAAAGAATGCGCCGAGAAAATCACCGAACCCAAATCAAGCCTAAAAGTCACCTACAAAACCAAAGACAACAAATTCTACATAGAAAAAATCGAGCACTAGTGGCTCGTTTTTTCTTCTCTGTTTAATTCATTTTTCAAATGTTCACAAAAAATCAAGCCTTGAAAAGCATTAGCATTTTGAACTATGATAGATAAGTAAGAGAGAGATATTGTGTTTTTGAGAAATAAAAAAAATATATTTTTTGGTCTTTGTTTTGCATTTTTGGCAAATCTTTTTGCTGTAAACATTGACGCTTCAGCCCTTAAGCTCGGCGAGCTAGAGCCAATTTACGACAGTCAAAGTTCTATCGAACTAAATACGCCAGAAGAAGGCTATGTTTTTGACGCTACCTTCTTAGACAAAAATCAAAGTCTAGAATACCGCACCACTGTCACTAACGACGAAAACAGACCGCTCGAGATTACAAACATTACCCTCAATGAATCCGAATACGATTTCCTCGAATATACCTATGAAGGCCTCTCGACAGGAGACATTTTGGCACCTAACGAAAGTAAAGATCTTTCTATTTTCGTAAAAACCAACAACAATACAACTCAAACCGTGGATGAAGACTACAATCTTAACATCGAATATATCGTTAGCAATCCAGATCCAAGACCAGAACCAAAACCAGACCCTACCCCAACACCAGAACCGACTCCGGATCCAACTCCAGACCCAGAACCAACACCGGAAACCCCGGAAGAACCAAGCAACGAAAATCAAAATCCAAACACAAACACAGGCGCTATCATAAAAACCGGCACTATTGCCGCAATAAGTATAGGCGCTTTTGTTTTTGTATTGGCTAAAAACAAAAGAATCCGCATTCTTGCTGTAACCTTAGCCTTCTCTTCCCTTGGTATTTATACACTTTCGTCCATCAGTGCCAATGCCGAAGGCGAAAAGAATCTACAAATCCTAGGCAAAGTTCACTTTGTAAATACTTACACGGTTACCGTAAATCCGAACGGCGGTATCTATAACAATACTAGCAAAAACACTGTCACTACCCTACGCGAGGGTGGAATCTACCATGTAGGCGATGTCACGCGTGAACATTTTGAGTTCGATAATTGGGAAGTCAATCCTGGCCAGCTCAACGAAAACAACGATATCGAAATCCATGCCGACACTCTAATCAAGGCAAAGTGGAACGAAATCTCCTATACTCTCACTATCAAACCAAACGGCGGCGAGTATAAAGGCTCAAGCGAAGATTATGTAGAAAGTTTCCGCCCACACGAAATCGCCACAATCGAAACTCCAAGCAAAACCAACCACGATTTTACTGGCTGGACCAACGAACAAACCGGCGCATCATTCACTGGCGACACGATTGAAATGCTAGATAATGTCACGCTTGTAGCAAATTACAAGCATTCCGACCCAGAAGTGACAATTGACCCGAACGGCGGCACATACAACGGCCATTCGAGCTTATACACAGAAACTCATCCGTTCAATGATGAAGTAACCATGAGCGATGCAACGCGCGAACACTATACTTTTGACGGCTGGGACATGAGCGTAGGCAGCCTTGACGAGAATAAAAAGTTCACCGTCACAGAAAACGTTACACTCACCGCAAAATGGACGCCTATCAACTACACCCTCACTATCGATCCAAATGGCGGCTTTTATGATGGCCAAAGCAGTATTATTACTGACACTCGCTTAGAAGGTAGCGTCATCGACATTTCTACCCCAACTCGCGATACTTATAGTTTTGATGGCTGGACAGTTACTGGCGACCCAATTCAAGACAACAAAATCACCTTAAATCAAGACACGACCATCACTGCTAACTGGAAAGAGATAAAATTCACCCTCGTTATCGACCCGAACGGCGGCGATTACAACGGTCACACTGAGCCATTTAGCAATACTTACCGCATGAACGAAGTTGCAGATTTATTAAAGCCTACAAAAACTGGCTGTATTTTTGCACACTGGATCCTAAAAGACAACTCTGAGGAAAACCCAGATCCAGACACGGATTACGATCAAGACAGCATCAAAATGATCAAAAACTACACTCTCATCGCACAATACGACGACCAAGAATTTGATGTCATAATTAATCCAAACGGTGGCAAATTTAACGGTAGCACCGAAATCTTTACTGACCGCGTCAAATACGGCGATACTATCAACCTCACAAATACCGAATATGCCGACCACGAAATCCGTGACTGGACTAAGCAAACCACGAGCGGCACAGAAACCCTAGCTTCGGACATTTCCGAAATCACTATTACCGAAGACACAGAACTCACAATCAACTGGTGGAGTAGCATTTTCTATACTATTACAATCGATCCTAACGAAGGCTCCTATCACGATTCTAGCGAAGTTCAAGATTTTAGTGCTCGCAAAGGCGAACCATTTACCGTCGATGAAGCTACCCGTGAACGCTATGCTCTCCAAAACTGGACCAAGTCCGACGGCTCAATCTTAAGCGAAAATCCATTTGTCGTCGAAAAAGATGAAACCCTCACCGCCAACTGGTTCCTCGCCGTGGCTCGCATTGAGCGCACTGGCCAGCTTTACCCTTCCATCATGGCCGCCCATGCCGACGCCAACCCTGGCGACATTCGTCACGACGTTATTACTCTACTTGTAGATACCACCGAAATCGTAACCAACGAAAAGCAAGTTACGCTCGATCTAAATTACCATACCGTAACTGGCTACCTAACGAATACCGAAAACGCCGATCTCACTCTTATTAATGGAGAGATCAATAACTGCAATGCCGCGGATGGTGGTTCCCAGCTTTGCACTGCTACAATCAGAGACGAAGCCAACCCTAATGGCGCCGCAGTCATCAACAATGGTAAGCTCACCATGGGTATTAACGACTATACTTCAGATGGTACCGTTAATATTTCTAGCGACAATATCCGCCTAATCGGCACCGACATCGGTCTTCTTCAAAACAATGAATTCTATTTCTACGACGGTTTCATCGAAGGTATTGTCGGTCTCGATGGTGGCTACGATGGCTCTCCGTTCTATCGCAATACTTTTGACGATACAGTCATCTATTATTTCCCTCTTGTAACACATAACGATATTAAAGACTGCCAGCATGTCGCACTCGAAAATGCTGACCGCGCCGTCACTAAGACCACTGAGCATGGCGACATCTACTACTACAATCTTCAAGACAACATCAATACCTCTACTAAGACTGGCTACACCATTTATGCCATTCGTGATTTTGATGCTTCTTATCCTATTACTGTAGCCGAAAATACCGAAATCGATTTCGACCTTGTTGGCTATGTGGTTTCTGCTGGTGACGACTGGGCCATCAATGGTACCTTGAACATCACAGACAGCAAAGCCGATCAAGGAACTGGCAACCTTCGTGCATCCCGCACAATCGTAAACAATGGCGACTTAAACTTCACCAACGCAAAAGCCTCCACATTGTCAGCGAATACTCTTATAGATAACCGCAAGAACCTCACGCTCGAAAACTCTACTCTTTCGTCAGAGCATGGCTACGTTCTTGAGGTTAACACAGAAAAAACCAGCCTCACGATGGACGAAAACTCCTACATTCGCACCGACACAAACAATATTACTGTTATCAACAACAAATCTACAGACTTCACGATTGACGGAGGTAATATCACTGCCAAAACCACAGCCATCAAAAACGAAAAAGACGCCACCCTCACAATCGAATCTGGCAATATTTCTACCACAACAACCGTAAAAAATAGCCCGAACATGGATACGATTACAGGCGCCGGCAGTCTCATTATTAACGGCGGCACAATCTCCGCCATCGCAAGCGAGCAGTCCACTTCTAGCGTACATGTCATCAATGCTACTAGTGCCAAGAGTATCACCATTAACAGCGGCGAAATCACAGCCTCTTCCGTCTCGTCAAGCGCTTACGGCATCTATCACGGCAATAGTAGTTCAGACGATGTCATTAATGGCGGCACTATTTCCGCCACCGCCAAATCCACAGCCATCGCTTATAATTCGAGCGGCAACGACAACAAAATCAACGGCGGCACCTTCACTGCTACTTCAACCAACTCGCAAGCGAAGGCAATCGAAATCGGCAGCGGAAAGCTTACAATCACCGCCGGCGATATCACGTCAAATAGCAACAAATACGCATCTTATGGCATCAGTAATAATGCCAAACTATACATTATTGGTGACGCACAAATAACCGCACATTCTCAAAACAATATTGCCTCTGGTATTTACACTGGCATCAATGGACAAAACTACATTACTGCAGGCAACATCTTCGGAGACACCTATGGCCTACAAAGCGACAATAACCAACCAAGCTATCTAGGCGATAACGATTTTGACGATCAAAATACCAGTATCCTTAAGCAAGCCCCAATCATCGAAGGTGGCCAGTACGCTGTATATAAAGGCAATGTCAGCTTCTATGACGGCTATCTCAAAGGCGGCGTAGCTGCCCAGCTCGACGGCTCCGTCAAACAAATCCCTCACGACGCCGAACAAATTTACGAAACGATCGATGGCAAAGAATGCTCATGGCTCGCACATAACGAAAACTATCTCAGTGTAGATGGCGTCGAGTTTAATTCCTTCACTACGGCTTACGAAGCCGCAAAAAGCAGTCCAAATACACCAAAGACTATCACTGTCATAGCCGATCATGCCACTGCAGCCCTACTTCCAGTTATCGAATCCGACCAAGATATTACTCTCGACCTAAACAATCACAGCCTACAGTTCACGCAAACTCTGCAAAATAACGGCAAACTCACGATTACTGATACCAGCACCGAAGGCCAAGGCTCTATCAAAAACATCAATGCCGCCCCAACCAAGACTTTCCTAAACTACGGCGTCCTAACGCAAAATGGCGGTGTTATCAAGAGCACATCCACTGCTATACAATCCACTCATAATTATTCAACCTATCGCGACGATACAAAAGTAATCCTAAACGCCGGTAAAATCCTAGTAGAAGACGATGAATCTTCCTCTTCGTTGTATGCCATCTCCTGTAATACAAGCCAGGTCAAACTCAATCTTGGCCACCAAATCCTCATCAATCAAACCAAAGGCACCGTATACGGAATAGTGAGCTGTACGACCGAAATGAACGGCGGCAACATCACTGTCAATTCAACCTCCTCAAGCGCAACCCAAACAATACGTTACGGCACTCTAACCATCAACTCTGGAGCAATCAACGTCACAAATACCTCAACCACAGGCTCCAATACTGTTTATGGTACCTATGTAACCACCCTTACAATGAATGGAGGCAGTATCACTGTCGATTCGCAAAACCTTAGAGCTATTGGCGCAGACTTTACTAGTGGCTACAAAATTAACATGAACGGCGGTAGCATTTCCGCACATAGCGTAAATAAAGACGCGATCGGCGTTTATACCGGACACTCTTCTAGTATTGGCACCCTTAATATGACCGGAGGCACGATTACCGCTCACTCCGATAATGCCACTGCTACTGGCGCCGACCTTGGTCACGCCAATATTACCGGCGGTACCATCTCTGGCGACAATTATGGCATCAATGGCAACACCAACAGCAATATCATCACCCTCGGCGAGGATGACGGTACGATTAGTAATGGCCCAAATGCCACCCCTACAATTATCGGCGGACAATACGGCATCCTAAACGGCTATGTTAACTTCTATGACGGCGTTCTCAAGAGCGCCACGCCATACAGCACAGAAACCATCAAAGCCATTCCGGATGGAGCCATTTTCCATAACGAGACCATCGATGGCACACCAAATTGCTGGCTCGAATACGGTGAACCTTACCTACGCGTCAACGGTCAAGAGTTCACTTCCCTTTCTGGTGCCTACGATGCTGCCGCTAGCGGCGACACTATCGAAGTAATTGCGGACTATGTCACGCAGGCTGACCTACCAATCAACCCGAAGGATAAAACCATCACCATCGACCTTGCTGGTCATCACCTCTCCTACTATCAAACCCTCGAAAACCAAGGTTCTATGACTATTACAGATAGCGTTGGCGGAGGCATCCTTGAAAACGTTAATCCGGCTAAAACTGACACCATCACCAACAATGCAAATTCCACCCTTATCATCACGGGCGGCACAATCACTTCGTCGCAACGCACAATAAACAACAAAGGCACCATGGAAGTTGTTTCAGGCACCATTAGTGCCATCAGTGAAAGCAACAACGGAGCTACAGCAATCAATAACACTGGCACCTTAACCGTCTCACCTACGGGTAATACAACGCCAACCATCCTAGCCAAAATCTCCACTACTTCATATTCGGCGACAGCTATCTATGGTGGCACCGTATTCGTAAATAATGGCACTATCTCCACTGAAGGCGAATCTACGGTATACACAATCGATGGCGCCACAACCACCGTAACTGGCGGCAATATCACTGCCGCGGCAAAGACCAATTCCTCCTACGCAATCTATACTCGAGATAGAAAAGCCATAATCGAAGGCGGCAATATCACTGCCACGAATATCTCCGGCCCAAGCTACGCCGTAGCAGTCGGCACCAGCACCGCAACTATCTCCGGCGGTACCGTTTCAGCCACCAGCACTAACAGAGAAGCCTATGGTGTCAATACTAGCCGCGGATCAAACAGGGGCGACATCACAATGACCGGTGGCACCGTTAACGCTGAATCAGCCAACAATATCGGCTATGCTGTCTATACTGGAAACGGCCAAATCACCGGCGGAAAGATCCATGGCGGCACTTATGGCCTCTATGCCCTGGATGCCACGATTGGCGACGACACCGACAGCACGCTCAGTATTACTACCCCAGAAATCATCGGCGACACCTATGCCGTTTATCAAGGCTCAATCAACTTCTACGATGGTGTTCTTAAGGGTCAGCTAGGGACAGATAGCGGCGCTTACTTCGATCGCAATATCAAGCAAATCGCAACCGGCACCGCCATCCACATCGATTCAGAAACTATTGATGGCACCGAATACGAAGTTAAATATCTCGAACAAGCCCATAATGTCGCACGCATTGGTTCCACCGAATACACCTCAATCTTCAATGCTGTCGAAGCCGCGCAAGACAACGACACGATTTACCTTCTCGAAGATAACTATGTCTTCGACAAAATCGTTATCGGCGAAACCAAGAATCTCACAATCGACCTCGACGGACACACCATCATTACTGGCAACCAGATTACGAACAATGGCAAATTGACCCTAACGAACGGTAATCTCGAAACCGAAACACAAATTAGCTATCACGAGTCAAATTACTTCCTCGTTAACACTCCTATCAAAAATAGCACTGTCACGCCAGACCTCACTCTAGATAATGTCGAAATACATGCAAAATACGTCATTGATAACGGCAATGCCTGTAATCTTACCGTCAAAAACAGTAAGCTTTATAGCGATTTCGACGAAAGTAACAGCAATAAGACTATCCATGGCGAGGGTACGATAATAATCGAAGATTCGCAAATATACAACAGTGCCGCTACTGTCATCGAGCTCAGCAACGCCAACTTCACTCTCAAAAACTCCTTAATCGCACAGCAAACCGACACTACTTACACCACCGTTCAGCTTACAAACACCAACTACAGTATCGATAACTCTACTATTGACGGCGAATATAGCTATGCTCTCAGAGTCATCAATGCGTCTAGTGTTGGCGAGATTAAGAACCATTCCCACATCAAAGGCAAACTACACAACTACGGCCAACTAACTGTTACGGATTCCGAAATTACGCAAGAATCGCCATACGAAGGCTCCATTATAATCAACTATCCAAATTCCAAGCTCAGCCTCACGAACACGAATATTCATCGTACTGGCAGTAACGGTGGTAGGTATTGCAGTAGCGACAACGTTAATGTTGTCGGTGGAAAATCTATCTTGCAAAGCCAGGGCGAATTGATCATGAAGGACGTAACAATGTCGAACTCGTACGAAGGCAACAATACCTGCGCTAACAACTACATTGGCAGCTCTGGTACCGCTACAATCGATGGCCTCACCGTCACAAACGACGACAGCGCCGCGAACAGCTCCGCTCGCACCAGCTACGGCATCGTCAACACTGGTACTATGACACTAGATAATGCCAACATTACCTTAACTCGCGCCACGAGCTACGGTATTTACACTAATGGCGGCACCCTAGACATGAACAACACTACCATCGATGTTAGAGGCAAGACTACCTATGGTCTCTATATCGAAAATGGCGACCTAACTATGGGCGTACCAGAACCAGTCGATTCGCCAAACTACGGTACGGGTGATGCTGACGTCTCCACGACAACCCCAAGTATTACAGCAATCGGCACGAACTCTGGTATTGGTGTTTACAAGAATCTTGGCCGCTTCAAGTACTACGACGGTATTATTACTGGTAGTACCTCGGCCATCCCACGCGACAAGATTTCATCCGATGTTGAGCATCTCTATGAGCCAACTTTCCATACTGATGAAAATGGCTATGATGTTTGTATCCTAACCTGGATGCGCGAGCAGCCAAGCCAACCAACAGATGGCGGTCAATAGCTAAATCAAGGTTCATAAAGGACAGCCCAAAAGCTCCGCAATGCGGGGCTTTTTGATCCCCACCATCACCCCTATTCGATAAGGACAGGGATTTTTCATGTCTCAAATTCTGTGGCAAAATAGAATAAATAAGGAAAAGCACAATATTATGGGATTATTAGGCAAACTATTCGGTAACAACAATCTAATCCAAGAGCAAGAAGAACCAGTCACGATACCAGAAGGCCCTGGTTTTATGATAGTTAACGACGCCTTCTCCATATCTGGTCGCGGCACGGTCGTAACCGGCAAAATCGAGAGCGGTAGTTTCCGCGTAGGACAAACCGTCATAATCGAAACTGGCAACGGCACGATCGAAACTACCATAAGTGGCGTCGAAGCCTTTCATAAAACTATGGACATTGCTGTCGCTGGCCAAAATGTCGGCCTCTTTCTTGCCAATGTTACTCGCGACCAAATCCATCAAGGAGCCACAATATCTGGAGTCGAAAACTAAAAAAGAGCCTTAATGGCTCTTTTCTTTATGCACTCTGTCGTCCACTACTCAAGTTATTCGCCATACGGGTAGCCTCTTCGCTAATCTTCTTAGCATACTCTTCGGCAGACATGCCTTCAGGTCGTTCAACATTCCTTAGGGCATCAGATAGCTCTCTAGAATGTTGCTGGAATTCTCGACCATTTCTTGAACCAACTCCTGCATGCGACTCCGCCATAGCAATCCTACCTACTCCAGCATTGATTGCTTCTTTAATCAACTCATCATCCTGTTTCTGTCGCTTAACCGCCTCTGCCTCGCTTACTTTCTGAGCTACATAGTTGTCTAACATAGCGTTAAACTCTTCCTCGGAAAGACCTTCTGGCTGGTTTGCTAAGAAATCCTTGAGCTCCGATCCAACTCCGTTCAAAGCCCTACCGTTATCTTCGACCATACCAGCCCTTCTCTGAGCCTGGAAGATTTCTGCCTGAGCCTTATCTACAGCATCGTAAGCTCTATCTGCTTGCTCGCCTTCAGCAATAACACCTTGAACTTCGCCAAGCTGGCGCTCAGCCTCATCCCTAATACCCTGAGCATCACCGCCGTTCTCACGCAAGGACTCGCTAATCCTATTCATATCTCTAATTCTCGAGCGAGAATCATCGCCTGCGAGGCCACCTTGGGCCTGAGCTCTCCAGATATCTAACGAGCCATCTCTAACTGCAGAATCAATCGCCTGCTTCTCTGCTGCGGCCGCTTCTTTCTGTTGCTTATACGCATTTGCTTCACCAACTTTCTGAGCAACATAATTATCTAGCATTGAATTAAACTCTTCTTCAGATAAACCTTCTGGCTGGTTGGCCAAGAAATCTCCTAGCTCGGAACCGATTTCATTCAAAGTTCTACCGTTTTCTTCAATAAGACCAGCATCTCTACGAGCCTCAAAGATCTGAGTTTGAGCTTTATTGACAGCATCATATGCTCTATCCGCACGCTCACCCTCTGCAACTACGCCCTGAATCTCGCCAAGCTGGCGCTCAGTTTCTTCTTTAATTCCCTGGACATCACCACCATTTTCGCGCAAGGATTCGCCAATGTTCCTCCTTGCATTAACCTGCGAACGTCCATCAGGAGCAATCAAATCATTCTGTGCCTGAGCTCTCCAGATATCTAACGAACCCTTATTGACCGCAGAATCAATCTCTTGTTTTGCCGCCGCATCAGCCTCTTGCTGTTGCCTGTAAGCTTCTGCTGCGCCAACCTGCTGAGCAACGTAGTTGTCTAGCATAGAATTAAACTCTTCTTCAGATAGGCCTTCTGGCTGATTTGCTAGAAAATCGCTAATTTCCGCCCCAACTTCATTCGAAGCTCTGCCATTTCCTTCGATCAGACCAGCATTTCTACGCGCCTCAAAGATCGCCCTTTGTGCTCTTCCTACCGCATCGTAAGCTCTATCCGCACGTTCACCCTCAGCAACGACACCCTGAATTTCGCCTAGTTGTCGCTCGGTTTCATCTTTAATACTCTGAGCATCGCCACCATTCTCACGCAAAGCATCACTAATCATAGCTCTTTGCGCGGCACCAGAACGGCTATCATCTTCGGTTAGACCCGCTCTCGCTTGAGCCTGCCAAATCTCTTGAACGCCCTGACCGACTGCTGAATTAATCTCGTCAGCCTCAGCTTGCGCCTGCGCCTGTTCTTCGCGCCAATCTTTCACCATCTCATCATGGACAAAGGTCGCAAAATCGGCCTTTTCCTCATCCGTCAAAGTATCATAGCCCTCGAGCCCAACACCCCACTCTTCGCTCTGCCAACTAGAAAAATCTTCGCGCCATTTTTCGTTAGAAGCATAACCAGGATGTGTATTCTTATACACATCCACCGCTAAACCCGGTTCTACGTCCGCTAATGGATGGCGTTCCTGCTGTTCATGAGCCTCCACGGCGTTATCGGCTTGTGTCTCGATACCGCCATCAGTCTTCTCAATAGGGCCATCTTCTGGAGTCTCAAAAGCTTTTGTCCACTCGTTTTCTACAGCATCAGAGTTTTCTTCGTTGTTACTGAGTTTATCGTAATTCACTTTTTGTTCTCCGGGCGTTTAATCTTTACTCTACTATACCATAAGCGCTATTAATTCGCGATTCGCCACCCCTTAAAAAAGATGATATAATATTAAAGTTAATAAAAATTTAAGGAGTACAAATGAAATTATCCGAAGAGCTCCAGTGGCGTGGCTTCTATGCAGAAAACACCCTGGAAGATATCACTGACCTAGACAAAGCTCCGCGCAATTTCTATTGGGGTACCGATCCAAGTGCCGATTCGTTACATATTGGCCACCTTGCCGCCCTCATGATGTGCGCTTGTTTTGTTCGCCACGGATATACTCCTTATTATCTTGTTGGCGGCGCAACTGGTCAGATTGGCGACCCAAAGGACACCGTCGAGCGCGATCTCAAAGGTCTCGACGAAATCGCAAAGAACAAAGTCGCCCTTGCAAAACAGATCGTCAAGGTTACCCACTCCCCAGAAAACACCGAGATTTTGGACAACTACGACTGGTTTAGCGAAGTCAAATTCCTTCCATTCCTACGCGAAATCGGCAAGGCTTTCAGTATGACTCAGCTTCTTGATCGTCAGTTCGTTCAGAACCGTATCGGCGAAGGTGGCTCTGGTATCTCTTATGCCGAGTTCAGCTACACCCTTATCCAGGGCTACGATTTCCTACACCTATTCCGCACACACAACGTAGACCTTCAGCTCTGTGGCGCTGACCAGTATGGCAACTGCACCTCTGGTATCCACCTAATCAAGCGCCTAGAAGACGCCAAGGCAGACGCCTACTCTTGCCCTCTTGTTATTGATAAAGTTACTGGTCGCAAGTTCGGCAAGTCCGAAGGCAACGCTGTCTGGCTAGATAGCACCAAGACCAGCGTCTTCGACTTCTATCAGTTCTGGCTCAACCAGTCTGACGATGATCTAGACCGCTTCTTCAAGATGTATACTCTTGTAACCCCAGAAGAACTCGAGCAAATCCTTGCCAAACACAACGAAAATCCATCTGCTCGCTTTGGCCAAAAAGAACTCGGTCGCCGCATTACCGCTGTTGTTCATGGCGAAGAAGCTGCAAACAGTGCCGCCAAGCTCAGTGAATTCCTCTTTGCTAAAGATCAGGATTTCAATCAGCTAGACGACAACGACCACAAGCTCCTAGCCGAAAGCTTCCCTACCGCAGATAAGGGTCAAAAGCTATCCGAAATCCTCGTCGCTACCGAACTCGCAAGCAGCAAAGGCGAAGCCCGCAAGTTCCTGAGCAGCAACGCTATCTCTGTAAACGGCCAAAAAGTCACAGAAGATATCGATATTACCGAGCTAAGCCTTATCAAGCGCGGCAAAAACAAGTTTGCTTACGTAAAATAAGCCTCAAGACGAGCCAAAAGCTCGTCTTTTTTGTTCCCGAAAAACCATAAGCCCTAATTGACTTTTTAGACATTTTATGGTAAAATATATAAGACTTTCACAGAGATACTTTAGGAGGTGTTAGTATGCTGAAAGTAGTATTCGTTTTGGCTATTCTGGCCATCATCGCGTTTATCGTATACTGGTTTATCATTCTTTCTCAAACAGTTTGGCACATCACCTATGCAGGTATAATCGCCAAAGAGAAAAAGAGACAGAAGAAGGACAAAATCATGGTCATCCGTGAATGTCCCGGAAACGACCGCATGGACGGACAGGAATTCAATCTGAGTGCAGATGAGTTCTTTACAGGGTGGAAAATCGTAGAAATTCGGACAAAATCCCAAATCTTGATCGAAACCCCTAGAGGACAAACCATCACTCCGGCTCAGGCAGAAAGCCTACTTAAAAAACTTGACGAAATTATCCCTACTGCTAAAAGTGGTGGCGCTTCTCTGACTATCCGAACCGATACCAATCCCAATGGCAAAGTGTTCGTTATAGTTAATTATCCAGTTGGTGCAAGAAAATTCTCTGAAGAATCTACCAAGAAACTTCGGAAGACAGTCAAAAAACTGTTTGTTTTCTGGCATGCTCCTGGATGGCCAACCAAAAGCAACGAGATCAACAAAATGCTCGTCAAGCAAGGCATCACTCCTAATCCGGTGAGACCGTCAAAGTACAAAAGGCGAAAATAACCTCTGAAAGGCTGCAGAAATGCAGCCTTTTTCCTGTTTTTAAGCCATTTTACCTATAAAATGTGGCATATGTATTGACATATTTAACCATTTATGCTAAAATAAAGTCATGTTTAGGGAGGAACTCTAGACATAGCATCTTAACGGGGTTTACCTCCGAAAGATTGCCTATTGGGCGCCAGGCGTATAAATTTTACACGTCTAGCGTCCAATAGGACCTTATATCGCACTCGCGAATAAGAAAAATCTTTCCTACTACGGAGGTAACTATTATGAGCGAAAAGTTAATCAACAAGACCAACGGCCTCAGCGCAACCATCACCCGTGACGACAGCACTAAGGAGCTCGAATCCATCGTGATCGAGTACAACCCTGATCAGGCTGGCGTCCTCGACGACGACAAGTTCGCAGATCTCCTCAGAGATCCTGTGTACAACGCCCTCACTGCTGACGAGGTGCATGGCTTCTACACCATGACCTATCGCAACGAGCTCGGCACTTTCGTTTTCGAGATCGTGCCCGACGAAACCAGCACAACCGACTACGCCGCACTCTGGGATGACCTCTATCACATTCTGGTAGAGTCTGTCGACGGCGATGGCAGCGATGATGGCGATGACGAGTCCACAGACGACGATGACGAGACTCCGGACGACGAGGATGAGGACGAGGACAAGGACAAGAAGGGTGAGCCCAAGAAGAGCGAACCCACAAAGTCTAAGACCCCCGAGCCCAAGAAATCCGAGCCCAAGAAGTCCGAGCCCGCCAAGAAGCCCGAGCCTAAGAAGCCGTTCAAGTCTAAGAACGGAATGACTTACGACGGCGACCGCTATCACTCTGACGACGATGACACCGAAGAGGCCCTTGACGAGTTCTACTCCGTCTTCAACGCAAGCCTCAACGGCTAATCGTAATCGTCGACGCTCCAACCCCGCACCCCGCCCCTGCACATCCAGTGCGGGGGCATTTTCATACCTTGAAAATTATGAAACTCTTCAATAAAATACAACCATAAACAAGGACAAAATATGAAAAAAGTCTTATCTTTCGATATTGACCAAACTTTAAATATCGCAAAAACTCCAATCCCTGACGAGATTGCAGACCTCCTTACCAAGTGTCTCGATCATTTCGAAATCTGCCCAATCTCTGGCCAGAAGTTCGATCAATTCCTTATTCAGATCGTAAATCGCCTTACCAACGCTACCCCAGAACAGCTCAGCCATCTTCATCTCTTTGTAGCACAAGGCACACAGTACTACCGCTACAATATCGAGAAGAAGGATTGGGATCAGGTCTATAACTACCCACTTACCGATGAACAGGTCGCCGAAATTACTAAGGCAATCCAGACCGCAGCCGAAGAGCTTGGTTACTGGGAAGAAGATAAGCTTCAGGAAGGCGACGAGATTATCGAAAACCGCCTATCTCAGGTTACCTTCTCTGCTCTTGGCCAGAAAGCCGGCACAGACGTTAAGTATGCTTGGGACCCAGATCACAAGAAACGCGATGCAATCGTCAAACGCGCCAAAGAACTCGCCCCAGATTTTGAATACGAAGTTGGCGGCACCACCTCTATTAATGCCTTCATTCCTGGCATGAACAAGGTCTTTGGTATGACCCACCTCATGGAAGAGCTAAAAGTCGAAAAGAAAGACATTCTATACTTCGGCGATATGACCCAGCCAGGCGGCAACGATTACCCAGTCGTTCAGATGGGCATCGACACTATTACTGTCCGCTCACACGAAGACACTGCTTATGCACTTCGTGGCATCCTTGGCCTAGTAAGCGAATAAACAACTCAAAGCTACGCTTCCACTTGGGGGCGTAGCTTTTTGCTACCTACTGAATTCTTGTCGCTTATGCTAAAATAGATACATGATAAGCGCTAGAAAAACCTATATTATTGCAAACTGGAAAATGAATTTTACCCCTGGTGAGGCCAGCCTATACTTGCATCGCCTCAGCAATCGCATTCCAGCCATGCGAAACGTTCAGGTTGTTCTATCGCCTTCCCTTGTTTCTTTGCAACCATTATCTTTGCAGATTAATCGCCGCCAGTTCAAGCTAGCTGCACAGAATTTTTACTGGCAAGATTATGGCGCATTCACTGGCGAAGTATCTATTTCTCAAATTCGCAGCTTTGTAGATTATGCCATCGTTGGCCATTCCGAGCGCCGCTATCTATTCAACGAAAGCGACAAAGATATCGCACAAAAGGTCGCTGCTGCTATCCGCAACGGCCTAACCCCAGTACTCTGCATCGGTGAAACTGCCGAAGAGCGCAAAAATGGCGAAACTAGCGCTGCCATTTATGATCAGCTTATCGGTGGCTTGTCTCAGGTTAGCGAAGAAGATATCAACAAGGTTATTATCGCCTACGAACCAGTTTGGGCAATTTCTAGTAATAAGAACGCTCGCCCGGCAAAACCAGAAGACATCAAAGAAGCCCAGCTTCTAATCCGTCGCCACATCAGCAAGCTCTATGGCGACGAAACTGCAATGGATCTTCCAATTCTCTATGGCGGCTCAGTCAATCCAAGCACCGCACCTGGATATTTGAACATCCCTGGCATCGATGGCTTACTTGTCGGCAACGCCAGTTTGATAGCAGATTCTTTTTGTGCTATCGTAGAATCAGCAAAAGGTAAATACGATGAGCGATAATATAGACTACAACGAACTAGATAGAGCCGTAAAGGAAGCTTCGCGCGCTAGATCTAAGAGTAGCTCTGCTCCAAAGACCACTTCTTCTAATTCAGTTCCAGTAAAAACTACTCCAAAAGCTGCCGTTCAGCAACCAAGGCGCCGCACATACATGGATTTTGTTGGCGGAGTTTCTCGCCGCAAAGCCCCAGCAGTTGCCAAAAAAGCCGAAGCAGAACCAGAAAAACCAAAGCGCGTAGCACATTTTGCAACCGCTACTCCTTCTATGCCAGCCTATCGCACTGCTTCTCACCAGACTTTGCGCCCTGCTCCAGTTAAGCAGATTGCTACTCCTGTCGCGCCAAAAGCAGCTCCAGTAAAGCGCGTTGCAAAACCTGTAGCTCCAGTTCGCCCAACCGTTTCTAAAGCTGCACCTGCCAAACCAGTTGCGCAGCCTGCAGCCGTAAAAGTCGCAGCAAAACCAGAGCCAACTCCAGAAGTTGCCCCAGAACAGGCCAAAGAAACTGCAGCAGCAGCAAAGAATGCCGTCGCGACCCTTACAAAGAGTCCAAGCGAAAAATCCGCGCCAAACGCCAATAACTATTCCCTTGGCGTTCGTTCCCCATTCCTTCGTCCAGACGCAAGCGCAAAAGTCGCAAAACGCCCACTCGGCGTAGGCCCTAATTCTTCAGAATTTGTCCAAGAAGACGAAATCCCTCAAGAAAACGAATATACTAAAGTTGCTACCAAAAAAGATAAGAAAGCCAAGAAAACCAAGGTCGTCAAAGATAGCAAAGAAAAACCAGGATGGTTCTGGGCAATTATTATCGTCCTTATTCTTGCAGCCGGTGCTGGTCTAGGCTATCTTGCCTATCTAATTCTATCTCCAGCCCTATAATCATAACGATTGAAAAAGCATTGTCTATCTGATATAATACTTCCATATATATGGTGGGTATAGCTCAGCTGGTTAGAGCGTCGGTTTGTGGCACCGAAGGTCGAAGGTTCGAACCCTTTTACCCACCCCATATATAAAGTGAAGCCGTGCGGGTTTCATATAACGGTTATTATGTGAGTTTTCCAAACTCAACATGAGAGTTCGACTCTCTCAACCCGCACCAGAAGCATAAAAATATCCGAAAGGATATTTTTTTATGCTTCTGTTACGGGTTAGAGAGATGCGAACGTAGTTCGCGCTTTGGAGAAGCCGAGAGAAAACGAAGAAATGCCACGCATTTCGGCTTTTCCGAGGCGACGATCAATGCAAGCATCGCGAAGCGATGCGCTCTCTCTCAACCCGCACTTTTTTAACCTCTCTCAATCACTCCTCCTTCTTGACAAATCTCCATTTTCTTATATAATTCAGCCTAACGACATCCTTTTGCACAAGAGGCTGTTAGTTCTTTGTCTTAGAAAGGAAGTGTTTTTATGTTACTTGCGTATGGACCTAACCTCGGCCGAAGCATTAGTCCGCATCTCAACCGAGATGCAAACAATTCTTTCTCGGACAATGCGTCCGTGATTTCGTGGAGAAACCCCGGCAATTCGGAGCTACCCCGCGACGACTATATTCTTGCCGATCCTGCATTTGTCAAAGCAGCCCAAGAAGCAAAAGCCATGGCCTTCTTCCCTGATCTAAAACTCACTAAATGCTCAAACAATAGTTTTAGAATCATCAAAGCACCGCCAACAGATTTTAGCATCGACATTCTCGAAACAGAATCTCGCTACGGAATCTCAACCTTCGAAGCTTCGATGCGAGCCGCAGGCACAAAATGCTGCGGACGTGGACTCTATCTGAGTTTCGTTCATCCTGCACAGACCAGAAATATCGCCATTTGCATTCAGCGCTACCTCGGTAACGATTATGCAGATTATTACTGGTATGCCATCGGAGATACCGACGATAATCTAGCAAACGAAGCTTATCTTAATCTCCAACATGACTACTCGGGACGCACCGACACAGATCTTAGTCTCAGAGATTCCGGCCATTACAGAAACGTAATATACTAAACATCCGCAAAAAATAAACCCTCGGTAATATCTCCGAGGGTTTATCCTTTTTATGCCAAGTCACTTGCCACGCGGTTAACTTCGTCTAGCGTCGTAACACCACTCAAAGCTTTCAAGAAACCATCTTGGCGCATCGTTACGGTGCCCTTCATCTTAGCAACATTCATGATGTCTGCAGATGTAGCGTGAGCAATGATTAACTTCTGAATATCTTCATCAACCGTAATCGTCTCATAAATACCAGCACGACCCTTGAAACCACCAGGAGCCTCATCGGAATCTACGCCCTTCACGAGCGTATAACCCTGATTATTAGCAATTGGCAAATTTGTATAACCAAGATCATCGCTAACCGGACCGACCGCCGCAGCCGAATTTGGAAGCAACTGCCCAATAGCACTGTTAATTTCCTGAGTCTGCATCTCACTTGAGCGATAGCTGTCGTGGCGTTCCGCAACACGGCGGACAAGACGCTGACCAATAACCGTATTCAAAGTCGATGCAATAAGGAATGGCTCGATGCCCATATCGAGAAGACGAGGCAAGATACCTGCTGCAGAGTTCGTGTGCAATGTCGAGAACACCAAGTGACCAGTCAAAGCCGCCTGAACAGCAAGACCAGCAGTTTCGGCATCGCGAATCTCACCTACAAGAACAACGTCAGGGTCCTGGCGCAAGATAGAACGAAGACCAGAAGCAAACGTCAAACCAGCATCAAGATTCACCTGAATCTGATTTACGCCATCCATCTTGTACTCTACTGGATCCTCGAGCGTAACAATATTAATTGATTCATTCTTAATCTTCTGAACCAAAGCATAAAGCGTCGTAGACTTACCAGAACCTGTAGGACCAGAAGTCAAAATCATACCATTTGGCTTGGAAATGCCTTCAAGAACATCACGAAGCGCACGGCCCGTCATACCCATCTTCTCTACTTCCATAGCCGTACCCGTCTTATCCAAAAGACGAATAACAACTTGCTCACCCCAAACAACTGGAGAGATAGCAATACGAAGGTCGATTTCGTTATCGTTTACAATAACGGTAAACTGACCGTCCTGAGGCGTACGGTGTTCGTCAATCTTTAGACGAGCCATAATCTTAATACGGCTAACTAGAGCCGGCTCGATAGATTTCGGAAGCTCCATGACCTTACGAAGAACACCATCAATACGACAACGAATAACCAAAGATTTTTCTAGAGGCTCAATATGAATATCTGAAGCCTTAGATTTTGCAGCATAATCCAAAATCGAAGAAAGCGCCTTAGAAATTGGCGAGTCCTGAGTAATCGTCTGAGCATCACCACTATGGCTCTTCGCTTCCTTTTCCTCGTTCGCAGCCGCACGATTAACATCCTTAAGGTCGGCTACATATTGCAATAACGCATTATCGATACCAGCATCAGAGGTCATAACAACCTTAACCGGCATCTTTACAAGCGTAGTAATATAATCGATGCGCTGAATGTTTGAAGGATCAAGAACAGCAACATAAAGCTGTCCATCCTTAACATTTAGCGGTACTACACGAGATTGCTGAGCGATATTCTGAGGAATTCTTAAGAGCGAATCTTTATCAAAGCGAAGATTTCTAAGATCAACATAAGGAGAATCAATAACAATTGCCGTAGCATGCTGAATACAGTCATCGGTTGCAACACCCTTAGCTTTCAAAGCAGCCAAAATTGGCTGACCGCTTTTAATTACTTCAGCATAAACCTTCTTGGCAGCATTAATATCTACCAAGCCATAGTCAATCAATATATCGACAATTTTGTCTTGTTGTTCCTTAGTCAGTAACATATTTTCTTTTGGATTATTTCGAGCTATAAAGCTCGCGGAAACTAAAAGCCCTCGTTAATGTTTTCGTCTACTGGATTTTCTGGAGTTTCTGGATTCTCTTCTGGAGTTTGTTCTTCTTCCTTTGGAGCATTTGGATCATAGTTAGCATTCGTTGCATCAGCATCGATGTTACCATTCTTGTCATAGATAATCTTATCGTTATCAACACAGCGAATAGAAACCCAAGTCTGACCCGCATCACAGCCAACAACAACATCCGTTGTTGGGTTCAACGCAAAGGTATTAAAGGTTTCTGGATCCGGACCAGCAACAATGCCACCGATGTCGTCAATATAACTGACTTCGGCAACAGATTCTGCTGGGTCACCAAGAACAGCGTTAGTAACCCAGAAAGAAATGCCAATTGAAATTGCAGCGATTAGGATAATCAATGCTATATCTGTACTCTTCATTTATTTCCTTTCTTATCGCTATTTACTCTTTAGGCTCTTGTCGCCACCCTTTTTCTTACAAGCATCGCTAGACTTGTCTGCGCAAATTACACGTTTCTTAACTTCAAGAGTTACAGGGTTTGTGTAATAGGTATAGTAGCTGCCAGTAAACTTCATCGAATCGCCAAGCTCAAGAGTAGCACTCTGGAGATCGAAATTACGAATCGAACGGTCGACTGTCTCCATGAAACTATAAATCTGAGCAGAACCATCTTCAAGATTTACACTCGCTTCGAGAGTACTTACTGGCTTAACAGTAACACCCTGCTTAGCAGTATCTGTAAAGTCACTTGTACCGGACTCATCAACACTCATGATGCCATCATCGTCGGTAGTATTACCACGGACGTTTGCTACATCAAGAATCTTCTCTAGCTGAGCATAAGTCCCAATTGCGATATCCTGGCTCGAAACATTCGAAGAAACCGTTGGCATAGCCTCAGCGATAACACGAAGCGAAGAACAAGCGTTCATCTTTTCAATATCTTCAGCACTGATCTCATCGCCATCGCTAAATGACTTCTTGTCTACATAGTCAGAACAGTTGTAAAGCTCGTTCTTTCTTTCCTTTGCGACAACTTCGAGATACTCGTTTTCTGAAAGATTATCGATGGATGTAGCAAGTTGGTTAAGATTATTTTGATCTTTCTTTAATGCATCGATAACCATGCCCTTCTGGCTATCGACCTTAGCATTGAAGGAAATTGTTCTAATCAAATAAATACTTAGGACTAAAGTGACACCAAAGATAATAGAAGCACCACACACGAAACCAAACATGATCTTTTGTGCGCGTGTGATTTTGATGCGCTTCAATACGGATGCACCTTCACTATCCGCAGAACTACGTGGTTTTGCCATTATTTGTCCTCCTTCACGACATCTTTAGCCGGTTTTGCGAACATGTCATCAAACTGTTTGTAGCTTGGAGTTACGTTCTTGCGTGTTGGGCCATTGAATACAACATGATGGCTCGACTGAGCGAAAATCTCTTTCGAGTATGGAATTGTAACCGAAAAGCTAAATACTGGATTATTTGCTTCATCGCGGCCATAACCGAAGTCAGATGCTTCAATACCAGCTGGTGAAATTGGGCACTGATTGCGAGTAGCTTCCTCACTGAAGTCGCCATCAGCATCGTATTGTACACAACTACTCGAGAAGTAGAAGCCAGTTGGAGCTGCTTCAATATCAGCAGAGATCAAACCCTGAGTCTTAGCAACTTCATTAGCCTTGGCAAGAAGTTTATTCTCATCTTCTTTATTATTGCCGTTCTTGTAGTCGCTCATATCATCAACAGACTTGTATGTGCGGCGAATAAATACATCTTTAGGAGAATGGACAACTTTCTTTTCGGAATCGTCTGTAGTAGAACCCTCGCCTTCGTCCTTCTTGTCGTCTTCCTTGCTTATCATATCTGCTTCACAGCCTGGAGTATAGCGATGATAGATACCATAGAGATAACCATTAACTGCACTCTTTAGCTCTGTAATACAGAAGCTAGGAATTGTGAACTCGTTCTGGTTTTCATCAACACCGATATAATCACCATAATCAAAGTAAGATGTATTAGCGCTAGCCTTGAAAGCGGCTAGAGAGTTCGAGTAAACACGGCTTTCAGAATAACCGACAGCATCAAAGGTGATTGTCTGGCTTGCGAAATCTAGATTTACCTCAGAAGCCTTAATCGAATAACCGTTATTATTAATCAAAAGAACACTTAGCATTGGGAAAATGCGAGAGAACTTAACCTTGTTCGCATTCAATGTACCGATGTTATTCATCTGGTTTTGAACCGAAAGCATTTCGTCAAGGTTATCAGTCTTCATGATAGCTGTACCGAACTTCGAGCAGTTCTTGTCTTGAGCGCTACCATCACCAATACGGCAAGCAATTTCATGATCTTTAGCATTAAGAGCAATGCCCTGACCGCTAATAATACCTGTCAAAATCAATAGAATTGCGCCGCAGCCAATTGCTACAAAGATACACAAAATAATAACTAGATTGCGTATTTTTTCTTGGCGAAGCAATTTCGCTTTTACTTCAGGAACTAAACTAATTTCAAACATATTATCTACTATTTGTCCTTTCCGCTAAGCCAATCGCTACTGCGAACTCAGCTGCAACCTGAGACAATGCCTGCTGTTGCTGTTGCGTTACACGGACCATCTGCCATGGAGTACCTTCAGATGTTGCAATTCCAGTCTTAGCTTCAATATATTCGCCTAAGAATGGAATAATACCTGCAAATCCAGAAAGAAGGATTCCACCAACATTGATATTTGGATACTTTGCGCGGAAGAAGTTTACAGACTTCGTAAGCTCACCAGCAAAGTTTTCTAGTGGCTGATCAAGGGCTTTAAATACCTGACCGTCAAGTTTGTCTTGTGCAAGACCAAACTTCAAGATAAACTGTCTAGCTTGACTCTCTTTTACGTTGAGAGAACCTGCTACAGTGCGGGTTAGAATAGACAAGCCGCCAGGAAGCGAGCGTACCAAACGAGGCGCGCCGTTATATACGACTGTCAAATCCGTTGAGTCTTCACCATAGTCAATTATCAACCTAGCATCAGTAATGCCTGGAGGCGTCAAAGCACGAGACATCGCTATGGAATCTGGCTCCATTGCAATCAAATCAAAACCAAAGGCCTCTACGCCTTCCATTCTCTCTTCTGCGTACTTTGTTGCCGTCGATGAAAGCAAAACTTCAGTTACCTGAGGATCATTTGGGCTTGGTCCCAAAATTACATAATCCACTGTGGCCTCATCAATAGGCATTGGAATATACTGATCCGCATGATAGCGAATAATCTTATCCATCGACTTATTATCCTGAGTAGGAATCTCAATAATAGTCGTAAATGTTTTGCTAGATGGTAAACCTAGAGCAATTTTCTTTGTTTTAATTCCGGCTTGCTCGGCTGCACTTGCAATCGTTTCACCGAGGCGACGCTTACCAGCGTCACTGCTATCCTGCAAAATCTGACGGCTCACAGGAACATACGCAAAGTGCGACAAAGACCAGCCCTGCTTTCCAGTGCTTGTCAATTCGACCATACGTAATGCATCCGTGCCCACATCTAGTGCAAAGAAGCTACCCACACCATAACTTAGACTCATACTATTATATTAGCATAAACGTAATCCTAAGCACAAACATTTTATACAAAAATCGCGCCCTTCATCCTTGAACGCGACCTTTTATTTATATATTATTTAGAAACGTTAAACTTAAACTCTACGACGTCGCCGTCTTGCATAACGTAATCTTTGCCTTCTGTACGCATGAGACCAGCTTCTTTAACTGCCTTCTCCGAACCGAGCTTTACAAGATCATCGAATTTGCAAATATTTGCAGCGATGAAACCACGTTCAAAATCCGTATGGATTACGCCTGCAGCTTGCGGAGCTGTTGCGCCCTTTGGAATTGTCCATGCACGGCATTCTTTATCACCAGCAGTAAGATAACTCTGAAGGCCAAGCGTGTCGTAAGCAACATGGACTAGCTGAGTTAGGCCATCTTCCTTGATTCCATAAGAGTCTAGGAATACCTGTTTATCTTCTGCGGACATGTCTGCCATTTCGGCCTCTAGTTTAGCGTTTACAAACACACACTTCTGCGGAGCAACCATATCGGCAAGCTCTTTCTTCTTTGCTTCATCTACAAGCTCGTCTTCGTCCATATTGAACATATAGAACACCGGCTTTGCGCTAAGAAGTTCCAAACCTTCAACTGAAGCAACGTGAGTTTTACCAGACTTTAGTTCATCCAAAACTTTCTGAGCGTTTGCTTCGCGCTTAATAGCATCCTTATCACCACTCTTTGTATCTTTGTGCATTTTTGGAATTGCCTTCTCTAGCGTCTCGATATCGGCAAGAGCAAGTTCTAACTCTACCGTTTCAATATCGCGCTTTGGATCTGGTCCGCCCGCAACGTGCGTAACGTTGCTATCTTTAAACACGCGAACAACATGGCAAATAACCTTGCACTCGCGAATATTAGCAAGGAACTTGTTACCAAGACCTTCACCCTTTGATGCGCCTGCAATTAGTCCAGCAATATCTACGAATTCTACTGTCGCAGGAACAACTTTTGCCGCTCCATACATTTTTGCTAAGACATTCAATCTTTCGTCTGGCACGCCAACAATACCAGTATTTGGCTCAATCGTTGCAAAAGGATAGTTCGCGGACAATGCGCCAGCATTTGTCAAAGCATTAAAAAGCGAACTTTTACCAACGTTTGCAAGACCAACAATTCCAATTTGTAAACTCAAAATAAGACCTTTCTATAATTCTTATCTGTTATTATACCATCTTTTGAGCTAATCTACAAAAGGCTAGTTATTCCTAAGCACTACCTGCTGAAACTCGCCCGTTTCCAAATACTTTTTGTATGCTTTCCAAATCGCGTCTGCATATACAGATTTCTCTAGCCCATCAATCTCATCAAATTCAAACCAGTGTTTCTCTGCGATTTCTTCCTCATCTTCAATATCATGTTCATCAAACTTCTCACAAACAAAACTTAGCGAGAAAAGGTTAACCGGATCATTATATCCATAAGTAATCGTATATCCAGAAATACTTGCAAAAGGCTTCATATCTTCATCTTTTGCAACTAAACCAGCCTCTTCCGCCAACTCTTTCCTTGCAGCTTCCTGCCAAGAAAGACCTAGCTCTGCATGGCCGCCAGGAAAACTCCAGAAACGATGCTCCCTATTTAGAACCATGCATATTTTACCGTCACGAATCGGTATTACGTCAGTTGTCGCAGACATAACCGTGTCGTGCTCAAATTTCTGACGCATTTTCCATAAATAACTTCCTACGTATCCCATATCTATATATTATACCTTTACATTACCGCATTGACTTTTACCTTAAAAAATGGTATAAACTCTACATCAGACGCACGTCCGCGAACCTTTCGGTTCTCCACCACTTTAGAGAGGAGGTGAATTCACATGGCCGAGAGATTTCTTATGCTCGAGCAATTGCTTACTGCCGATGGCTACGAGTGCTCTTACGAGCAACATCCCGAGATGAACTCATTCTTCCTGCTTCATTCGAAGCATGGCAATGTTCTCTTTGGTGTTGGTATCCACAATGGCAGAATCGCCGTCGTTCGCTTTAGCCATCTTGATGGCAAGAACGGCACAATTGCGATTGTTTCCGAGCTGGCAGATGCAGTAGCGGTTAGTACTGCAATTGAGCTGCTCGCTCACGGCGCTGTGAAAATCAATGCTGCATAATCTGCCACACAATTAATCCCCCAGGCGAATCGCTTGGGGGATTTTACTAATCTACGATTCCTTTTGTAGAAATCTTCTTTCCAGTCTCAAGATGCCTATAAAACTCATCCGAGCTTAGATTCGTGAGTGGCTCTGAATAGTCATAAATCGCAATTTTATCCTTGTCATAATCGTCTGGTAGAGGAAAATCTTTTATCCAATCCTTCATAGCCGCCTTCAACAATTCTTCTAGACTACCGAACTTATAAACACCTGCCTTGCGTCCCCAAGCATGCTCTAGCCAGAACCAATCATTATCTTCATGCACAACAATAAAAGTATGTGATGGCATTTCTTTTTCACCATAGTATACAAATGCGATGCGTTTAAACTCGCAGGTATCGCCAAGCACCCAAGCTTCATATTCTACCTGGTCCCAGCAAACACCTAGCTTCGTCGAAAGAAGATCAGACTTTAATTGCAAACGATATTCTTCGGCAAATTTCTTCCCTATTCTTTCGTGCTTTTCGCCATCATAGCCAACCCAACCATATTTAATTGTTTTCATTAGCTTTAATAATCGTTCCAAATCTTCTTGCATACTTGTTAGCTATATTAACACTCTTGATATAATTACTGCATGAAACAATCAAAACTAATTCTTTTCGACTGGGGCGGCATTGTAGATAGTCATAAAACCGGTTATTCCTTCTTTAAGGCCTATCAAGACGTCTTTTCTAAACTCGGTTACACTGGCGAAGATATTCTAGAATCAAAAATCCTAGACAAATACGACATCACTTCCGCAAGAACCCTAGAAGAGCTCGAGACAAAATACAATCAAATCAAAGCCGACTTGAGATTATCCGGAAACTTCGAAGATTTCAAACAGAACTTCCTAGAACATCTTTCAAAAACCGATTATTATCCAGAAGTTTCAAGCTACGAAACCAGCCTAAAAGATCGCTGTAGTATTGGTATCCTGTCCAACCTCATCGTTCTAGACAAAGAGCGCATTTCGAAACAGCTCAAACTCGAAGATTATGATTATCTATTCTTCTCTTTCGATCTTGGCTTATCAAAACCAAATCCACAAATCTATAGTCGCATTAACGAGCAAGTTTCAATCTCGCCAGAAAATATCCTCTTCCTTGACGATACGGAAGCTAACGTCGCTGCAGCCAAAAACGCTGGCTGGAAATCTGCCTGCGTCAGCGGCCTAGAACTGCCAAAAATCAAAGAATACTGTGAAGCTTTCCTGCAAAACTAATCACCAAAAACCACCAGCAAAACTGGTGGTTTTTTGTTTAGCGAATGTCTATATTGCCAACGTCTGCTTTAACAGTAAGATTAACATCGGCTTTTGGATTGCCGCCATTAACACTACTATTGCCAACGCTCTTATTTACATCTACGCGAACATCGCCAACGTTATTAATTTTGATATTACCAACATCGACGATAACTGTAGAATCTTCCTTAAGACTTAGATTATCAATTTCGACGTTTCCCGTATCATTCTTTACGTAAAGCTTGTTCGTACATTCGTTAATGCGAAGATCGCCCGCATCAATTTCAGCATTAATGTTTTCTGCGCCCTCGATTTCTACTTTGCCAGCATCGACATTTACCGCAATCGCTTTTAGTTTGCCAATTTTATTATTGCCAGCATCGGCATTAAGGTCTAGACTAGCTTTCTCAAAATCATCGATATCAATATCGCCCGCATCGGATTTGATTTTAAAATCACCCTCATAATTTTCAGGCAAGACAATATCAATCGTGCTCTTCTTTTGGCCAAAGCAAATAAAGTGACATTCTTCCTTAGCATAAATATCAATCGAGCTATCATTCTTCTCGGCAGAAACCGTTACTTTCTCTTCTGCTAAGATACGTACCTTAACTTTTTCTGCACCGTCAGTACTCTTTGAAATATGAATATTTGCAGCATCGCTATCCGAGCTAATCAAATTAACATTATCTAGCTCAAATTCTTTCTCGAGCGCCAAGCGATCACTTTCACCCAAGCTAAAGCCACCAAAGTTGAAACCACCAAAATGGCCAATAGCAAAGACAAGAAATACACCAAGACTAGCAGCAATGAGAAATAAAACTATGATTCCGGCAATCAAGCCTCCACGATTATTCTTCGTCATCATCAACGTCCTTTCCTGTAGTTAACATAATAATTAGTTTTGCGGCCTGGCTAAGTACGGCATAAATGATCCAAATAATCCAAGTAATATGCCATGCCATAGTCATGAAACTTACGAGTAGATAGACAGCCAAAGTCGAAAATGCCAAAACACTATCAATAGTCTTGTATAGCTTTTTCTCTTTTGTATCAGCTATCTTTTTATGCGATTTCTTCTTATAGATAATAGAAGAATAAATAATAATGAGCGTTGCAGCTGCGAATAATAGAATAAAGATTGCGCTAGCAACTACTGGACTAATCTGCATAACAGGAATCGCAATCATGATAAATGCAATTGCGACGAAGTATAATAATACGCCGCCAAGAATACCTGTTAGTTTCTTCTTTGCCATAATCCTTTCATCCTGTTCCTCTGAACGGGCAAAGTTATTCTCGGCGATTTCTTTTTCTGCTCCTTCGGTTCCACCATCATGTAACAATTCATCAGGTGTTACATTATATAGTCCACAAAGTGGTAATACCTTATCTAGATCTGGACTAGATTGGCCGGTTTCCCACTTCGAAACTGTTTGCCTTGTTACTTCAAGCTTTTCTGCAACCTCTTCTTGCGAAAGGCCAGCAAGCTTGCGAAGCTTTGTTAATCTTTCTGGTAATGTCATATAAATGTTCCTTAAATTAAATAATTTATGCCCTAATTATATGGTTGCGCAACGAAAACTACCACCAACTACGCCTTACATTTCCGCAACAAAAGTTAACATTTGGGACTTTTTTATCGATTTTTTACAAATTTCAACAAAAAAATACCCGCATTTCTGCGGATATTTCCAGCTAATGGAGTCTAAGCTGCATAAGCAACGTTTCTAGCGATCGCCTGCTCGGCAAGTCTGCTAGCACGCTCATTATCATCGATACTAGAATTAACAGAATGCTTTACGCGTGCACGCTCTTCTGCTTTCTTACCATCATTCCATCTATCTAGCGTACCGACAAGATAGCCCGTAATACGACGCAAACGCTCAAACTTACCACCAAAGTATTGGTCATGAGATTCGAAATACTTCTTCGCAATATCTTCGTTACCATACTTTGCAAGCAAAGCCGTTCCCAACTCCACTAGAACGCTCACGTGCATATTTTCGTATTGATCAACTTTTTTGAGAGCTTCTTTGATTGCCTTCTCCGGAACATCAGCGAGAGTTTTGAGCGACTTCGCATAACGCTCAAAGTCGAAGCTCTTTTTATCGCGTGCATCAAAATAAATGATATTCTTCATAACCCCATCCTTGTCTTGGTTTATCGTTTTTGCTTTAGCTTTGCGCTACGCTGCTTTTGCTTATTACTTCTTAGCGTGCGTTGTTGCTTATGCTTTTATTCTAAACCCTAGATATAGTGTGTGTCAATAGTTTCTTCACACCATATCTAGTTATAGAGACAATAAAAATCGGCCACATATATAGTGGCCGAACACAAAGTAGGTGAACTTATTAGCTTGCAAGCATTTCGCTGCCAGGGTCGGAAATTGCAGCATGAGCCATCGAAACTGCATGTTCGAAACTATCTGCAACAGCCATAAAGCCGTTTGCATGACAGAACGTACCGCCCTCGACAAAATCATCAAGCTCTTCGTTGCGCTTTCCGCGCCAGTTCGCCGGCATTAGCATTCTACTCTTGCCAGATTCGTCCCGTGGGGACATTACGACATAGCAGCCCTCATCACGATTGGATGGAAACACTGCTAACATGATTTTTCTTGCCTTGGGATTATCAGAGCTGATTACATACTCTTCCCATGGAAGATACTTGGGGAGAATCAGAACTCCATCTTCAGATTTGTTAATTGCTGATTCTACCGTAGAAATTGCCGAGATCTTCGCTGTTTCGCAAATCATCATTCTATCAAATATTCCACCCGCAAAATCGACCGCTTTAATAAAGCAACGATTCTGAGATTCGATAGTCTGGCTGTCTTTCCAAACCGGATTAAACTCACCAATCAATTCGTCGAGGTTCATTATAGGCATCTCGTTTACAATCTCAGGGAATTGTCCGTTATCCCCCGCATCAATGACCTGCACTAATTTTTTATCTATCGCAGCCCAAAGACGCTTTGTCAAATCTTCTGATTTTGGAAAGACGTTTTTGCAAATCAACATTCCGAACTCTTTCCAAATCAGGCCAACAGATGAGTAATAGATGCCATTATCTCGTTTTCCGTTTCGCTCTAACTGATGATGATCATAATCACGACCGCCGATATCATAGAGGAATTTGCCCTTCGTGTCCATGTCGCCCATAATCTCAGGAATACGACAAAGCACAAAAGAATCACTCGAAAACTTCCCCGCCAAAGCACCAAGCTCCTCATCCTTGATAAGGCCATGCTTATAGGCGTCACGAAGTTCGAGTAAAATAGCAGTCGCCATTACTTCGTCCGCATGGAACTTTCCACTATGCGTAACGAAAGTAGCATCATCAAAACTAGAAAACTCAATCATTGTTCTTATCACCGTACTTTCTTACAAAATGTGCACCCTTTACAACTCGTAAAAAGCTTATATATTATGGCACAGCTTAACCAAAATAACAAGCCCAGCTTTGCCAAAACAGATAAAAAATTGTATAATATCCCCTATGTTAGTTTCAGATTATAACTATAATCTTCCAGATGAGTGTATTGCTAAAGAACCGCCAAAAACTCGCGGCACTACTCGCCTTCTTGTCCTAGACAAGAATAATGGCAATATCACAGATTCTCGTTACGCCAAGTTGGCAGATTTTCTTGAGCCAGGCGATTTAGTCATCCTTAACGATACTCGCGTCATGCGTGCTAGACTTTTTGCCAAACTTCCAAACGATCATCCACGCGAACTAGTCGTTCTTGAAAAGCACAAAAGCGATCTAAACTCCGTCATGTATCATGGCAAGCTTCGTGCTGGCGATATTTTGACTATCCTTGACAAACGCGATGGCGAAAAGACCGAAGATACTGTTACAATTCGCGAAATCCTCGGTAACGGCACCGCTACCGTCAGCTCTTCCCGCCCACTAGTAGACATTGTCGAAGATCATGGTTCTGTTCCATTGCCACCATATCTTCACCGCGATGCAACCCCAGAAGATATTAAGCGCTATCAGACCGTCTGGGCCAAACAGCTCGGCTCTGCTGCTGCTCCAACCGCCAGTCTCAATATGACTAACCAGCTCATGGACGAGCTCAAAGAAAAAGGTATTGATATTAAATATCTTACCCTTCACGTTGGCCTTGGCACTTTCTTGCCTATCCGTAGCGACAAAGTCGAAGAACACCATATGCATTCCGAATGGTTCCATATTCCAGAAGAGACTTTGAAAGCCATCGAAGAAACCAAGAAAGCTGGACATAAAGTCGTTGCCGTTGGCACTACCGTTACTAGAACTCTAGAATTCTATGCCAAAACCGGCAAAACCGAAGGCGAAGACGATATCTTTATCTATCCTGGCTTCAAGTTCCAGATTGTCGATGCATTACTTACGAATTTCCATGCGCCAAAATCTACTGTTCTTATGCTCGCAAGTGCATTCGCTGGCTGGGAAAATCTCAAACCAGCTTACGATCACGCCGTCGAATCCGGCTACAAACTCCTCAGCTACGGCGACTCAATGCTCATCAAATAGCTCGTGCTATAATTAGCCCAAATGCCAACCATCTTTATTCCGAACCATCCTCATCAGGTCTATGGCCTGCTTATTATTGTTGCGCTTCTAATTGGCGAATTCTTTATCTATAAACAACTCAGAAATCAAAAAGCACCATCAAGGTTCGCCCTTATCTATTGCCTCTGTTCCATTATCTCTATTTATATCTTTAGTATCCTAGCCAACCTAATTCTTTTCCAGCAAATCGGCCTCGCCTCTGTTGGCGCCGCAGCTGGAATAATTCTCTGTGCCTTCGTTTTTGAAAGATACCAAAATAATCCAAAATTCTTGAGACTGCTTGGCACCCCAAATATGCTAAAACTACCAAAACAAGCAATTATCACTTCAAGCATCATCGCTTTGCCTCTCCTATATTCAATCGCAAAGCTCGCTTGTCTCTCCGCCTCTTGCTGCCATGGCATTAATTACGATGGTCCTTTTGCTGTTCATTACGAATGGCTGCCAAATTCTAGTTTCTTCCCGATCCAACTACTAGAAACCATCGTTTTTCTTGCAATTTTCCTAAGCCTCACTCGTACCAAAAATCAAACAACCAGAGCCTACGCAACTCTAATCATTTGCATAATTGCAAAACTCCTCCTGGATTTCTTGCGCTACAATCACGAAACCGCAATTATCTCCGCAAACCAGATAGCCTGCCTCGCCGCCCTAATTCTCCTACTGCTCTACAAAAAGTATTGGCGAAAAATCGAAAAAATATTATCACATCGTATTTAGAAATCGTCAAATAAGATGCTATAATACTCTTATGAATCCTGGCTTTTCTTTCGAAATTAAAAAACAAAACGGTCTTGCCCGTGTCGGAACCATCCATACTCCGCATGGAGATATCCAGACCCCTTGTTTTGTTGGTGCCGCAACTCGTGCAACCGTTAAAGCCTTAACCTTTGCCCAAATGAAAGAACTCGGCAGCCAGGCTATCCTTGCAAACACTTACCACCTCCTTCTCGCCCCTGGCGTAGATTTAATCGAAAAAGCTGGTGGCCTGAGCAAATTCACGAGCTATGAAGGTCCAACCTTTACCGATTCTGGCGGCTTCCAGATTCTTAGCCTTCCAAGCGCCAAGGTAGATTTCGAAGGTGTAACCTTTAAATCTCATATCAATGGCGACAAGCTCCGTATGACCCCAGAAAGCTCCATGCAGGCTCAATGGAAAATTGGCGCAGACATTCATATGGCTTTCGACTGTGTTGCAGATTCTCGTGATCACGACGTTATGCTAAAAGCTATGAAGCGCACGCATGAGTGGCTCCCAATCGACATCGCTGAACATCAAAAACTAGCAAAAGAAGCCGAAGCAAACGGCAAACCATATCAGGCGCTCTACGCTGTAGTTCAAGGTGGTACTTTCGAAGATCTTCGTCGCGAATCTGCAGAGTTTATGAAAGATTTGCCAGTTGATGGTTTTGGTATCGGCTCCCTCTACACTACCGAAGACGAGACGCCAAACATCATCAAGCTCACAAACGAAATCCTTCCGCAGAACAAACCTCGCCATCTCCTTGGCATGGGCAGCGAACCACGCGATTTGTTCTATGGTGCTCTATACGGCTGCGACACCTTCGACTGTGTCGGACCAACCAGACAAGCTCGCAACGGCGCAATCTACACCAAAAACGGCCGCGTAAACATCAAGAATGCTAGGTTTAAAGAAGATTTTAATCCTATCGACGAAGGTTGCGAGTGCTATTGCTGCAAACATTACAGCGCCGCCTATCTCCATCACCTCTTCAAAACTGACGAGATTACTGGCAAAACTCTAGCTAGCATTCACAACGAATACTTTATCGTTCATACCGTAGACCTAATTCGAGAAGCCATCCTAAATGACACCCTCGAAGATTATATGAAAGATTTCTTAGCAAAATATTATAACTAATCAAAAAAACGGCTAAATAAAAGCCGTTTTTTGTTGAGCAAAAGAAAATCCCCCTGGGAGGTGGAGGGACTTTCATAAGATTTAGGTCATTTTTTTAGATTATGCCGACCATGGGAGAGGTGTCGGCATAATCCTTATTAATTAGTTTTTATTTGCGTCCGAAGAAGCGGCGTGCTGCTACCGACAAAGCTGCAAAGCCTGCGGTTACTGCACCGGCAACTGTGAATATAGCTGCGCGAGTTTTATCTGCTGTATCTGGGTTACCAGTAATGGTAACTTTCCAGGTATAGACTTTACCATCAAGGGTAAGAGTTACATAGCAAGTACCTGCTTTCTTACCAGTGATAGTACCATCGCTTGCGACTGTGCAGACATTTGTATCACTGCTGCTCCATTCGCCATTCTCTGCACCTTCTGGAAGATCAGTTGGTTTCTTAGATTCGCCAACACCGATTTCTAGCGGTTCAGTTGTCTGGACTTCCCAGACCTTAGTGTCGCCAGTTTCTGGGTCGCGAGCAGTCACCTTACAAGTGCCACCGCCTTTAATTGCAGTAATTGCACCGCTGTCGCTTACTGTACAATAGTCGCGACCTTCGACAACCGTCCAATCCAAATCTTCTGGATTCTTACCATCAAGATCTTCTGGAGTCTTGGTTTCACCTACTGGGATGCTTAGTGGATCACCTTCAGTATAATTCTCAAGATCCGTAACATGGACATTAAAGACCTGAATATCATTTTCTTTATCGGATGCCTTTACGGTACATTCACCTGCCGAAAGACCCGAAATGACAATTGCACCATCGATGATTTCTGCCGTACAGACATCGTCGCCATCGATAGAAACAATTTCGTAGCCTTCAGGAAGATCGCGTGGATGTGTTTTTTCGCCAACTTCTACGGCAATTTCATATGTCTCTGCAGGAAGAACTCTTACGTCCTTGCGGCCATCATTATCATAATCACCATCAAGTTCAACTTCATCATGATCGGCTGCCGGGAAGACGCCAGTATCGCTGTCTTCGTCATAGCCATCCGAAAAGTCGCCGCCATTTACTTCCATATTTGCTAGAGTTGGCTTAATTAGCGTACGAGTAATACCCATTGAGCCTGTACCCCAGTTACGGTGCTCGTTTCCTTCGCTATCTGCGTAGCGGACAACTTCACCGACAGACCCTAATCCTTCTGGCAAAGAGTCGTATTGATTGAGTAGCTTATGATCTTCCCAATCTTCTAGCGTATCCCAGACATAGAAGCGATCGGTTGTCTTGAAATCGCCACCATTGATCATCATCTTGCCCTGCCAGTTATTTGAAAAGGCAGCAATATGCTTTGCTTCGAAGGTACCACCGTTAATCGTATAGTTGCCCCTTGGAGTCGTAGCGTCAGTATAATCTTCGCCACTAATAATGGAGCCATTGCTTATAAATGTACCGCCATCGATAGTAACATCTGAGCCATAAGTATGAATCAAAGCGTAGGTATCATTGTGCCAGATAGCATTATCGCCTTCCGGAGATGTTACGACATGCTCGAATTTTGTATCGGCGCCAGAAATAGTAATTGAACCATCACTACTACCACGAACAATGCTATCATTCAACATTGTCGCAGCCTTGCCTTCCTGTCTGAACGAGCCGCCCTGAATATCGATATTACCGCCTCTAATCTGGATATTATTGTAAGTACCGCCCTTAATCGTTAAGTCACCTTCGTTGACGATGTTGCGCATTTCGCCACTGTTCTGAGTAGAATCACTCTCAACAGTCAAAGAAGCAACTAGCGGATCACCTTCTACGAGCGTGTTTTTATTAATAGTGATATCGTTATTGATATTTCCAGTAAACTTTACATGGCTCCCACCATTAATAGTCAATGAATCGTTAAGGCTTCCTAGGTTTAGAGTGAGAGGATTATTCTTCGTACCTACAGTAACAGGACTATCGGTTCCAGTTTCGCTCATAGCCTCATTCCCTCTAGTACCAATTTCAAGATAAACACGACCTGATGGTAGATTTGTCTCAATATCGCCTAAATCCAAAGCTTCTGTACCAATATAGTGCGCATAGGCAGCAAAGTAACCATCACCGTACCTGTCAGGGTTATTGTAATAAATATTACCTTCAGAATCTATGTCTTCGATATCTGAAACATAAATAGAAAAATCACCAAGAGTCTGATCACCTTTTACGTATCTCAATTGAGTATTACCAACCTTCTTAGGCGTTACCTGGAAGGCCATTTTTCCATTGTTATTAAAGGTATTACGGATAATCAAATGGCTTGATTCGCTATTTTCTTCTAGATGTGCATCCGGATCAAAATCCAAATCCGTCTTAACTGTAAATATTTCTCCGGAATAAGTTGTATAAATCGAGTTCTGGTAGGCGTGTCCTTCTTCGGAGTTAAATTCAATTTCATATACGCCTAGTTTTCCGGACTTATGAGAATCAGTAACCTGCTCACAGGCCTGAATCATCTTATCGGCAGCGCCATTATAGTTTGTTACGAAGTTCTGGAATGCCTCTTTATTCTTCAAGAGAACACCCGAGCCCGAAGTACCAGTCCTTCTGTCACAGCCGAAATAATCATTTGGCTTAATTTTATGAAGACCAGTTTCTTCTTCGGAAACTTCGTAGGTCCAGTAATCATAGTTTTGACTCCAACCACCTACGACTGCTGGCAACTTACCATCAGCTTCAATGGAAAAAGTACCAATCTGCATCGTACTAGCAGCGTTAGCTGGAGCAGAATTGAATGCCGCGCCACTAATAGCAGCGGCTGCAGCCAAAGCTACAAGAGCTTTACTCTTTGCTTTTTGCACACCGAAATGCGCCATTTTTTTACCTCCCGCGAAATAAAGGTACAAATGTTTTTGTGTTTAATAATTGCCAAAAATTGACCTATTTCCAACAACTATGTTTTTATTTCGCTTTTTTATTTTGACCTTTTGTAATTTCAATATAGCACAAGCTTTTTAGAAAATGCAAGGCCTTTTTTAATAATTCTCCCTACCTCAAATCCAGCATCTATACCATGCTACAATATCCTTATGGACAATACTCATAAACTCGAGATTAGTACCAAAACCTTTATACGGTTCTGGCTAGTTCTTTTCGGCCTAGCTCTTGCAGGCCTCTTATTATTTAAAGCCGCTGCCGGCTTAATCATTCTTGGCGCTGCCCTATTCTTAGCTCTCGCCATTTCGCCACTAGTTAACAAATTAGCAGACATTATTCCAGGCCAAGGACGCAAGCTTCCTATCGCTCTGTCGTATATTATTGTCGTTGGCGTAGTTATTGCCTTTGTTGCTATTGTTGTACCAACCATCGGTAACGAAACCCAGCGTTTCATTGCAAACTTGCCGCAAATCTACAACAATTCCAGCATTAATCTAGAATTCTTGAACAAGTTCGGCAAAAACTTCGGTATAGATAATCTTCAGGGCGAAATCAGTACTGCTCTCGGAGATTTCTCTAGCAACTTCATTAAAGATTTTGGTGCAAACCTAGCTAACACCGTTGGTGCGATCGGTAGCGCAGTTACAGCAACTATTCTTATCTTGGTTCTTGCCTTCCTTATGCTTATCGAAGGTCCAGACATCATTAAGCAATTCTGGAGCAACTTCCGTACCAACGAGCACGCTGGCAAAATCCAGACCATCATCACTCGTATGGCTCAAGTTGTAAGTAAATACGTCTCGAACGCCATTACTGTCGGCTTAATCAATGCCTGTTTCACTTCCATTTCGGTCTTTGTCCTAAGTCTCATCTTTAACTTCTCTTCTGGTCTAGCTTTCCCAATGGGTATCATTACTGGCGTTCTAAGCCTTATTCCAATGTTTGGTAGCTTCATTGGCGGCACGCTCGTCGCATTACTCCTTGCCTTCAACTCCTGGCCAGCTGGTCTTGCATTCTTGATCTATACCATTATCTATCTACAGATCGAAAGCAACTTCATTTCACCAAAGGTTCAAGGCAAAGGCTTGCAGCTTCCAGCTCTCGTTGTCCTCGCAAGTGTCACAATCGGCGTATATATGTTTGGCCTAATCGGCGCTATCGTTGCTATTCCTATCGCTGGCTGCGTCAAGGTCTTACTCGAAGAGCTCGGCGATGGTTTCCTTCCCTCTAATAAAGAAAAGAAGCCTAAACGCGCCAAAGAACAAAATCCGGACAAGCAGCTAATCGCAAAGAATTAAGTCCATAAAAATACCGCTCCAGTCATAGAGCGGTATTTTTGCTATCTACTTAAAGCGCCAGTAGGTTTTGTCTTTGCCGTCCAAAACTTCAATGCCATCACGCGCAAGTTCGTCACGAATCTTATCTGCCAAAGCATAATCTTTCATCTCTTTAGCCTTTACGCGATCCGCTATCTTTTCCTTGTTCTCATCCGAGATATCTGGCGTAGATTCAAGAAGACCTAGACCGAATACTTCATCCAAGAATTTAACAAAATCTTCACTTGGAACAGATTTAGAAACAACTTCATCAAGCTTCGCAAACGCGCCGGCAGAGTTTAGGTTGTTATTGAGCTCGTTCAAGATTTCCTCACGGAGCTCTAGTAAATCTTCACCCTTTTCCTGCCATCTTAATGCAGCAAAGTTCCTATAGTTCATCAAACGCTGATGTGCAGCAAACAAATCCTGGAAAGTAAAGTTGCGCTCGGACTGGTAATGACCCTGTAAGATCCACATCTTGAAATCCATCGGGGTATAACCCTTCTCTGCAAGATCGGCAAAGGTATAGCCATTACCAAGAGATTTCGAAATCTTCTGGCCGTCACTCGTAATAAAGTTACAATGTACCCAATAGTTACTAAACTTCTTACCAAAAGCCGCCTCACTCTGAGCAATCTCGTTACTATGATGAACCATAATATGATCAATACCACCAGTGTGAATATCCAAAGTTTCACCAAGCTCTTCATGAGCAATTACAGAACATTCTAGATGCCAGCCAGGATAACCATCACGACCGCGATATTTCCAACGCATTGCGTGATCCTCGCCCTCCTGAATCCATTTCCAGACCGCAAAGTCTGAAGCATTGCGCTTTTCACTACTAAACTCTACACGCTTGCCAGCCTGTAAATGCTCAAGATCAAGATGAGCAAAATCTGCATAACCTTTAAACTTGCTCGTATCAAAATACAAACCGTCTTTCGTGTCGTAAAGATAGCCCTTCTCGTCAAGCAAATCTACGAGCTTCATGTCTTGCTCGATATACTTCGTTGCTGGGCAGATTTTTGCTGGCTCTAGCAAATTAAGAGCATGGAAATTATCTAGGAATGCATCAGAATACTTCTTTGCAATATCCCAAACCGTCAAACCTTCACGACGTGCGCCCTTCTCCATTTTGTCTTCACCATCATCAGCATCAGAGGTAAGATGACCAACATCTGTAAGATTCATAATGCGCTTTACCTTCCAGCCATTAAGCTGCAAAGTACGAACGAGCAAATCCCAATAGACATAGCTCGTCATATTGCCAATGTGCGCATAACTATATACCGTTGGACCACAAGTATAAATCTTAACTTCGTTAGGATTTTGTGGCTTAAATTCTTCGAGCTTTCTACTCGCGGTGTTATATAGTTTCATAATAAGCTCATTATATCAAATAACAGAGATAGCACAAAAAGGACCGCCCCCTCGCGGCCCTTCCGATTACTTTCCGTATTTGTCTTTTACTTCCTGCTCGGCCTTAGCGCCAACCGGAGTACTATTTACTGGAGAATCTGCTGAACGTCCAATTCCTAGGAAATTCGCCATCTTTTCGCCCATCATCTTTTCATTACTTGTTGCAATCACGCCAGTTATACGTGTGCCATTTTCACCCTGAATACGAGAGTTCCTGAGACGCTTTCTCTGTTCAAACAAAGTATCTTTCTTAGTTAGATTCTGAATCTCTATTCTCGTTTCTTTCTCATAAGTATGTCGCTTATCCATATTGCGATACTTCGTCGTCTTCATCCAGTAGAACAAGAAGCCAGGCGTAAAGCCAAGAAGACCAAGCCAAAATGGATTATCGTCGTCATCAAAGTTGCTCAGGCACATCTTGATCCACATAAAGCCCAAGATAATACCAATAATCTCGATAATCGTCGAGATAACTACGAGACGGGATTTGTTAATCGGTACACTGCCCATCGTCTCGCCAGTTCTGGCATTTACGGCCACATAATGCAAAAGACCGTTATCTTCTTGTCTATAGCTATAGAGCCAAACTGGAAGATATGCAGCTTTCCAAAAAGAGCCTTTAATCTCTGTCACCTCAGAACTCCAAGCTTCGCCACGGTCATAGAAAGACATCATATCCTGATACATCTTGTATCTAGAAATATCTTCAACCTGAAGCTTAATCTGAGCATCCAAACCACCAACGTTCGTATCGCGACGTTCACTAGCATAGCCAATCAAGAAGTTAGGATTCCAATCAACACAGTTCTCTGTATCGAATGGCATAACAGCATTAATAACATTATTTGTATTTGTTTTAATATTCTGGTTTAGCTTGTCACTAGATGCCTCGATTGTCAAATCATCTACCAAGATATCAAAATCACGCTCTACATTATAAGCATCCGCATCATAATAAGTCGTACTTGAATGCTCGCCAGTTTTAACTGTATACTGGCGCACTTTATGCTCTGCAACACCCTTCAGATTCGAATGAGCATTTACATCTACAACCATGTATGGCAAGAACACGCCCATGACGTTTTCGGCTTTAAACTCTTTTTTGAACTGAGGATGCGCAAAGAATTGACGCTTATCCACAAAAGCCTTAATTCTAGATTCGGCATCGCTCTTCTCTAGTTTGAATGGCAAAACCATATCCGGGACAGCACCGTTCGGCATCTTTTCGTTCAAAGCAAAATTATGACGACACCAGTGACAGCGCGCACTAACAGATTCTTGTGCATTAATCACAACCTCTGCACCACAAGCTGGGCACTTAAAGGTCATGATTACCGACTCATCAGGAATAATGTCTACCGCACCTGCAGCGACATTCCTATTCTTCATATCCTTCGAGACGCCGGCCTTGTTGGTCTTTACACCCTCAAATTCTGCACGACAATATTTACACTTCAGTAAGCCTGTTTTCGCGATTGGTACAACCTCCGTCGCACCACAATGAGGACATCGGTTTAACCCATTATCATTATTTTTTACTGCTGCTTCCGCCATTAATAACCCCTTTTAATAATCAAAGTCATAACTAAAACCATCCGAATCGCCAAAGTCATAGTCATAATCATCAAAATCATAATCGTAATCATCGTCCGAATAGCTACTGCTATAACTACTACTACCAGCACCAGCCATCGTACAGCTAGCGCAACCTTCAATAAAGAGCGAACCGAATATAAAGAGGAATACAATCAGAATAATACCAATCAATAATCCGGAAGAAGAATTATTGCCATAGTTCTTTGTGTAGTTTGCACCATTCTCGAAACGACCACGCTCACTATTAAGCATCTCGCTACGACCAGACGAAGCCGCACCAATAACACGGCTATCGTTCCTGCCAGTAATCTCCGAAGAAGTTACGCCAGTTCTTGTATGCAAGTAGCGATCTTCTTTTACAAGTTCGCGAATCTCGTTTCTAGTTTCAATCTCGTGATGATGCCTTGCCTTATCTCCGACGCGATGCTCGGAAATAATTCCCTTTACTGGCAACACGCCATCCGTCTCTCCAGTACGAGCATTTACGGCAATATAATAAATGCGTCCATCATTCGCATTAGTATTCCTAAAGCTATATAGCCAAACAGGAAGATATGCAGCTTTCCAGTTTACCCCCTTAATGCTGAGATGCTCTTTTTGCCAACGAAGACCACGGTCATACTGCTCGTTCATCTCTTTCATGCGCGCACGGGCAATATCTCCAGACTGCAAGGCAACTAATTCCTTCAGGTCGTTAATATTCGTATCCCTTCTCTCGCTCGAGAAGCCACGCAAATAGTTAGCATTCCAAGATACAGCATTCTCTGTATCGAACGGCATAATTGCGTTGATAACGTTGTTCGAGTTTACGGCAACATCCTGATTCAAACGTTTCGAAGAAGATTCAATCGTCAAATCATCGACATAAAGATCGAACTCGCGTGAAACAGAATAAACCTCTACCGTAGCACCGGAAGAATCTTTAGTCTTCGTATGTTCACCCTGGCCATAAGCCGTAGAATGAGCCTTAACATCCGTAATCATGTACGGAAAATAAACACCAGATAGTTCTTCAAACTTCAAGCTACCAAAGAGTTCCTTAGACATACTGGCCTTGTATGGCTCTATCCACTCTTTCATCTTCTCAATAGCTTTTGTCTTGCTAATCTTGAATGGCAAAACCAAATCTGGCACTGCGCCGTTTGGAATCTTGTGTGAAACTGTCAAAATATGGCGGCACCAGTGACATTTTAGACTAAGGTCATCAGCCGTATTAACAACAACTTCCGCACCGCAAGAAGGACAACCCAAGGTAACAATAATATCTTCGCCAGGGATAATATTGCTCGCGCCCGTCGCAACGACATCACCCTTAATATTCTCAAAGGTCTCTAGTGTTCCTTGAGCATTTGCGCTTTTCGCCTCAAATTCACTCCTACAAAAATTGCAGCGAAGCTGACCTGATTTCGCATTGGTCGACACATCGCTTGCCCCACAGTGGGGGCAGCGTTGCGTCGCAATGGAAACAGTCTTCTCTACTTTCGCTGTTTTTGCCGAAGTTTTTTGCTTCGAAACATCAGCTTTCGTATCTTTTTTCTGTTCCACCATTATCTGAATCTACCTATTCAGCAGCTGGAGTCTGACCATCAGCAGCATTTGGATCTGCTGGCTGAGCTGGTTGCTGTGGCTGTTGTGGTTGCTGAGGCTGAGCCTGTGGCATTGGGTTAACACCAGCTGGTGTACCAAAGCCCATACCCATCATGCCTGCGCCCATACCGACGCCCATGATACCAGCACCACCGCCGTTGTTACCAGCAGCATTGATACCTTCGGCAACCTGAGTCTGATTGTAAGCCGTGCCAACAGTACCCTGCATCATAACACCAGTTCTGAATCTGTCGACGTCTGCCTGAGACTTCTCGTCACGCTTGACGGAAGCAACCATAACATCGCAAACCTGGATACCGAACTTGCTACCCCACTGATACTTCTCTTCGAGAACCTCGTTAAGAGCACCAGCAAAGCCATCCTGATCGGTCTTGATATCGATGTAGCTCTTGCCACCGTTGCAGAACTTCGTCATAGCGTTAGAGAAGGAACCGATGAAGCCATCGAATAGCATCTTTGTATTGGTTTCGTCTTCTACGTCTAGGCTAAAGCTGCTGCGGCCCTGGCCAGAAACAACATCAACAGGAACGAAGTTCTTGATGAATAGAACTGGGTCAACAATCTTAATGCCATAAGAACCATAGCTTGTAACTGCCATCTCGAGGTTGTTGTAGTTTGCATCAAGATAAGGAACTGGCTCTTGCGTACCATATGGGAAGCCACCCATAGTCCTTAGGTTGACATAGAAAGCAACCTGCTGATTACTTGGCTGACCACCGAACTTGAACTGGTTCCAGCTCTGGCCGAATGTACTTGCGAAGAAGCCATCCTTTGCGAACAAGCTCTTAGCTTCTGGGATGTTCTGTGCATGATATTCGTAACCACCTGGTTCTGCAATAACAGCTGTGATTGCACCGTTTTCTAGAACAACGAGACAAGTGTTTTCTGGGACCAAGAACTTGGAACCGTCAGAAATGACACCAGCGTTTTCTTCGCCGTCGTTATTTTCACTACCAGCAACCTTATTTGGAACTGCCTTTGCAATTGCAACATGATCTGTCATGTTTGCTGGTGGAACCATGTATTCTAGCCACTGATTGGCAAAACTGCTAGTTAGGCCGCCAGCAAATGCTCTGATAAAACCCATAGTAAAGTTTTCTCCATTAAATTTTCTTCTAGTATAGCATACAAGAAATCAGCAAAAAGCGCCCTGCTCCAGAGCGCTTTTCAAAAGATTTATTGATTATTTAGCGTCATTCCAGCGCTTAATAGCAGCTTCGATAACTTCCTGAGCTTCCTTTGTACCAAAGAAACCTTCAACCTTGGTTGTACCAGGCTTCTTTAGATCCTTGTAGTGATTGAAGTGGAATTCAATCTGTTCAAGAGTGCGCTTTGGAAGATCTTCTAGGGTCTGGTATGCATCACCGTTATTGCGATCATCGTCAGCGACACAAATAATCTTGTCATCAACTTCACCGCCATCGACGAACTTCATAACACCAAGGACACGAGCCTTCATGTAGACGCCAGTCGTAAGTGGCTGTTCAGTAATAACTAGAGCGTCAAGCTCATCGCCATCTTCGTCGATTGTCTGTGGAATAAAACCATAGTTGCATGGCTTTGCGAAAGCTACTGGTTCGATACGATCAAGCATAAAGCAAGCATTCTTGCGATCCCATTCAATCTTGTGGTTGCTACCGGTTGGGATTTCGATAACGACATTAATGCTATTGTTCTTATAATCTCCTGGCTCAAGAATTTTGTTAAAATCTGCCATTGATATAACTCCTTTTATTTTTGTGCCTTTATTATATCACGAAATATATTCCCTTAAATTACACAACTATATCCGTTATTAGCCCTAATAAAAGTATGAGTGTTTATGGTATAATAAGCATAACTAATATCCAAAATATACAAGGAGTTTTAATGGTTAAAATTGCTATCAACGGTTTTGGACGCATTGGCCGCAACGCCTTCAAAATTGCATTCGACCGCAACGACGTCGAAATCGTCGCAATTAATGATTTAACAGACAACAAAACACTAGCTCATCTTTTGAAATACGATTCAAACTATGGCACTTATGATCACGATGTTAGCTACGATGATGACGCTATCATTGTTGATGGCAAGCAAATCAAAGCTTATGCCGAAAAAGACCCAGCTGCCCTTCCATGGAAGGATCTTGGCGTAGATGTTGTTATCGAATCTACTGGCTTCTTTACCAAACCAGAAGATGCACGCAAACATATCGAAGCTGGCGCACGCAAGGTTGTAATCTCTGCTCCAGCAAAAGGCGAAGGTGCTCGTACTGTCGTTCTTGGCGTTAACGAAGAAACCGTCCTCGAAAGCGACGAAATTCTTTCCAACGCTTCCTGTACCACAAACTGTATCGCACCTGTCATGAAGGTCCTCGAAGACAATATTGGCATCGAGAAAGCTATGATGACGACTGTTCATAGCTACACTGCTAGCCAGAAGCTACAGGACGCTCCATGCAAGGATCTCCGCGAAGGTCGCAACGCTGCCGAAAACATCGTTCCAACCACAACTGGCGCTTCCAAAGCTGCTGCTTTGACAATCCCAAGCTTGCAGGGCCACTTTAATGGTCTTTCTGTTCGCGTCCCAACCCCAGTAGTATCCCTCAGTGATATTACTGCTGTTACAAAGCGCCCAACTTCTATCGAAGAAATCAACGATATCTTCAAGAAAGCAGCCGCTAGCCCATACTTCCAGGGCATTCTTGATGCTACCGAAGAAGAACTCGTTTCTATCGACTACCGTGGTAATAGCCACTCTTCAATCGTTGATTTGAAGCTCACCGACTGTATTGATGGCACTCTTATCAAGGTTGTCGCTTGGTATGACAACGAATGGGGTTACAGCAACCGCCTAGTAGAATTAAGTGTCGACTTCGGCAAGATGGGCCAAGCTAACTAAGGAATAATTATGCAAATCTTTCTCGGCGCCGATCATCGCGGCATGGAACTAAAAGGTCGAATCGCAAACTGGCTCGCAAGCCAGGAAATAGTTTGCATCGACTGCGGTAATGTCACGTACGACGCCGAGGACGATTACAATGATTTCGCAAAAGCCGTCGTTTCTCAAGTTTATTACAGCAAAGACCCTCAGACTTTCGGCATCCTCATCTGCGGCTCTGCCCAGGGCATGGCCATGCAAGCCAACCGCTACAAAGGAATCCGTGCCGCTATCTGTCATAGCCCGGAGGAGGCCGTCGAAACCCGAGGTCACAACGACGCAAATATTCTCTGTCTAGCAGCAGACGAAAAGCTCAATTTCTACGGAGACATCATCGATAAATTCATTCACACTGCTGCCCTACCAGACGAAAAATACTTACGACGTAAACAAAAACTAGACGAAGGCTAAACAACGAAAGATATATTATGGCAATTACAACAATCGCTCCAACAATTCTAAGTTCAGATCCAAACGAGTTCAAAGATACCGTTCAAAAATATTTCAACTTCGCCAAGCGCGTTCATATCGATATTTCCGACGGCACTCTTACAGACAATAAGACTCTAAACGAGACCGCTATCTGGTGGCCAAAAGGCTGGACGGTAGACATCCATATGATGACCACTACTCCTTCCGCTCATCTAGATAACCTTATTAAGCTAAAGCCTAATCTAGTTATTTTTCATGCCGAAGCAAACGAAGATTTGATTCCAATCTTCCAGAAGCTTCAAGAAAACGATATCAAGGTTGGCGTCGCAATTATCAAGCCAGTCTACCCTGGCAACATCAAAAACATTCTTTCTATTGCCGATCATGCCATGATTTTCTCTGGCGACCTTGGCCATTATGGCGGCAAAGCGGATTTATTGCTTCTAGAAAAGGTTGCTCTCTGCCGAGATGTTAAACCAGCTATCGAAATCGGTTGGGATGGCGGCGCAAATGCCGAAAACATCCATATTATCACACACGCTGGCGTAGACGTTATCAACGTTGGCAGTGCAATCGCCAAAGCCGAAGATGCCGCTTCTACCTTTAATACACTCAATAAACTCACCGAGAAAGAGGACGCTATCTAATGGCACGCATTGTTAGTATCGGAGCCGCCCTTCAAGATGTTTTCTTGATGGACCATGACGATTTCGGCACCAACAAAAAAGGTTTTTTCAATCAGTTTGAGCTTGGCACTAAAATCGACATCGATAAAATCCATTTTAGTACTGGCGGTGGCGCAACTAATGCCGCTACAACCTTTGCTCGCTACGGCCACGAAAGTATTTTTCTTGGCTGTATCGCCGAAGATCCAGCCGGCCAAGCCGTTACCGATACTCTAGACCGCGAAGGCATCGATCGCTCATTCGTAAAGACACTCAAGGGCGTTCATACTGGCTTCTCTGTCGTTCTTCTCACGCCAGCTGGCGAACGCACAATTCTAACCTGCCGCGGCGCAAGCGCAAAGTTCGACCAGATTAACCCACGCGACCTCGTCAAAATCAAACCAGATTGGCTTTATGTTACCAATCTTCGTGGCGACATGAATAAGCTCGACGATATCTTTACTATCGCTCGCCGTGAACACATCAAAATCATGTTTAATCCAGGCAAACTTGAGCTTGAGCATCCAAAACAGCTCATCGGCCTATTCGAAGACGTTGATGTTTTGCTCGTAAACAAGAAAGAGGCCAAACAGATCGTCAACGGTACCGAACTCAAAGAATTAGCCAGCCGTCTTCACGACCTTATTCCGAATGTCATCGTTACCGATGGTTCTCGTGGCGCAATTGCCTACTCTGCTGGTCCAGCTTACAGGATTGGCCTATACGAAGATCCGCCAGTCAAAGATAGCACTGGCGCAGGCGACGCCTTTGGTAGTGGCTTCCTTGCTGCTTATGCCGCCGGAAAGAGCTTCAAAGATTCGCTTATCTTTGGCGCTGCCAACTCGACCTCTGTCATTCAACATGTCGGAAGCAAAACTGGCATCCTTAATAACCGTACAAAACTACACACTATGCCAATGGAGGAAATTATTTAATGGACAAAACAATTACCAGCTGGCTTGAGCAAATCGCAAAAGAAGAGCTTGATCCAGGAGACGTCGAACGCTCTTTGCGTTACGCAAAAGACCTCGAGCAAGGTCTAGCAAAAATCCGCACCTTCGCTCAGGGCGTATCAATCTTTGGCTCTGCTCGCCTTAGCCCTGCTAGCAAATACTGCAAGCTCGCAACCGAATTAGGCGAAAAGCTTGCCCACAATGGTCACCCCGTAATCACTGGCGGCGGACCAGGTATCATGGAAGCCGCAAATAAAGGTTGTTATGAAGCTGGCGGCCGCAGTATCGGTCTTAATATCGAACTAGCCCACGAGCAGCACATCAATCCTTATGTTACCGATTCGATGGAATTCCGTTACTTCTTCGCTCGCAAGGTCATGCTTACCTTTGCAAGTAAAGTCTACGTCTTCTTCCCTGGCGGCTTCGGCACAATGGATGAGTTCAGCGAAATCCTTATCTTGATGCAGGAAGGCAAAATGCCAAAGATGCCGATGTTCCTAATCGGAAAATCTTTCTGGAAAGGCCTAGACAAATGGTATGGCGAAAAGATGGAGCATCAGTTACATACTATTGCTAAGGGCGATCGTAAAATCTATCGCATCACCGATGATATCGACGAAGTCGTTGAAGCCGCAAACAAAGTCGGCCATCCAAAGATTTACGACAATCTATACAACCACTTCTCACTCAAGCAATCACATATTTAATCATCAAAAAGACCCTCGCACGAGGGTCTTTTTGATGTTCTATTTCTTGCAGCTTAGGATAGCTTCGATATCGTAATCTGTTTTGCCATATGGATCTTTTGGCTTGATTACAATCTTTGTCTCAGTAGAACTACAACCGCCTTCTTGGTCTGGGTTGAACTCCTTGATAATCTCGGCATTAACCTCTGTGTTATACCTAGAAAGATTATCCAAATCTACCTTGATACCAATATCCTTAAAGCGAGACAAGATATCTGCACGCTTGCTCTCTTCGAAGCCGTCATAGTAGAAATTCTCGTACCAGTCGCGCCCCATCTTGATAAGCGAATTAGATAGCTTTTCTTCTTTGTTGCCATTAAGCATAAAGAAAGCAACCACGATACCTGCAACCAAAACAGCTGCTGTACCAGCAATAATGAATAGTTTCTTCTTGGACTTGAAGATGTTTTCGCCTCTGTCTAGATCGTCTTTGTTCTGAGAAGAAGTTACTTTTACGACCTTTTCTGGTTCATCTTCAACCTTCTTAGCTGGTGCTGATCTACGATTCCATCCAGGACGAAATACGGTAGTGCCAGCAGATTCGCTGTCGTTAGCTGCCAATTTTGCCTTTGGCTCCACCCCTTTGTCGGAATTGACTTTTTTCCGATTAAACTTCATTTTACCTCCTGATTGAGACAATTATACCATATCCGTTACAGCAAGCGCCATAGGCTACCACCCCAAGAAAAACTAGCCTTTCGGCTAGTTTTCGTTATTCTGCACTATCCCCAAAATTCTTCTTGGGCTTTCTCTAATGAAGGAACAGCAGCTTTCTTTTCCTGCTGAGCCTTTTCCGCCTTTAGAGCAGCAGCTTCGCTTTTAACTTTCTCTTTTTCGCGGTTTAGTTCTTCCTGCTTCATGAGAAGTTTGAGCTTGCTAGAGTCATGATTCTCTTTGACGTCCATCAAAGCATCATAGAGTTCGTCTTTGGTTACAACTTCAATATCTTCGTCGTCGCTTTCGACCTCTTCTGCCTCAATAGCTTTTTCTTCTTCTAGCTTTTCGCGTTCAGCTGCAAGGCGCTCTGCTTCAATCTTGTTTGCGCGGCGCTCTGCCTCGATAACGGATCTCTCGCTTGCCATGCTCGACGCCATAGCTGGAGTTACTGTTGCGCCAACCACTGGAGTAACTGTAGCAGTTACTGGCTGAGCAACGGTTTCAATCTTGCGATCATCGTCATCATCACTATCAGCTTCATTCTCGATATAGCGAGTTGTCTGTGGCTGAGTTAGCGTTGTAGCTGGAGTAGATTCGGCCTGATTGTTAATACCGCTTGGCATTACTGTATCGTCATCAGTACCGACGCGAGAGCCAAAGTTGAATGCTGGCTTGAAGTCGATAACTGGAGTTTCGTGATATTCTTCGCGTTCGCGGCGCCTTCTGAAAATTAGCCATAGAAGTAGGAGTAAGAGTAGTAACAATGCTAGGACGATGAAGATAATTCTCCAAACGCTGCGGCGAATACCGAAGAAGGTTGGTTCTTCCATGCGGCGAACATTAAGTTCGTAGACATGCGTGAAGCCGTTCTTATCTGTAACCTTTACGAGAATAGTATTATTACCAACTGCTAGGCCATTATTACCAATAATTTCTACGCGAGAACCTTGCTTTGCAGCTGTAGCAATAACGTCCAAGTGATCTACATCATAAGGAACTGTTAGAGAGTATTTATTAATACCCTTATCGAAGCCAGGCTCGATTGAGTAACCACTTACTCTAAGGTCAGACAAATCTGTTTCTGCTTCAACATTCTCTCTCGTAACGTTAAGCGTATAGATGCGCTTGGAACCGTCTTCTGCTGTAACAACGATTGTAACCTGAGTAGTCTTGCCGATTTCAAAGTTCTCGTTGCCAAAAATCTCTACCTTTGCCTTCTCATCTTCAGGAGTTGCGGTAAGATTTAGCTTTGTAATATCTTTTGGAACCTTGACACTATAGCTTGTTTTATTCTTATCGAAATCTGGAGAAATTGCACCATCGTGAGAGATTAGGTTAGACAAGTAATTATTGTCAGATTTCTTCTCTTCTTTCTTTGCCTTGTCCGCCTCGGCGTTCTTGGCGCGAATCACGTTAACCGTATAAGTCTGTTTTGAACCGTTCTCTGCTGTAACGGTGATCATAACGGTATTTACACCGACCTTCCAGCCAGTATTACCAGTAATTTCAACTGTAGCCTTATCGCTATTTGGAATTGCTGTAAAGTTTAAGCCGTCTACACTATTCTGAACATTGATTGTATATGAGCTAGTATTTGGATTAAAGCTTGGGTTCAAGTTATATCCGCTAGCATTGAGGGATTTAAGAGTTGCATCAGAGCTCTTCTTTGCTGGAGTTGGCTCTGGAGTAGGCTCTTCGCTCTTCTTGTTAATTGTAACGATGTAATCTTTAGGAGTACCGTCTTCTGCAATAACCGTAAAGTTACAAGCAGAACTATCACCGCTAAGCGCACAAGTTACCGGGCTGCCACCAGAAACGCTTGCACCTGCAGGTAGCGATGGAGTTAAAGTAATAGAAGTTGCATCGCGTGGAACATCACTGATTGTCCAGTTTGAGCCAGAACCACTTGCGGTACCTGCACTTGGCGTAAGGCCTGTAATCTGGTTATCACTTGAAGCTGGAGTTGGCTCTGGAGCAACAACATAGATAGTTAGAGTTGCCGAAGAACGAGAAGTGCCATCCTGATGATCCATAAGTTCACCAGAAATTGTTACCGTTGCAGAACAGCTTACACTAACATTCTTTGCGCTAATTGAAACCGTACCAATTTCCAAAGTACCAGACGTATTTACGTTATTAACGTTAATGGAACCGCCAGTACCCCAAGAACCGTAACCGGTAGGAGCAATACTTGCCGAAACACAATCATTATTTACACCCGAGAAAACAGCATCACCTGCGGAAACTCTACGACCGGCATCGTTTGGAGCTGCGACTGTTTTTACGGAACCGGTATTGCCTGGCGCCAAGGTAATAGAATCTTGACTAAAGCCGTAATAGCCGCCATCAGCAAATACATCATTGCTTAAAATGAAAAGACCACAAAAAGCCAAACTAGCAAAGACCGCTGCATTCTTCAAAAAACGCTTCATAAAATTCTCTCTCTTTTTTTAATTTGACTTTTTATTTTATTTTTAACCAGAATTTGACCGTTTCTAGTTAAAATGACCTTTTATGACCCTATAATACCACAAGCACAATCATAATGCTAGTACTTTTTTCAAAATTCCCTAAAAAACAAGCACAAAAATGACCGGCACCCCTGCCGGTCATTTCAAGACTTCTTTTACACACCTCCCCGATCAGGAGCCAGGCGGCGCGCCTCCCCCCGCTGGGTTTAGCATCGCACCGTAATTTATCCTGGTTCCATCTGCGGCTGTGTGATTAATCACTTTACCACGATCCTTGTAATTAATTATGCCGTCACTATCGATATCGGCTGCAATAATTCCAAGAGATCCTTCTGCAAACTTTGTTCCATCGGCAGCATTATGGTTAATAATTTTACCGCGGTCCTTGTAGTTGATTACACCGTCACCGTTTACTTCGCCCTTGATAATAACGATTACCTGATCTTTCAAGACGTTATCTACTTCAAGAGTTACAACTGTACCGGTACCAATTACTTCGTCGCTTGTAATCTCATCGCCCTTGCCGATGAAAATTCCGTTTTCATCGAGGTTTGGTCTGTAAAAGTGCAAGTTGACACGCTGGTTATCCAGCTGGTTTGCGAGCAATTCGACTGTCATCGTTCCAGATGGTGAATTATCATAATCTGGATATGTTCCGTCTGCTGCTCTCTCACCAATATTGCGATCCGCTACGCTCATGATGTAGCCATACTTCGCAACTTCACCATCCACCGTAACGTTTCTCGCTGTAATCTCGTGGCCATAGGCTAACGAAGTAATTCTATCTTCGCCAGTAGTTCTTACGATTGTGATTGTAATATCCTCAATCGTGCCGTCCTGTGCCATGATTAGGAGCTTACGAGTGTTTACCGTTTCGGTTAGACCAGTTACACCCATTTCTATACCTGGGTCCAAGATCTTCATGTTGTCAGTTGTACCGAAGCTTACTGTCGCATTCGGATCATTTGGCGTCACGATGATGCCTGTCGTCTGGTCTTCCCCTAGAGTCAAAGTATAATTCTTTATCCCTGGTGAATAGTCTTCGTTTAATGTGCCATTTGTAAATTCCATCTGAGATAGCGTTGTATCTGAGCTACCGTTCTTATGGAACTTAATCGTGTAGGTCTTTTCGTCTACATTGTTGCCTGCTAGTACGCGAATCGTTACCGTTTGCTCATCATTTGTTTGAGGAGCCGCAACTGTTGCTGAGCCAACACCACCACTAATTGCTACCTCATCGCCATTGATAAAGACGCGTGCTTCTTCGTTGTTTGGCTGAACATTTACTTCAATGCTCTCTTTCGAATATGCAATTTCGCCAATGTCGTAAGGTTCGTGGTCTACCGCAAAGCTTGGGCTTAGGGTTTCACCCGTTACACTCAAGGCTGCTAGAGTCGGATCGCTACTTGCTATAGCAGCCGCCCTAATCGCCGTAACCGTGTAGGTCTTCGAACTATTATCTTCTGCGATAACTTTAATCGTCGTGACAATAGTTTGCTGCTTCTTGTCGGTCGTATCAAAGTTCAGGTTTTCGGTCCACTCCACTGTACCGCCTGTCTTCTCTGCGCCGCCATTTATGCTAACTCTTGCATCTGGGTCACTAACCGTATACTTCAATACTACTGGCGCCGATACGTTTTCGTAAGTTAGGCCATTGACTGAATAATCGGTAGTACCTGGATCGAAGCTTCTGTTTAGTGTGCCCGGAGTTCCAACTGATAAGGTAGCAAGGTTCGCGTTATTGTCTTTCTTGATGTTAAAGTCGATTCGGTAAACGCTTGGCCCGCTCTGATCGGCCGGCGTTACCTCCACCTTGATCGTCTGCATTGTCTTGCTTGGATCAATAGTAATCTTACAACTTCCCGTTTCGCCGCAGACTTCATTGTTCTGATAGATGTAACGGTAAGTTGCGTCTGGGTTATTCTCTGTTGCCATTACGGTTAATTCCGTCACATCATTCGTGATATCTGGAATTGAGTAGGCTAACTGGCCCGCATCAAACGCTGGAGTTAATTCAACTAGATTTCCATCTTTCCAAACTTGCAAACTTGCCAAGGTACTATCACTGGATTGCGCTATCGAGACTGTAAAGTTGTAATAGCGTGGATTTTCGCCAGATTGCGGCGTTACCGTTATTCTGTAGGCGCCATTCGTCAAATCGTTATAGTAAACTCTTTGCTTATAGTTATTTGCGCTTGTAAAGGTATGTCCGGCATTATCCGTTACGATTGATGTCGTGCGTTCTGGCTCTGCCGTTATTTCGAACGAATTACCACCGTAAGGAATCGTAATGTTGTAGTTAAAGCCAGTCTTCGAGAAGGTTGGCGACATGCGCGTACCGCTATCTACTTCTGCATTGTAAAGGAAGCTATTTGATGAAGGCTTGCGCTGAGCGTTAATGTAATAGGTCTTAATATTGTCATTACAGTTAACAACTCCCGCCGCCACCAAGTCTGCGTACTTATCATCACAAGCTTCAGGCTTGATAGTAATCGTGTACCAGTTATCCTGGTTAACAATCAAGTCGATAGGCTCAGACATCTCTGCTGTCGCCTTATTGCTTGCTCTTGTTGCTACGATATCAGATGCATAAAGTTTATCTTTATCCTCATCATTCATCGTAACCGTGTAGCTGTATGTTCCAGCACTGAAAGCAGGATCAAGGTTTGAGGCATCCTTTACATACATGTTCGAGAGCGAACCCTCTTCGGATGGTTTCTTAAGGAGCGTAATATTGTAGACTTGCTCAGTCGTACCATCTTCGGCTTTCACCGTAATCTGATAGCTGTTTCTACCTGTCGAAATCGTCAATGGAGTCGAAACGTCACCTGTGATGGTTGCCTGATCATCTTTTGCGGTTGCGCCAAGAGTCATTCCTGAAGCGCCGCTGCTTGCAAGCTGACCTAGGTCACAGGTATATTCGCCATCATCTAGAGTGCAATTCTCAAGATTGACGCTTTGTGTCGTTCCGCCATTGAAGGTATATGTTAAGGTATCGAGTAATGCGTTGTTGCGTTTCGTGCGGGTAACCTTTACACTATAGGTCTTCTCTGTCGTGCCGTTCTCTGCTGTTACCTTTACGCCAAGCGTACGTTCGCCACCAGTCGGAATATTATATTCGTTTGGAGCGTTGTCTGGCGTTACCGTGTAAGCAATCGTCTGTGTTACACCTTCTGCTAGATTCTGCGAACCGACATATTCTAGCAAGACACGATCTTCGTCACCAGGAATTGAGACTTGATAAACCGTCGTCGAATCGCTTGGATTAAAGGTTGGCGTTATCGTGTACGCTTCGCCGTTTAGGTTTGTAACCTTAAACTCACTTAGCGTTGCATCGTCAGATTTTTCACGAACGATATTCAAGGTGTAAGTTTTCTTCTTGGTCGTATCGCCGTTTTCTGGGATTACTTCAATCGTAAAGACATCGTCTACGCCGTCAATTTCTTTATGACCATAGCCCGTAACATTCGCATGTCCTTCGGTCGGTATGTAGTTGATATAAATATCACTTACATCTTTGCCAACCGTAACGGTATATGGACCTCCATTGCTTGGCGAGAAGCTTGGATTAAAGCTACCAATGCTTACATCCTGGGCGTTATCTACTGTCAAAGAACTTAGTGTTGCGTCGTCAGATTTCTCACGAGTAATCTCAATATTGTAATGTTTATTCGTTATGCCATCTTCAGCCGTTACCGTAAAGCCATATCTATTAACGTTATCATACGTTTCATCGTCCGTTACGAGCGTCTTTTGCTCGTCCATCGTAACCGTTGCTGCATTACAGCCAGTACATGGAGTCTTTGGTTTCGCCTGGACGTTTGCACTACTTGCAGTTGTTACCGAGTTTGGAACTGTTATTACGTAGGCATTTTCGTTTGGTGTCCACGTTGCATTATGCCAAGTACCATTCCAGTAGACCTGAACCGCATCAGCTTCTACCGAAGCGCTTGCATCACTGCTGGCGTCACGATAAACATGCAAGGTATATTTCCACTTGCTGCCGTTATGCGCTACGCCATAGAATTCAATCTGGTTCTCTGCGTTTTGAGCACCACCATAGTGAATCGTATTGAGCGCGACATTCTGTGGAAATACCTTACTTGCGCTTATTTCTGCATGAGCATCATCTGCGTCTACCATCACTGCATCAATTGTGATTTGGCTCGTGCTATTATCAAACTTTGTTAAGGTGTATTCGTAAGTACCATTTGCATGGTCGCCGTCATAAGTTCCGCTTGCGAGGTAATTATTTAGTGGCTGGCCATTGATTGTAATACTTTGAATGTACGGATTTGTCTTGCGTTGACGCGTGACGTTCACTGTATAAGTTAGCTTCGATCCATCCTCAGCCTGAACTTCAAAGGTTATCGGAGGATTTAAGTCATAAGCAAGATCGACATATTTGCTTAAATCAGCGTTACTATCGGTTTCAACGAACTTTGCCCTGCTGTCGGCCAGCGAAGCACCAATCGTAATATTTGTTACATCGCCTCCAACCGAAACATTGTAAGAAGGATTCGTTGGCGAGAAGTTTGTAACCGTTTGTTTAATGTGCTGTGTTCCGTCGCCTTCGGTATAGGTAAGATTCAAATCCGTTAGGCTCTTATCTGCTGATTTCGCTCGATTGACCGTAATCGTATATTCTACTTCTTTGGTTCCATCTTGCGACTTAATCTTTATCTTATGTTCCGAAGTGCCATTACTGCCGATTGTTAAGAGATCATCACTATCCACATATGGATCTTCCGATACTCTGATTGCTCCATCCGGAATTACCGCCTCAAGGTAATACTGACTCTTGTTGTATGGAATTTCGAAGGTATATGTCGTCTGGTTTCCTGATGGTACCCAGTTACGCGTACCCGTCGATTCATCAGATAGGCGAAGCGTGATTTGGCTTGCGCCAGCCTGATCGTTTTGTTTACGAGTTATCGCAATGTGATAAGTCTCCACTGTATCATTTTGGGCTGTTACCGTGAATACATAATCTTTAGTTTCACCTGCGTTAATTGGTAAGGTACCACTCTTCGCAACAGTCGCAAAACCGCTTCGCGTTACCACATTTACATCGCTTTCGGTAACCTCTACCTTTGAGTATGGAATCGTAACCGCAAAGTGTGTTGTATCGACCGTCGTAGGAGTTATGCCTGCAACCGTCAAACTCGTTAGCCCGGTATCTGGGTCGCCTTCACGATAAACATGGAATGTATAGGTACGAGTTACGGATTTATCCTGAGACTGAACCGTAATTGCAAATACGTTATCTTTCTTCGATTCAAGTGTTTTCGAACCATCACCTTCAACGTGTGCATGTTCTTCGGCTTTGGTTACCATGAATTCCATCGTGCCTGTGCCAAATGGAACTGGATTTACATCTTTGACTCGAAGATTGAAAGTACCATCTTCATTTGCGCTTACGCCGCTTACTTCCGTCCAGGTCGATTCTGAGCCGTAACGAACTTCAATCTTGCTTGCGCCCGCAATATTATATTCCTTGCGCGTAATCGTAATGTTGTATTGCGATTTGTTACCCTGCTCTGGAGTTGCTTTGATTGTTACTGGGTTACCGCTACCAAATTTCAAATCTTGATCGTAAGTAATATCTCCAGAAGCGACATTTGCGTGTGAACTGGTTGGTGTTGCTGTTACGTTCGCAATCGTGCTTACATCTGGCTCAACTTCTAGCGAATAGCTGTAGTTGTTTGCCGTTGGCGTAATCGTATGATCTTCGGTTGTCGTGCCGTTGCTCGTCGTGATTACGATTTCGCTTAGAGATGCATCGGTCGAGCGCTCGCGCGTGAGGTTGACCGTATAGATGCGCGTATTTCCATCCTCTGCAGTAACCGTAACAGTTACACTATCAGCCGGAGAAACATTGCCGCTTGGCGTAAAGCTATCAGTAATACTATTTCCGGTCTCAGTCTTTGGCGTATGGTTACCAGCCATTACGATAGACTCAGTCTTATCTGTATCGTTTACAGTGGCAGAAACAGCATAACTTGTAGCCTTCTCGCTATAAACATAGTTATAAGTATCAGTACTCGAGTTTGGGAAAGTTGGACTTAAATCTGGCGTGCTCGAAGCTGGAATAGCCGAAACAGTCAAAGTTTTCAAACTTGCATCGTTGCTACGACGATGAGCTTTAATCGTATAGGTTTGAGTTGTACTGTTGTCTTCTGCTGTAACCCTGATAACGCAAGTATTATCGCCAACGTTTAGACTACAAGTTGCGGTGCCAGAAATTGGTGAACCGCTTGTCGCAATAGTCGTCTCTGCTCCGCCATTGACCGAGATGGTCATCTTCTTGGCTTTTTCTTGGTTAGCCGTAACATCAAAGCTGATAGATTCCGCGCCGTAACCGATACTGCCAAGATCAAATGTCTGACCCGCTTGAGAGCTCTGAATTAATGAATCTGTAGTAGCCGACGAGCCAGTAGTATGCACGTAGGTCGCCGAAAGTGATTTTAAATTCGCATCAGTGCTCGCTGCTTCTCGGTTTACCGTGATGGTATAAGTCTTCGTTACACAGCTTGCGCCCTGAACCTGATTTGCGCCATTAACATACTGACATTCCTCTGGACTAACCACGATATCGCGCGTGAATGTCGTAGCCGCTGTAGGATCCGAAGAAAAATTCCAGGTTCCGGTGCCAGTCAAAGTCGCTTTGCCCGTTGCGCTGACCGCAGCATTAATATTTAGCTTCTTTGTCGAATAAGGAACGTTATCGATTGTATAACCCGTAGTAGATGGCACGAAGCTTGGAGATAGAGTTTCCCCTGCTACAACCAAATCCGAAAGATTTGCATCATTAGATAGTTTATATACCGAGATAATCTCATTTTGGACATTTCCAGACTGAGATGTAACTGCAATAGTAAACTTATTCTCACCAGTTACAACCGTCTTGTTACCAATACCAACAATCGGAACCGAACTACCAGAGACAATAGACTTTGTAGGATCAGTATCGTTCTCTACTTCTTGGTCAGTCTTTTCGCCATCAAATAAACGGATATCCTGAGCATTATTATCATTAGCAGTCGCATGAATGTTAATGCTAGAAACTGAACTAGGAACCTTTGTCGAGAAAGTATTGCGTGGAGTTGCGGCCGAAGTAGAATCAAAAGTTGGAGTTAGTGGATAGGTAACCGTATTGGTACTATTTTTTACAGCAAGCGCGCTGAGGGTTGCATCAGTAGAAGCGGAATCGCCTGCAAAGTTCAGAACATAATCCGTTTTCTTGTATGGGAATTTAGTAACAGTACCATTAATTGGACCAGACAAAACCATGTTTGTAGGAGTCGAATCATTAAAACCAATGGTCGCCTGTGCACCTGCAGGAATATTTTCATTCACTGACAAAGAGAAGAAACCTGTATATGCTGTTTTATCAATCGCTGGAGAACCACTAACAGACTTTGGCTGAACCTGCTGAACTACAGCGCCAGCGTTTACATTTGTTAGTGTATTAGTATACTGCGCAATCGTTACGGTCTTATAATCTTCAGCCTCATCATCCCACTGCTCTTCTGTAGTATATGGCAACTGTTTGGCGATTGTATAAGAATAGAACGTGCCATTAGCTTTCTTAACCGTAGTGAAATAATCGGTATTATACGTCACCGTATCAGTAAACGTCTTTGGATAAGTGTTTTGATACTTAGCAGGAACAAACTTAATAGCAATAACAAGATTATCGCCAGCAGCAATTTTATCACTATCACCAACTAAATAACTACTAGCCGTGCCGTTTGCAATTTTCGAAGCAAACTGACCAAGGTTATTGGCGACACAAGTCCCTTCACACCTATAAACTTCTATAGTAAAAGCCGAGCAGTTATTCGGATCGGAGCAAGTATGATCTTCTGCATAAGTTTTAGAAGGCGACAAAAATACACAAGAGCTAATCGCCATAGCGATAGCAAAAACCCTCAACAGAGTATTAAAAACACTCTTTTTTCTCTCTTGTGTTTTCATTTTAATGTTTTTATTTTGACCTTGTTTAAGTCCATTTAATCATAAGAAGAATAGTTTGTAAAGACTAAAATACAATATTTTTGATAACATCCTCCAATCAAAACCCAACCAACAAAAAAGTGGCTACCTACTGCCTATAGAGACAATAGCCGCCACTAATGAACCGATTCTCAACTTAGAGCAAGCCCCCCTATTCATTGACGGTAGTTATTTCACCGTCAATGAATTGTGCTATTTTCGCATAATCCGCACTAGTTGGATAGCCATCGAAGTCAACGTCCGATATCATGTTTTCAATGTTAGTATATGAAGCATTGTCGATTGCTTCAGATAGGATAGCATTGTCCGCACTGGTGATATAACCATCACCATCCAAATCGCCTCGGATAAGTATCATGACGCGATCATACTCATGGCCTTCGATTACTAATGCGATTTCCATATAGCTACCAATAATCGTAGACTCATCAGTTATCTCGCTGCCGCCATCATCTTCGCTTGAATAAATACGAAGATACTCTGGCTCATTCAAGAATAACGTGACGAAATCGCTTAGCTCCGTTGCCGGTTCTGCGCCAATCACATAACTAAACTCTACGTTATCAGTATCCTCATGATAGACATCTAGCTCATTGCTTTCAATACGGTTTCCAATGACGCCAATCGTAAACTCCGAGTTCACATCTGGGTTTGCTACGCTTGCGACACGAATCGTTGTTGTGCCAGCTTTCATACCCGTTACAAGGCCATTTTCGTCCACCGTTGCGATGCTTGGATCAGCAGAAGTATAAGTTACCTCCTGTGAAGCCTTCGCTGGCAAGACGCTTGCCTGAATCTGGTAAGTATCCGTCACTACGATGTTTGCGCTTAGTTCTGCAAGTTCGACGCCCGTCACATCCACGCCACGCGTGACATGGAAGCTTAGGATTCTCGTGCGGCCAGTTTCAGCCGTAGCCGTTACTGTAATCGTCTGATCGTCGCTTGTTAGAACTACATTGCGGTTGCCTGTTGCGATTGTCGTTGGCTCCTTGAATGTAATATCAAAGCTTACAACGTTTACGCCCGGTTCAACTGCTAGCTCGTAGCTATTCCCTGTAAATACGTCATCTGGATTCATCTCACCATCGCTTGGCGTGATATTCGTAATCGTTAGGTCATCATTGGCCGCGCGCGTTACGCTTACTGTATAAGTATTCGTATCGCCGCTTTGGCTTGTGACCGTGATTGGAATATCTGTTCTGCCGACCGGCAAGTTACTGAACGTACCCGTACCGCTTACCGTAGCGGTATTATCCGCCGCCGTCGCATTGACCGTGATTGATGTCTGATTATTATTCAAAGACACTGCATAGCTTGTTCTGTCGGCCGTAAAGCCTGGAACAAGGATGCCTGGGTTCACGGTCAAGCTTGCCAACTTGTTGTTGGTCTTCTCGATGCGAACGACGCGGATTCTTACCGTACGAGCGATGTCGATTGAGCTTGTAGACTTTAGAACGATGAAGTTCTCGCCTGGTTCAAGACTTGCCGTACCGGTTGCCTTCTCGCCTGCGCTAATTGAACCGCCGCTCATGTCGGTCATATCGAAGCTTACGCCTGCAATTGTCGCAGTTGCATCCTTCGGCTGAGCCGTCACAGTTAAGCTCGTTACACTGTTATCGACATCTGGTAGTTCGTAGTAAATACCCTCTTCTGTAAAGCTTGGCGTCAAGGTCAAGACCGTGTTGCCGTTCTTTACTTCAAGACTCTTGAGCAAGTTGTAGGTTTCGTTACTCTTGTTAACTGTAATCCTATAAGTCTTACTCTTGCCCTGTGGGCTACGAACTTCTACCGTCACGATATTTGTGCCGATATGGAGGTCGTGATTGCCGCTGACAATTACCGTGTTGTCGCCAACAGTATAAGTGCCATCTTCGTCAACCTCGAATGTTGCGCCACCGGAGGATAGTTTGCCATGAATCGTAATATGATCGAATTCGTTTGGAATTACCGTATTGTAATTAGTTGTTAATGCTACAAACGTTGGGCTAAGCTCACCTTCTTCAATCCATAGGTCAGAGATTTCTGCGCTATCAATCGAAGCACGATGAATTGTTACCTCATAATCCGTGTGGCTGCCATCTTCGGCCGTCACTGTTACGGTTACTAGGTTATCACCCTCGTTCAAGTTCTTTGTGCCAGTGCCGGAAACAATTGAGGTTGGCTTTGCTGCATCTGCCTCTACAACTACCTGTTCGGTTTCATAAGGAACCGCAACAGTATATTCTGTTGTAGCTGGATTGAAGCTTGGACTCAAGGTTTCGCCCTTTACGCGAAGATCACTCAAGGTCGAATCATTATCCTTGCCACGCTGGATGAGTACCGAGTAAACATTCTTCGAGCCATTCTCTGCCGTTACCGTAATGTTGGCAACCTGTTCATCGCTCTGAATCCTTACTACGCCCATGCCAGAAATGCTTGCGCGTGCCGATTGTGCCGAACCGCTTAGCTGGACGCTCTGGACATCTCTATCGATGTTCAAAACGTAGTTGTTTGTATCTGGGTCAAACTCTGGTAACAATGTACCAACATTCGACTCGAGAACCGCTAGCTTGTTGTTGCTCGACTTGTTGCGAACCACATTTACACGATAAGTACGTGTGCTGCGACCGTCACTTGCCGTTACGCGAATCGTAAATTCGGTGTTATCCGTGATTGGGATGGTCTTCATATCCGAACAGAAGCTAACCGTGCCCGAAAGGGTGATTACGCAGCTTGCTGTCGATTCGACCGTCTTAATCTCGTTAACTTCGAGCGCATCAACATCAGTTGTAGTCGTTACCTTGTACTTGAAGTAGTTCTTGTTAAAGGTTGGGCTAACCGTACCGTTATTGAAGCTCATCTTTGCTAGACGAGGATCTGGAACTTCTGCCCTGAAGACCGTAACCTTGTAGATGTTTTCGTTACCTTCGTTATCCGTCAAGACGATTGGGAATACGTTTTCGCCCATTTCAAGCTGTTTCGTACCCGTACCAGTCATGCGGATATCTTCAGATTCGCGAACCGCCGAGATCGTAATCTCGGTTACGTCGTTTGTAACATTTACTGTGTAGTTGTTAATGTACGGTTCGAATGATGGACTGAGCGTACCCTTATCCACCGACAAATCACGGAGCAAGTTTGCGAAGTAGCTGCGAGGATGTTTCTTAACATGGATTACATAGTCGCGTGTACTACCATCGGTTGCCTTTACGCGGATTGTTACATCACCATCGCCGTAGGTTAGGTTGTTGCCTAGAACCGTTGTCGAAGCATCTGGATCTTCCGTTGCGTAATCAAGGCTTAAGACGTTCACCGTATCAATCACGTCGACCGTATATTCTGTCGTTTCGCGATCGAATGCTGGACTCATCGTGCCTTCTGCAACAATCAACTTCGAGAGGTAATTATTGCTTGAAACTTCGCGGTTAACTGTAATGTTATAGTTACGAAGTTCGCCATCTACGCTTACGACCGAGACAACAATGTGGTTGTCGCCTGGGCGAATCGTGTAGGTGCCGTTGCCGCCAACCGTTGCATTCGAGTCTTCTGCGATGCCGAGAATCGTAATCGATTTCACATAGTTGCCAACACTAATGCTGTAATCGCTTTCCGTCTTAATGAAGCCGTCTATGTCACCTTCGCTCGTCGTGATGGTTCTGAGGTAATTGCTATGCTTGCGATAAAGATTAATATTGTAAATCTTTACATCGCCGCTTTCGCTTACTACCGTGATTGGCGTAATGTTGTCGCCCTCATCGAGCGAGATGACACCAGTACCGGTTACGATTGCACGCTCGCTCTCTGCTACTGCATCAAGGTTGACCTGTGTGTAATCGTTTCTAATCGAGTACTTGTAATCCACTACGTTATCTTGTGGGAAGCTTGGCTCCATTTCGGCGTTTACGACTGAGCCGTTTACAATAATCTGTTCGAGATCGTTGCTTGGGTTTCCGTCTCTTGTCACCGTAATTGTATATGTACGAGTCTGTGTTAGATCTGAACTTGTGACCTTAATATAGACTAGGTTATCACCAACCGTCAGGTTATCTGCGCCGATTATGTTGACGATTGCGTCCTGATCTTCTGGGATTGCCGTTAGATCGAGGCTCGTGTATTCGTAATTGATTTGAGCCGTATAATCTTGGCGAGTGCCATAGAAGTCTTCATAAATCTGCGCGTTGTTGAGCGTGAGGCTCTTGAGCAAGGTGTTCTTGAGTGGCGTACGCGTAATGTTTAGCGTATAGGTGCGAACACTGCCATCCTTTTCGACGTTGACATAAGCAAGGTTCTGACCAAGCTTTACGCCAAACTCGAGCTGAGCTTCACCCTCGGCTGTCGATGATGCTCCATCGAGACCAATCACCGTAACGTTCGCTTCTTCGTCACTTGCGATACCCTGAACCGTTACCATGTCGTTCGAACTTGGAATTACCAAGCTATAACTCTGGGTTGCTGGGTTGAAGACTGGGGTAAGAATCTGAATCTCACCTGTCGATACCGTAAGCTGCTTCAAGAAGTTGTTTACCTGAGGCGCGCGAATTACGTGAACGATATAGCGTTTCTTATCGCCGTTGTGTGCCGTAACTGTAATTGTTGAGTCGTTGCTACCGACCATCAAATTCTTGAGGCCACGAATCTCAACTGTTGTTGGCGCATCCGGACGAACTGGGATTGCTTCGAGCTCAATCTCGTCATTGTCGTAAGGAACGATAACTGTATACTCTAGCCTATCCTTATCGAAGCTTGGCGTGTAGCTTGCTCCGCTTGGATTGGTTACGCGAAGACTGCGCAAATCTTTGTTTTGACTCATCTCGCGCGTAATTGTGTAAGTATAAGTTGTCGATTGGTTTAGACTGTTCGTCATTACCACCTTAAACACGTTGTCGCCTGTTTCGAGGCTGTTCTCTAGAGAACCCGTGCCCTGACCTTGGTAAAGTGCGGTTGTGTCGCCACCATAGATGACGACGTCTTCACCGTTAACAACTTTGTAAATCTTTGTAATCTGATTCTTGTTGTCTTCGGTAAAGTGCAATGTGATTTCCTTAACTTCGTCAGCCACATCCATGTGGTATGAGTAAGTTTCGCGATCGTAGGTTGGGCTGTCGTCGCAAGTTACGCCGTCAGCTTCGATTGCTGGAGCACATGCGTCTTTATCGTAAGTTACATAAATGTCCTTGAGCGTACGACCCACGGCAATGTTCTTATCGTAAGTTACATAATAGGTTGCCGTGTCGCCGTTTTCCGCCAAGACATTAATTGGAACTGTCGTATGATAGCTGGCTTCGTTCGAAGAATCTACTTCGGTAAGCTCGTAGCCGTCCGTCAAATGCTGAAGATTTACAATCGTCTGCTTTGTGTTGATTGGGATAGGAACAAGCTTTGCGATATCCATATCATCACGAATCTGGACGTTGTAACGATAGGTGTTACGATCGAAGTCTGGAACAAGCTCGCCTGCGATTTCACTTCCGCCTTCCGGCATCACGGTTGTTGTGAGGCCACGAATGCGTGTTTCGTCATCGCTATCGTAGCGGACATAAACCGTGTAATCGAGTGTGGCTTTGCCATCTTGCGATGTTACCGTAATCAAGTAGTCGTTCTTGCCAGTCGTCAAATCGAGCGATGGCTGCAAGGTTACTGTTGCGCCTGGATCCTGTGGAACGACGCGGAAGTCGTCATAGGTAAGGCCGGTGACCGTGCGAGGAACTACGAGATCGTAGGTATATGTGCCAGTCTTCGTAATCGTGCCGTGTGGCTCCGTAATCTTTTCAAGCGTCTTGATAAGAGCGTTTGAACTACCTGCGCGAATCACATTGATAAGGTACTTACGAGAGATACCAGCGCTCGAAGTTGCCGTAATAACATAGTTGTTATCACCAACTGCGAGGTTTGTTTTGTGGCCAGTACCAGAGATTCTCGTTGAGGAGTTCTCTGCTACCGCGTTGATATCAATTTCCGTTACGTCGTTGTCTACAACCACCGTGTAAGATAGCTGCGTCTTAACGAAGCTTGGGGTCATTTCCTGAGCTTCACCATTTGCGACCACCTGCAAGCTAGAGAGGAAGGTATTGCTATACGACTGGCGATTAATTACCAATGTATAGGTTGCCGTTTCTTCACCATCACTAGAGGTTACCACGATGCGATAAGTATTGAGGCCTACTTCAAGTGGCATCTCGCTTGTTACGCGGTTGCCATTTGCATCGTAAACTTCATAAGTTGCCTTTGCATCGATTGGCGAAATGATGAGGTCCGTATCTTTAATGAGCTGAGAAACTTCGTTATCGACCGTTACGGAATATCTGAAGATGTTCGAGTTAAATGCTGTGTCGAGATTGTAATTTCTGACTGCAAGATTATCGAGCAATGCTGTAACTGGGTTATCGCGAATCACATTCACATAGTAAGTAAGCGTGTCGCCTGCACCGCTCGTTACGCGAACTGGGAAGCGATTTGTACCGCGGCGAACCGTATGAAGGCCGTCACCAGTAATAATCGATTCTTCGTTGTTTGCTACCGCAACAATCGTTACATCTTCAACATTGTAAGCTACCTGAACTGAATACTCATAGACATTGCTATGGAAATCTGGATCAATCTCGTGACCAACTACACCGAGACCAGCAAGGGTTGCATCATGCGAACCAATGCGCGTGATATCGATTGTATATTGATCTGTGCTCTGTCCATCTTCCGAAGTTACATTGATGGTTGCAGTTGTTGTACCAAGTGGTAGCTGGTAGCCACCTGTACCCGTCACTGTCGCAAACTCAGATTCTGGGGTTGCATAGACGAGGACGGACTTGGTATTATCCTGAACCGTCAATGTATAATGCTTCGTATCTGGATTGAAGCTTGGCGAGATTTGGAAGCCCTCGACCCACAAGTCGGCGAGGCGGGCACTCGTTGCGGTCGCCTTCGTTACATGAAGGACATAAACCTTTGTACGAGTGCCAAGCGCGGAAGTTACCGTGAAGGTAATCGTTACACTTTCGCCATCTGTCAACTTGTAGTTCTTAGTCAAAACGTTGCCCTGTTCGTCAGTGATTACATATTTCACCTTCTGTTCTGGGAACATCTTAACTGTACTAAACTTGAGGTTCGAAGCTTCGGTCCTTACCTCGTAGTAGTCGTCCGCCATGAGATCTTCTGGATCTTGTGATGGCTGGAAGGCTGGCGAGATGGTGCCGTTCTTGATAATCAAGTTCGAGAGACGAGGATCATCGCTTGGCTTGCGAACGATTGCTACCTGGTAATCACGTTCCTCAGTGATTGGAGTGCCACCAACCGTATCTGTACGAGTGACGCGAATCGGAATGAGGTTCGTACCAACATCAAAGGTAACATGTGCGCTGGCTGCATCGCCAGAGAACGTATCAAATACTGCGCTGCCACCGTTAATTCCAACGCCAGCCGTATCTTCCTGTGCTCTAGCGAAGATATCCAAGCTATCTACTTCGTATTCTACTTCTACTGTGTAAAAGAGCTGTCGACCATCATTCTTATTGAATGTTGGGTCAAGCGTAAGTTCGGTTTCACCATTCTTTACCTTGAGATCTTCGAGCTTCAAATTAAAGACTGGTTCCGGATTGCGCGTAACCGTAATCGTGTATGTATCTTGCTTGTTGGATTGACTCGTTACTGTGACCGTAATCAAGTTCTGGCCAACCACCAAGTTATCGTTACCCGAAATCGTTGCTCTAGAAGTTGTATCTTCTGGAATTGCGATTACTGTTGCGCTATCTACTTCGTAAGGTACTGTTGCTGTATAGGATTTATTTTCCTTATTGAAGCGTGGCGAGATGATTGCCTCCTCCATATAGAGGTTAGCAAGGTTCGTGTTACCACTCTTCTGGCGTGCGATATCAAGAGTGTAGGTAGTCGATGATGATTCATCCTCGGCCGTTACTACGATATCAACGTGAGTACCAAGCTCAACGTTAAATTCGTAGGTATCTGGACCAGTAACCGTTGCGCCACAGTTGGTTGGCGTTGCGCTTACGATACCTTCCCTGATTTCGTTTGGAACCGTAATTGTATATGCGGTCGTCGCTGGATCAAAGGCTGGTTCGTAGGTAAGGATGTTTCCGCTCGTATCGGTTAGGACCAAACTCTTAAGGGTCGAATCGCTACTCTTGGCGCGAGTGATTTCGATGTCATATTCGCGAACATCGCCAGTCTCACTCGTTACCTTTATTCTTGCAGTTGTTGTACCGGTCGGGAGTGCGTACTCACCAAGACCAGTTACTGTCGAACCTAGACCTGCAAGTTCGCCTGCTACTGTTACGCGATTTACGTCGTTCGGAATCGATACCGTATAGACGCCGTCTTCACTATCGTAGTCTGGGTCAAAGGCTGGCGACAATTCGTAGGTTGTATTGTCGTCGCTGACCGTGAGGCTAGATAGATGATTATCCGTGTAACCTTGGCGGTTAACTGTAATCGTATAGGTCTTCTCGCTGCCATCTTCGGCTGTTACTGTAATCTCGACATTGTTTTCACCGTTCTTAAAGTTACTGTTGCCAGTAATCTTGTAAGTCGAGGTGTTTACTTCTGGAATCGCAGTAATGTCAAGTTCCTTCGTCTGAGCGCCAACGTTAAGAGTGTATTCTACTACATTCTTGTTGAAGCTCGGCGTCAAGTTGAAGCCGTCGACACTCAAGCTACTTAGATTCGTATTACTGTTCTTGCGGCGAGTAATCATGATTGTGTAGGTTTCCGTTGCGCCGTTTTGGGCGGTCGTAACAAGATTTATCTGATTATCGCCGGTATTCAAAGCATGAGTCTGAGAATAGGTCTTTGCGCCAAAGATTGTAGTCGTGCTAGAGTTTGGCGTTGCCGCCACCGCTACGCTACTAATCTCGTTATCAACTGTTAAGGTGTATGCCGTCTTGATTGGGTTAAATTCTGGGCTGAGCTGGTAATTTGTCGAGCCATTCTTTACCGTCAAGGTCTTGAGCAAGGTATCACCACTTGCTACGCGATAGACCGTGAGAGTGTAAGTACGCTTCTCTTTCGGCACGCTCGGATCATTTGGATCGCCAGGAGCCGTAACCGTCACATTGATATAGTTTTCACCAACGATTAGGCCGCCACAATCTGAATCAGCAGTATCATCTCCATCGTGATCTTCACAGCCAATCTCGCCTTCTTCGTTGCTCATGCTAATTTCGTAAGTAGCGAGCTCGGAATCTGGCGTAATCTTGAGCGAGACACCCGTAACGTTGTTTTCTACCCTGAAGGCGTATTCGGTAACTAGATAGTCGAAACCTAGATCGACGCCCGTTGGATAGACTACTTCGAGATTATCGAGGTAGTTGTCATCGGTTGTATCACGATAGATATTGTAAATGTACGTGTTCTCTTCACCAGTTTCTGAAACGATGCGGAACTTAAATTGGTTGTATCCAGCTTTGAGGCGAAGCTTATCGTAGTTAAATACATAACTTTCGGTGCGCTCGTCCTCTTCGCCAGGCGTTAGGTCTTCAAGCTCTTGGCCAGTGTCCTGCGAGAAGTAAATCTTTTCGTAGTAGTGGCCCATATTGACCGTGAAGCTAATTTCACGCTGACCGGCCGGAACCGTCATTGTGTAATTATTGACGTTTGGACTGAAGGTCTCTGGACTGAGATTACAGAACTTCGTCGTATCACGTTCACAGATGCTTGGCATCAAACCTGAGTGCTGAATACTAAGGAGCTTGTTTGTTGCAGACTTTGGACGAGTGATATGAATTACATAGTTTCTTTGTTCGCCAGATTCTGCTGTAACCGTTAGCGCCCAGTCGTAACCTTCGGCTGGAATATTGCGGCGACCCGTTCCTACAACAGTAGATTTGTCGTCGGCTGGGCGAGCCTCAATATTAACTGCGTCCTCTTCTGAGTTGAGCTCTAGCCAGTATTCTGTAGCATGAGCCGAACCGTTTACCGGAGCGACGAACTGAGGATTCAACTGAGGATTTTCATCTTCTTCGACCTCAACTCCGTTCACTTTCTTAAAGGAGCTAATATTCAAGACATCAAGATAGTTGTTTCTCGAGTAGTCTCTCATGACGACTTTGGCATAACCGTTGCCGGTCTTACCGGTCATCGTGCCCGTGCCTGCAGTATTTGGCATTGTCGAAGCACCGTTAATAGACTTGGCTTCGAGGAGGCCAGATTTAAAGTAACCTGAACCACCACCACCAGAACCACAGTTGTTGTCGATATGGCTAATAGTGAAACCGCCGTACCAACCGCCGCCGCCACCGCCGGCTTCGTAACCACCACAGCTTCCGCGACTGTAGCCGTTTTCGCCGTAACCGAAGGCATAACCGTAAGTCTGCGTAGCTTCATAGCCCCAGTACCAACCGTGACCGTTACCAGCAGGTGGATAAGCAGTTAGACCGCCACCGTGACCACCAGAGTTTGCCTGGCTACCGCCGCCACCGCCGGCGACTACTAGAACATCGTCGCGATTATTCGAGTAATTCCTGAGCTGACCATCGCCGATGAGAGATTTCTGAATGGAAGTTGCGCCACCACCAGCACCCTGAGCTTCATCATCGGAGTGATCCCACCAACCGTTACCACCACCGTTCCAGCCACCTGCTGCCGCACCACCGCGCACTGCATCCTGACCTTTACAACCGACTGCAACATATAGGTCTTCACCCTTCTTGAGTTCAGCAACGCCCTTGGTGTAACCACCTCTACCGCCAGCAGTAGTGTGCCTACCATCCTGCATGTTGGTACCACCTTGCGCACCCCAAACTTGGAGTTCATAGAAGCCGTTTGCAAGAACTTCAATCTTCTTTACAGACTTTGTACAATCTGCCGAGAAGTTTACGTCTGCTGCGACCTTTGTGTAGTGGATTCTGTAAACCGTATCTTCGAGGCCTGCTTCGGAAACTGTTAAGGTAACATAACCTGAGTCGGAGAGATATTTATCTCCTGCAACTGCGACCGTTGCGCCCTTCTCTGAATCGAAGGCCTTATAGTCGAGCTCCATATTAACTTGACCGGAAAGAACTTCGACTTCATAAGTCTTATTATTCGGGTCATAGTTTGTAATTGGACGGAAGCGAGGAGTTAGATCGGCAGATTCGTTCTTTACTACGAGCTTTTCGAGTAAGGTTGTTCTGTCGCTTTCTTCGATCGCATCGCGATGTACGTGGACTGTATAGTTGCGAACATCGCCATATTCGCTCGTTACTGTAATCGTAATGTCTTGAGCTTCACCATCGTCAATCGTACGAACAACGTCTAGACCAGTTACCGTTGCCTTATCGTCTGATAGGGTTCCAGTTAGCTTGTAGTCGATATCGTATTTGTCGATTGCAAGGTCGTAAGCCAAGACAAGTGGGTCGAAGCCTGCGCTTGGGTTGCTTGCTTGAGTTAAGGTGCCAACGTCGCTTTGAAGATCATTGAGATAATTATCACGCGACTTACTGTTCTGGTATTCAGCTGGCGTATAGTCGCCGATTAGCTGAACGCGGGCATAACCGTTGCCGCTGTTACCAGTTTGTGTACTTGTACCATCCTTGGTTGGAATCACTTCCACACCAGAGTACATTTCAGGATTCTTAAAGATCAAACCCGAGTAGTGCTTGCTACAAGTATTATCAATCTTTGCAGATTCTTCTGTACAAGTAGCATTTAGGCTATCTTTGCGTGGCGTCCAGTCATCAACGCTTGAGACTGCAACTGCGCCGAGGTAACCAGAGATGAAGCTTGAACCACCACCAGCACCGTTTGCGCAACTTGATGCGCCGCCCGGATAGTAACCGTTACCACCAGTACAACCACCGTTTGCAATACCGAAGACTGAATCTGTATAGGTACCAGGAATTTCGTTTGCGCCCGGTGCGAATTGCGTACCACCAGGAGTGTTCTGTGCTCTACCAGTCAAACCTACAAGCTTACCACCAGAACCGGTTGCCGTTCCGCTATTACCGGAACCAGCGCCACCAGCTACCATGACGCGGCTTGCACGACCAACTGCGCTATCCCAAACTAGGTTTGCATCAGTTGGAGTTACACCTCGGCCAAACCAGCGGAAGTCTGTTGAACCACCACCGTTATAGCCACCACTGCTACCTGTACCAGCGTTAAAGCGTTTGCTGTTAGTTGAGCTTGCGCCCGCCGCACCGACATAGATATAAACCGTGTCACCTTCGAGCATCGAGAGCGTACCCTTGGTGTATGCACCCTTACCAGAGCCATAACCAGTTGCTGCGCCCCATGCCTCGAAGAGATAGTCGCCGTCGTATGGAGCTGTGAAGACTTGGTAATTACCAGTGTAATCATAGCCCTTGTTAACGTACTTAACCTTGCGATAAGCAATTGTATAGGTTGAGCTTGCAACTGCCGTACCAGATACATCTGGATGAGCAACATTGATTGTAATATTGCCAGTCGCTGCAGTTAGATGCTGATTGCCTGCAACTGTTACGATCGCTTCGTTATCGAAGGTTGTATAGCTAAAGTTAAGATCCGTCTCATTCTCTGGGATATCAATTGTGTATCCCATAATTTCTGGCGAGAAGTGAGGAGTTAGATTTGTATCGAAGAGTGCTACTGTTAAGGTCTTGAGCTTGGTTGTATGCTCACCGTTGTAAGTTTCGCGGCTAACGTGGACTGTATAGGTCTTCGTATCGCCGGCTGCATCTGTTACAACCAGAATTACATCTTTGCTCTCGCCTTCATCAAGTGCAACTTCTCCGCCACCCGTTACAACTGCGGTAATATCATCCGTTACACCCTGAACATCAACGTAGTTTTCGTAAGCGTTAATTACAAGGTTGTATTCCGTAGCTAGTGGATCAAATCCTGCATTTGGATCATTCTTCTGAGTTAAAGTACCAATTGTTTGGCCATCGGCCTTGTGGGTAATGTCGTCAAGATACCAGTTTTCCGATGCAACAAGTGGCGTAATCTTGATGTAACCATCACCACTTTGACCAGTCTGGACTTGACTATCAGCGGTTGGCTGCTTTACATAGCTGCCGCGAACATTTGTCCAGCTGTAGCCTGCACCATCGATCATTACTGTATTTGTAAAGTACTTACCAGAGTAGTGTTTCGAACAATCTACTGTAGTGATTCCTGTTACACAAGCTAGGCCGTTTACTGTGCGAGGATTGCTTGTGCCTGCGCCTGCTACTGCGACTGAACCTGCATGGCCCGAGATGTAGCTTGTACCACCAACACCCTCAATTGGGCCAGTAGCTGCAGGTGGATTGAGGTCGTTATAACCAGACCAGTAACCTGCGCCACCACCACCGATTCGAGTGCTACTTGAAGTACTAACGCTACTTAGACCATAACCGAAGGCATAACCGCTTGTTTGATTACCACCGTTTACCGTGAATGCTGTATCGCTGTAGTAAACTTTGCGTCCGATTACGCTTAGGCCGCCACCGGCTTGGCCATCATTGTGACGATTTGGACCGCCACCGCCACCACCGGCTGCTACCATAATTCGACTTGCATAACTTTCTAATGTACGAACCGTGCGACCTTGTGAATCGGTCGTTACTGCGCTTTGGACGAGTGCGACGTCTGATGCGCCGCCACCGCCGCCCGCTGCATAGGAGCTATTACCATTCGAGTAGAAGCCACCTGCACCACCGCCATTCCAGCCACCAGCCGATAGATCGGTTGATGCCCAGTTATGTGCCGGAGCTTGGCATCCTACATAAAGATAAAGTACGTCGCCGGCTACGAGTTCGATTTCACCTGCCGTATAGGCACCGTAACCACCTGCATAAGCTGTAGATTTGTTTGCGCCTTGGCCACCTTGTGCGCCCCAGGCTTCAATCTTGAACTTTCCAGAGTAAGGTGCGGTATAGGTTTGAACGTTTCCAGTACAACCATAACCCGAAGTCTTATTGGATTTCTCACGCGTGTAAGTAATCGTGTAAGTTGTTGGGCTTTGGCCAGTATGCGTAACTGTAATTGTTATCGTTCCGCCGTCTACGCCAAGATTATGATCACCTTCGATTGTTGCCGTTGCTTCATCGTCGAATGGAACTGCTGTAATGTTAAGGTCGTATGTTTTTGCGGATACTACCAAGCTGTAATTCAATGTATCGCTATCGAAATTTCTGATGAAGTTTGGATATTCCGCAATTGCGAGGCTTTCGAGCTTGGTCGAGTGTCCCGTGACCGCCGCGCGATTGATTGTAACTGTATAGGTGCGAGTAATACCGTTTTCTGCCGTAATAATAATGTTTGCGGTTGCGCTTTCGCCAGCATTAACTCTGTATTCTCCAAGTCCGCTTATAATTGCGTCCTTGCTGCTTGCCTTCGCATCGATAGTTGTCATCGCCTGGTTGCTTGGCAAGTTCACCGTGTAGCTTGTTGTTTCTTTATCAAAGCTTGGTGTTAAGGTTCCTGGATCTACCGTTAGACTCTTGAGGAAATTGTCGTCATCGAGGTTATCGTAAGTAATTCTTACTGCACCGTCTCCGTTGTTACCTCTCATCGTTTCGCCTGATGGGCTCGGCATGATTCCGTTACCGCTAATCATTGCCGTATCGGTAAAGACTAATCCAGAGTAATGTAAGGTACATGTTATATCGGTTGCTGCAAGTGCGGTCGTACAGGTTGTTTCCCCGGTTGAATCCTTTCTCCAGCTTGTACTGCTTGCGGATTCGATTGCGATGCTTCCGCCAAGGTGACCAGAGACGTAGCTTGTACCACCATAACCTGCGCCGTTGTCGCTACCGTTATTGATGGCTTTACCACCCCAGTAGCCGCCGCCACCACCACCGGAACCGGTGTAATAGTAGGAGATACCTGGTTGACCTTTACCAAACTGGTAGCCGTTTTCGTTGCTGTAGTAGTAACCACCGGTATGGAAGTAGACGTTGTAGCCGCTTCTGTAACCGAAGCCACCGCCACCGCCTGCGACCATGACGCGACTTGCAAGACCAAGTTCGCTATCCCATTCGAGGTCAGCCTCGCTTGGTGTTACACCTGAGCCGAACCAGCGGACATCGGTTGCGCCGCCACCACCAGCACCGTTATCGGAGTCGCCTTCGGAAAGACTATCTGGGTCGGACGAGCCATTCGCACCACCGTTCCAGCCGCCAAGACCATACTGCTTCGAGTAACCAAACTCTGCCATACCACCCTTGCCACCGACATAGATGTAAAGCGTATCACCAGCATGTAGGAAGACTTTACCGCGAGTATAACCACCAGCTGCGCCAGCCATGCGGACAATATCGCGCATACCCATGCCACCAGCTGCACCCCAAAGCTCAATTGTGTAGTAGCCATCTTTTGGAGCTGTAAAGGTTTGGTAGCTACCAGTTGAACCATAGGTATTCTCTACACCGTTATCACGATGATAGTTGATCTTGTAAACCGAATCGGTTTCGCCTGTTGCGCTGACCGTTAAGGTGACTGTTCCTTCGTCATCATAGAAATGATCATTACCAGCAACTGCTACGGTTGCTGTATTATCGAAGGTTGTGTAGTTAAGGTTCAAAGAAGTCGTGATTGCTGTGATATCGATATCGTATTCAAATGTATTTGGATAGAATTCGATTGGATAATCTGCAATCGTCAAGCTCGAAAGCAAAGTTGAATGACCTTCGATAGCTGGACGAACGATATGAACTAGATAGTTGCGCGAAGTGCCATCTGCACCAGTAACCGTGATTGTTATGTCGCGGTTGCCGTTAATAATATATTCACCTGCGCCCGCAACGACTGAAGTACTGTCGTTTGGTGTTGCGAACAGTTCGACGCGTGTATCTGTTGCGCTAAGTGTTAAGGTATATTCGTCTGTTTCTGGAGCAAAGGCTTTGTCGAAGGAACCCTTGTCTGCTGTTAGGCTCTTGAGGTAATTATCTACGCTTGGAGCTGTAATAACTGCCTTACCATAACCTTCGTTTACGCCTGCGCGCATTACGCCGTTATAGAATACCTTGCCAGAATAGTGATAAGAACAAACGACATCTTGAGTACCATCGGTACAGAGGTTGCCATTGCTATCTTTGCGTGGAGAGGTATCAGTTGCGCTATAGATTGCGACTGAGCCCTTGTAGCCAGAGATATAGCTCGAACCACCAGCGCCAGAGATGACGACGCCGCCTGTATGGCCACCACCGGCACCACCCCAGTAGCCGCCACCGCCGCCACCGCCATATTGGAGATCGACGCCTGAGCCGCCAGCGTTACCACCGACACCAAACTGACCAGCTGGACCCATGTTACCACCATAACCTTCAGTAATAACACCAGATGCGCCACCAGTAGTCTGGGTTGCGCCCTGAGGTAGCGAGCTTACAATTGCAGAGCTACCAGAGATTGCACGGGCACCCTGTTCGCCAACTAGTGCACCACCGTTACCACCGTAGGCACCACCAGCGTAGCTAACTGCACCGCCACCACCAGCTGCGACCATAATACGGCTTGCAAGGCTGGCTGCGTCATGCCACTTACCGTTTACAAGGCGAACGTCCGTTGCGCCACCACCACCGTAGCCAGAGCTTTCAGATGGACCACCGATAGAGCCAGCGTTGAAGCTTGGAGCAGCAAAGCCAGCCGAGCTATTATCGCTATAAGTTGCCGCGCTCTGAGACTGGTTACCTTCGCGGTGTTCACCAATATAGATCCAAAGAACTTCATCTTTATTGAGCCAGATATTACCGCTCGTATATGCACCGTTACCACCTAGCTTGCTTCCGATAGGAGAGTTACCTTCTGCACCCCAAAGCTCAACCTTGTAATAGCCAGAGATTGGCGCAATAAACTGTTGCGGCTTATCGTCGTACTCGAACTCGGTCTTACCTTCGTCCTTAGTCCAGTTCAATGTGTAAACTGCTGAAACTAGACCAGTCTTGCTAACAGTAACAGTAATTGTACCTTCATCACCGAAGAGCTTCTTGCTATCGTTTGCATCGAAAGCTTCGCCATTTTCGTCGGTAATTGTAACTGTTGCATCGTTATCAAATTTTTCGTAAAGAACCTTTGTATCGATTGCGCCCTTCTTTAGAACGACATCATAAGTCTTTGTATTCTTGTCGAAGTCTGGATTGAACTTAGCGTCTGCGATAGACAAACTCTTGAGAAGAGTTGAGCCTTCGGCCTGTTTACGGGTCAAAGTAACAGTGTAAGTTTTGCTTGTATTAAGACCAGAAGTTACACCAAGAGTAACAACCCTTGTTTCGCCATAATCAAGCGTGACTCTCTGATTGCCAGTAACAACTGCGGTTTCGTTATGTGCGATACCTTCGACATCGACATACTCAATTGTCGAATCGAGTTCTACGGTATAGTTATACTTCAAAGCATCAAAATCCTGATCCCAAGCCATCTCCGAAGCAAGAAGTTCTGCGCCGTTGCGAGAAAGCTTGATGCTGCGTAGGTAAGCATCGTTTGAAGCCTTGGTAATAAGAGCGTGGCCATTGCCAGCATTACCAATCTGAGTACCAGTGTTGTCCTGGGTTGGCATTTCGCTTTCGCCATCAATTGCCTTCGATTCTACAAAGACCTTGCCAGAATAGTGAACCGAGCAAAGATTATCTGTTGTACCTTCTTGACAGATTTCGCCATTCGAATCAAAGCGTGCACCAATGCTACCCTTTGCACCGATTGCAATGAAACCAGTGTGACCAGAGATATAGCTCGAGCCACCAGCACCGGTAGTTACAGACCAGTCAGAACTTGCGCCGCCGCCGCCACCGAAGTAGCCACCACCAGCACCAGAACCCCATCCGCCAGAGTTACCACCGATACCAAACTGACCATTTGCGCCAGCTGATTTACCGTTGCGGTATTCAGAGTTTGTATTATCCGCAGCATTACCACCAGCAATTTGTGTACCACCAGTCGAAACATCGTTAGGCTGACCAAAGTAAGGTTCATAATTATTCTTACCATCGAAGCCCTTGAAGACACCACCGGCAGAACCACTGTTGTAATAGCGACTCGTAGTGTAAGTTACTGCACCAGAACCACCGGCTGCGACCATAATACGAGAACTTAGACCATTGATATTGTTCCAAGCAAGCTCTGCGCTTGTAGGAGTAATACCATCACCGAACCAGCGAACGTCCGTAGCGCCACCACCAGCATAACCGCTATTGCTGTTACCTGCGCCACCACCACCGACGGTTGCGCCGTTACCATTCGTAAACTGGCCAGTACAAACATAAATAGTATCGCCAGCATTAAGTGCAAGATCGCCTTCAGTGTAAGCACCCTTACCACCAGTATAGGTATTGTTTACTGGGTAACCACCCTGAGCACCCCAAAGCTGAACATGATACATACCAGTTAGCTCTGCAGTAAATGGCTGACAGCTTGAGTTGTATGGGAAATCTGCAGCGTTGTTATCTACCTTGGTATAAACAATCGTGTAGACGGAATCTTCGAGACCAGCCTTCGAAACTGTAATCGTGATTGTACCGGTAGTATGATCAAGGAACTTATCACCAGTAATTGTAACTGTTGCATCATTTGCAAATGGGACTGCAGTTACGTCTAGATCGAAGAAGCGGCCAGGAATATCTACAGTATAAGCTTTATGGGTTGGCGTGAACGTATCCTGAATCGTACCAGCATTTACGCTAAGGCTCTTGAGAAGAGTTGTATTGTTATCACCTTCTGGGCGAACGATATTAATTGTATAGGTCTGATTCTTGCCATCTGGGCTAGTAACCTTGATGTTCTGAATCTGAGAACCGGTTTCAACATTAACGCGAGTCGAAGCAACTGGGCGATTCTTATCATCAACGCTATCTGTCTGATCGTTAGCAAGCTCAATCTTTGCATCGACATCCTGAGCGACTGCTTCAAAATCGACATAGTAATCATATGGGCTTAGCGTCAAAGTGTAAGTTAGCGTGGTTGGATCAAAGACTGGACTGAAAGCCTTCTGGCCATCACCAAGAGTAGCGGTCAAGTTGTAGAGATAGTCGTTCTTGCTGAGCGTACGAATCCAAGCATAACCAGAGCCAGAATTACCAGTCATCGTGCTCTTGTTATCATGGGTTGGCATTTCTTCATTACCACCCTTTAGGACGGATTCTTCGAAAACCTTACCAGAATAGTGGTAAGAACATTTTTCGTCCGTCGCAGCAGTTTCGGCAGTACAAATATTGCCGTTAGAATCACTGCGTGGGCTATTTGTACCAGCAGATTCTACAGCGATAGCGCCCTTATAACCAGAAACATAGCCAGAGCCACCACCACCAGCGCGGTTACAACCACCAGCTTTACCACCACCCCAGTAGCCACCACCACCGGAGCCACCATCAGGCTGAGTATTTGGAAGACCGCCACCAACACCAAATGCACCAGATGGCCAACCAGAGCCAGCATTGAGCTGAGTACCGCCATAACCAATAGCATCACCACCGTTACAAGCACCACCAGCGTATTCGCCGGTACCACCAGTAAGGCCACCACCGTAACCACCACTAGTATGGTCGTTCGAACCACCACCACCGCCGGCGACCATAATACGAGAGCGAAGACCTAGTTCGCTATTCCATGCAAGCTCTGCACTGCTTGGTTCATGGTTACCAAAGTAACGAATATCCGAGCCGCCACCACCGCCAGATGCACCACCGTTAGTAGTACCGCCGCCGTTCCAACCACCATAGTAGTTAGACTGACGACAGTTATAGCCTTCACCAGCCTGACCTACATAGACATAGACTTTCTCGCCAGCCTGCATATCCAAGAAACCAGCAGCATAACCACCCTTACCACCTTTACCAGTCCAGTTATCACAGCTCATCGAACCACCCTGAGCACCCCAGACCTGCATGTAATAACGGTCATTTACAGGAGCGGTAAATACCTGGTAGCTACCCATCATATCGTAGCTATTACTGTTATCTACCTTGGTGTAAGAAATCGTATAAACTGTTGGGTCGATGATATCGTCGTCTTCACTCGTTACGCACTTGTCGGAAGCTTCGCAAACAGTAATCGTAATTGTGCCATAGGTATTTGTAAGATCATGATTATCTTCAATCTTTACATAGTAGCCATCAACCGACGGAACAGCGTTGAGCTCAACATCATAGTAAGTCTTTGGAATTGTAATATGATAGCTTGTAACCTCTGGGTTAAAGCCAGCATTATCTAGAGCATCAAGAAGATCAGTGTCATAGTTGGTAATCTCAAGCGCCTGAAGCTTGGTTGTTAGATTGTGATGAATGTTAAGAGTATAGATACGAGTCTCGCTCATGTCCTCAGCATCAACAGAAACTTCCAAGGTCGTAGTACCAACAGGAGTCTCGAGCATGAGAGGCTCTTCTTCATCAAATTGATTACCCGTCGAATAATCAACAATGTACTGACTTGGATAATTAGTCCTTGGGTAAATCTTTGTTGTATTAGTGTAAGTATTTGCCTCACACTCGAAAGTCGAAGCGTTGCAATTTGTAACCTTAACGTCGTTTACAAAGAAATCAACATCCTGAACGCCCTGCTTTGCTGGACGATAAAGCTCAACTGTATATTCGTCAGTAACAAGCTCGCCCTGAGCATTTCTACCCTTTAGCTTAACTTCATATTCTGCAAATTCAGCAGGAACCGGGAAAGTACCCTCACCCTCAACCACCATTGCTGGATTGATAGCTGTTGCAGCAATCGTTACATAAGTCTGATCTTCATCAAGCGTTGCGGAATAAATCTTCGTAGTTGGATCGAAGGCTAGAGGAATATCCGTACCTTCAGCGTCGGTAACCGTCAAGCTTGCGATTGCGCGGCGATAAACATCGATTGAATAGGTCTTCGTACTGCCATCTTCTGCCGTTACGACAATCGTAACAGTTCTCTTCTCACCAGCAGCAAGATCATAAACGCCATTACCAGCGACATATGCGACATCACTGTTTGCAATTGCTGTAACCTGAACGCTATTGAGATCAGCTGGAATATCTGCTGTATACTGAGTTTCGCTCGCACTGAAAGCTGGGGTTAAAGTGCCAGCGCTAAGAACCAAGGACTTCAAATCGTTATCGGAAGAAGGAACAACATAAGTAAAGCGAGCAGCACCATCACCAGAATTACCAACAATATCCGTTTCTGCATCGAATGGATCTGGCATTGTCTGGCCACCATTCATGACCTGAACGTTTGTAAACTTTCTACCAGAATAGTGAGTATAGCAAGTAATATCTGTCGAAGCGGTCGTACAAGCATTACCCTCGCTGTCAGTTCTCCAAGCAGTAGAATCTACCGAAGCAATAGCCAGGCTTTCCTTGTAACCAGATACGAAACTCGTACCACCGAAACCTGCCCTATCCGAGCTAGCGCCACCCCAATAACCACCAGCACCACCGCCAGTACCAGTACTATTGCTGTGAGTATAACCAGCCTGGCCCTGACCAAACTGATAGCCATTCGTATTGTTCTTGTTGTAACCACCAACACGGTCACCCATAGCATTGTAAGAGTAATAAGCGAAGCCGCCGCCACCACCAGCTACCATGATACGAGAATTCAAGCTCTCGCTTAGGCGGATATCCGTAGCGCCACCACCGCCACCACCGTTGTCAGTATCGTTGTTATCGGAATCATCCTTACCACCGTTAGCACCGCCGTTCCAGCCGCCAGTACCGCCAACAGCTTTGTAGTAGTTTGTCGAATCACCACCCTTACAACCAACGTAAACATAAACCTGATCACCTTCATCAAAGTGAATCATACCGCGAGTGAAGCCACCTTTTGCACCATCACCTACAGTTGTATCGCGCGTACCTTTACCACCCTGAGCACCCCAAAGATTGACATAGTAGTAACCTTCGCGTGGAGCAGTAAAGATCTGAGGATAACCAGTACAGCCGAAGAGCTGATTATCTGTTAGCGGGCGATTAACCGTAACGGTATAAACGTTAGTCGTACCATCCTCAGCCGTAACCGATATTACAATATCCTTCGATTCGCCAACTGCAATATAGTGCCTACCAGCACCACTAACGAAAGCAACGGAATCATTTGCAACAGCCGTAACATCAACATAAGTCGTATCGGCTTCGACATCGACAACATATTCGTGCTCTTCCGGATCGAAATCTTGATCAAGCTCTTCACCAACTACAACCAAGCTACGAAGAGTCGTATCATCATTTGGATAGTATTCTCGAATGCGGACATAACCGTTCGTGTAGCTACCATGCTCAACTGTGTCATAAAAGTCAGTTGGCTTTGGCATTCTTTCGTAACCATAAGAAGATGTCGTGTAGGTAAACTTCAAGTCGCTGTAGTGAACAGAACATAGGACGTCAGTCAAAGCAGTTGCAGCCGTACAGGTGTTGCCATTGGAATCGAGGCGCCAGTTAGTCGAAGATGAAGAAACAATAGCCAAGCTACCGAGATGACCAGAAATATAGTTTGTACCACCATAAGAAACACCACTGTTCTTGGCACCACCCCAGTAACCACCGCCACCACCAGGCTGGCCACCCCAGTCAATAACGCCACCGTTAGCACCAACACCAAAAGCGTTACCGCCGGTGTTGTTCAAATAGTAACCACCATAGGAAGATAGGGACTTGTTAGCCAAAGATGTGTTGTTATTGTATGGGCCATAACCAGCACCACCACCAGCAACCATGACACGGGAAGCCAAACCAAGGCTGGAATTCCAAACTAGATCATCGGCCGTAATGCTCATAGAACCAAAATAGCGAATATCGGAAGCACCACCGCCGCCACCGCCATTATCGTTACCATTACTCTCCGTACCAGAACCATCAGTACTACCTGAACCACCACCGTTCCAACCAGCAGTAGCTTCGTTTGTCGCATTGTTCGTCGCATCGCCACCATGGCCACCAACGTAAATGTAGAAGGTATCACCTTCGTGAAGCTCAACTAAACCTTTGGTGTAACCACCGCGAGCGCCTTCGTATCCACTGCGATCGTACCAACCTTTACCACCACGAGCACCCCAAGCCTCAAAGGTATAGAAGCCATCAAATGGAGCAGTCCATACCTGGTAGTTACCATTAGTGCCATTCGTAGCACCATTAAACTCGTAAAGACAGTAGTTATCATGAGTGTCATTGTCCAAAGCACGATGAATAACGCCATCTGGACAAAAATCATCAATCAAATCCTCGTCTGCTGCACTAGCATTTTTGCTAGACAACAAAACAGAGAGGCCAAAGAGGCCAAAGATACTCAAAATAGAAGCTATAAAAAGTTTAAATTTCCTCGCTTTTATAACTCCCATATCCTATCTACTAGTTTACCAAATAACCACAAGCATTGCAAACTTTTTATGCTAATTTTTCATCTGTAATCCAAAAATTCTCCACCCCACGCGCGCGCGATATGTCATGTTTTTTTGCGACATTTTTGAGCGTTCCAAAAGTTTTCCACAAGTCAAAGAGTTTTCCACAGACCAAAGACTTTTCCACAGGATTCTGACTTTTCCACAATCCAAAAGCATTTCCACAACCAAAATATATCACTGCAAGCATAAATCCTATTCTGTTCTAATTTGCAAATCGGCAAAAAATATTTCAAAAAACTAACAGATTACAAAGCTACTTTTCACAATCATTTTGCTAGATTACAAAAAATATGTCCAAAATAGACATATTTTTCAGATTAGTCAAAACAACCCCTATTCCGCAATCCGGACCATCGAGAAACGCTTCATTCTAGAAGCAATCGACTCCGCCCTAAGGCGCCTATACACTTCCCTGGCCGTATCATTATGAATATGCTTCGCAACCAATTCCAAAAGCACACTATGGTAATATTTCTGACTGCAACCGCGAAGACGAATCGTGTCGCGACTCCACTTATTTTTCTTCACAAAGACCTTATTATAATCTTCATGCTTCTTAAGAATATTACGAATATGAACTGAAATATTTTGCTGACTCGTACCAAGAATTCTAGCCATTGCTTTCTGAGTCAGCCACGTATTGAATCCTAAATAATCTTCCATGAACAGAAGTTACGCTATTTATTTTTATTCTTCAAGCATAAGCAAAGTCCACCCCTATAACCCCATTTTCAAAGCCGACAAAAACCACACAAAAACTCCATCAATATCTAGTCATTTACAAATAAAAAGTGACTTGGCCTAAACCAAGTCACTTAAATTCGCTATTTTACAACAACGCCATTCGAACCAAAGATCTTAATTAGTCCGCTCACTAACTCTTCGTTCGGCTCACACTTAAACGGCATACGCATTGCTTTCTTCTCTGGCCCGATCACGAGAATAACTTCGGACAAACCTGGGCAGTTCTTGCAAGCCGCTTTTAGTTTCATCAGAGCGTCAGTGTCCGACGGATCGTTGACCCTAACAAAGACCTTCGTCTGCTTCACTGGCTTATATAAGTTCTGACTTTCAGAAGTCCTAAAATGCGTTACTGGCTTTTCGCCACCACCACGCCTTGGGCCACCACCGCCGCCAGAGCGTTTCGGCGCAGAACTAGAAGATTTCTTTTCTTTAGAATCGTCAGACTTATTATCCCCTTCGCCTTCTTTCTTCTCTTTCTTTGGCCAGCGAGGCTCCTGCTTTACGGCTTTTGTTGGGACCTCGAGTTTCGCACCGGTCGACTCATAGGCATCCAGCTCTTCATCTGTAACAACTTCAATCTCCGAAGCATTAACCTTCGCCTCGTCCGTCATATTGCCATCACGGTCCGTAGCATTAACCTTACCCGTAACCTTAATAACCGTATCAACAGCAAGCAAAGTTCCAACCGATTCATAAGTCCTTGGGAAAACAATAACTTCCATTTCACCCGTCTTATCCTCAATCTTTACGAAGGCCATCTTGGAGCCACTCTTCGTCACGATCGTGCGAAGCGCCGTAATGATACCGCCAACAATCACCGTCGCACCATCAATCGTCGGCTTAATCTCGGACGTTGGCATACACTGCTCTTCGAAGTACTTATCATACTTATCCAATGGATGTGCGGAAATATACAAGCCCATAAGCTCGCGCTCCCAAAGCAACATTTCCTTATCGGTGTACTGTGCTGGAGCTTTCTTAATCTCTGGCGTTGGAATCTCGGCTGCATCGCCCATCATGCCAAACAAATCTGTCTGGCCAGAGTTTGCATCTTTCTGACACTTGTTTGCATAACCCTGAATCGCTTCCAAATTGTAAAGCAAATCTGAGCGCGTATAACCAAAGCTATCAAACACGCCACACTTAATCGAAGATTCCCAGCTCTTCTTATTGAACTTCGTCGCAGGAACACGCTTAGCAAAATCAAAAATCGTCTCGAACTTGCCGTTCGCATCACGCTCGGCGATTACATCTTCTGCAAGAGCTTTACCCATACCCTTAATCGCCGCAAGACCAAAACGAATTGTCTTTGTCTGACCCACAATACCGAAGTCTGCATAAGATTCGTTAATATCTGGACCAAGTACCTTCATGCCCATGCGCTTACATTCGGTCATCTCAATCGTGAGACGTTCTGTCCAGCGCATATCTGAAGTCATCAAAGCCGCCATATAGGCATCTGGATAATGAGTCTTTAGCCAAGCTGTCCAATAAGCCACCAAGGCATAGCAAGCCGCGTGGGATTTGTTAAAACAGTAGTTAGCGAATTCTAGAAGCTGATCCCAGAACGTATTCGCAATTTCCTCTGTTGCGCCACCAATCTTAACCGCGCCCTCGATAAACTGCGGCTTAACCTTGTTCATGAGATCGATTTTCTTCTTACCCACAGCCTTACGCAAAGTATCTGCCTGACCACCGGTAAAGCCACACCACTCCTTCGACGCCTGCATGAACTGTTCCTGGTAAATCAAAATACCATAAGTACTCTTCAACGAGTTCTCAAGACCAGGATGGAGATAAGTAATCGGCTCTTCGCCATGACGACGCTTAATAAAGCTCGGAATAAACTGCATCGGGCCTGGACGATAAAGCGCGTTCATAGCAATCAAATCCGCAAACTCAGTTGGCTTGAGCTCGCGCAAATATTTCTTCATGCCGCCAGATTCAAACTGGAAGACACCCGTCGTATCACCACGCTGGAATAATTTGTAAACTTCTGGATCGTCGGTCTTCAAGTCGTTCATTACAATGACTTGCTTATATACCTTCTTGATCATACGCAAAGCTTGCTGAATAACAGAAAGGTTAGATAGACCCAAAAAGTCCATCTTAAGAAGGCCAATTTCCTCTACTGTCGGGCCAGGATACTGCGTTGTTAGCGGACCCTTGGCCGAAACTTCCATTGGCATATACTTCACAATATCGTCTGGCGCAATAACCACGCCACAAGCGTGCACACCGTGGCCACGAATTGTACCCTCTAGGCGCATCGCAAGATCAATCACTTCCTTACAGGTTGGATTGTTTTCGTACTCAGTCTTAAGATCGCCTTCTTTTATAGCATCCTTTAGCTTCACGGCATGGCCCATAATTGGATCCGGCACGAGCTTCGCAATCCTATCCGCCTCGGCATAAGGCACATCAAGCACGCGCGCAACATCGCGCACGGCGTTCTTGGACATCATTTTGCCAAAGGTAACAATATTAGCCACACGAGGCTTGCCATACTTTTCCGTACAGTATTCAATAACCTCATCACGGCGCGTATCCTGAATATCGGTATCAATATCTGGCATGGAAATACGATCAGGGTTCAAGAAACGCTCAAAGAGTAGATCATAATCTAGCGGATTCACCTCTGTAATATGAATTGCATAAGCTAGCAAAGCACCTGCCGCCGAACCACGCCCTGGGCCATAAATAATACCCTGGCGCTTACCCCAGTTAATAAAGTCCTGAACAATCAAGAAGTAACCGTTGTAGCCCATGTTATCTACAACGCTTAGCTCATAATCAATACGCTCAATCACCTCTGGTGGAAGCTGTGGACGAATCTCCTCTACGCTGTGTTTTTTCGCCTCTTCTGGCGTATAAATCTTGTAACGCTCGGCAAGACCGCGGAAAACCATATCATCAAGGTATTCCTTCTCCGTCTGACCAGTATCGATTGGAAACTTTGGAATCAAAATACGCCCGAGCTCAAACTTTGCCGTACAACGCTCAGCAATAATACGCGTATTGATCACAGCCTCTGGACAAGTTTTGCCCCAACGAGAAATAACATCTTCTGGTGGAATAACGTTAAGCTGGAAGTTAGACAAACTCATACGATTTGTATCAGACAGTTTTGAACCCGTACCAATACAAAGCAAAGCCTCATGCGCCGGTTCATCCTCTACCTTCAAATAGTGAGCATCACAAGTAACAACTACTGGAATTTTATACTCTTTTGAAAACTCTAGTAGCTGCTGGTTAACCTTATTTTGTTCATCCCAATGCGTTGGCGAATCTGGGTGACCATGATCCTGAACCTCCAAGTAGAAACGATCCTGGTAAACCGAGTGATACCACTCAATCATCTTGCGCGCGCGATCCAAATCATCATAACGAATCGCATCAGAAATCTCACTACCAATACAGCCCGAACAGCAAATCACGCCCTCAGCGTACTTCTCCATGTCCTTATGGTCGGTACGCGGTTTGTAATACTTACCATCGATTTCGGCGTCAGTCATCAAACGACTAAGGTTTTCAAAACCCTTATCGTTCATTGCGAGCAAAGTAATATGGAAGCGCTTCTTGTCATAAGCTGGATCACGATCTTCTTTATTGCGCGCCGCAACATAAGCCTCAAGGCCAAGAATAGATTTAATGCCGGCGCCTTCACAGGTTTTGAAGAGCTCAACCAAACCACACATTGTGCCGTGGTCGGTAACCGCAACGGCTTCCATGCCTTTTTCTTTTACAAAATCTACAAGCTCGTCAATCTTGGTTAGACCATCGAGCAAGGAGTAATGAGTATGGTTGTGCAAGTGAACATAATCTTTTGCCTGAAGCTGGTAATCTTTCGGAAGTTCGCCCGCCAAAAGACCAACCTTACCCTCAGCCACAAGTTTTTCAACTAATGTCTGTTCTTTTGCCACCTCATCACCAGCCGCCTCATCCGCGGCTTTCTTAACCTCCTCTGCCATAACTATCTATTATTTTAACATGCAAAACTTGTAAACCACCCCTTGAAATCTAAAAATCCCCGCTGAGGAACGGGGTTATTTTGTAATTTTCAAATAATAAAATCTTTCGACATTTCCAAAGCGCCCAGCCACTTCATTGTCTTTCTTGCCTACAATCAAGAAACCCTTCTCTTTGAGCCAAGCTTCAAAATCCGCAATTATCTCACGGCGCATCTTGTTATTCTTGAGAACTCCACGACGAAGCATATAGTCTGGAGCCTCAAATTGCGGCTTTAACATAACTAAAAATTCAGTATTTTTCCCCGCAAGATTCTTCTTCGCATAAGCTAAAACCTTCTTCAGGCTCACAAAGCTAACATCAGCCAAGATAACATCGATATTTTCATCCGTTACAAACTCAAAAATATCCTGCTTCTCATGAAGCTCGATTCTCGGGTCAAAACGAAGTGGTGCCTTCATCTGGTTCGTGCCTTTTTCTACGGCAATAACCTTCTTAGCGCTCATCCTCAATGCAAACTCCGTAAAACCACCCGTGCTCGAACCAATATCTAGCACGACCTTCTCGCGCAAATCTGCGCCAAACTCTTTGAAAGCGCCGGCAATCTTAAACTCGGCACGACCAACAACAGGCATGCTATCCATTATTTAGTCCTCGTAACCACAAGAAGCGGCTTATCGGATTTCGCAATTTCGATCTTCTTTACGTCTTCAAGCTCAGCATATTCGCCCTCGGCCTGAACTGTTACTCTGCTAGGCGTACCAAACCTAAGGACATCTAGCTCACTAGTGTCACCAGGAATCCTCTTAAAAATACTCTTTAGCATAAAGGAAACCATCGGCCAAAAACGAGTTAGTTCACCAGTAGCACTCAAAAATTCCTTCTTCTTTGTGAAGAAGCGGTCACCCTTCATGATCTTGGCAACAGTCAAACTATTCACTGCCATATAATCTGAGGCGCCTGTCTTGTCTACAAAATCCCCAGAGGCATCACCAAGCAAAAAGCTCGGCAAAAAGCTGCGCTTGTGTTGTTTTAGCCACCACTTTGCCAGCGTAAACAAGCTAAAGATTAGCTTCCTTCCGCCCTTACGAAGCGTCTTTCTGGTCTTTGGATCATCAAAAACCGCGCAAGCCTCGGCAAACATACCGATAGTAAAATAGCACATACCATAGCGCCAATGCTTACCATTTACAACACATTCAAGAGGCCAAACTTCGTGCGTCTTCGCCTCAATAATTTCATCAAAGCTCATGTTACCTAGGCTTCTAGCAAGGTCGTTAAAGTTACCAAAACCCTGAACGCCTAACCTGACATTTTTAGCTTTAGACAGCATAATACCGTTGATTGCTACCGTTGCGGTACCATCTCCACCAGCTACAACTACAAGATCGTTATCGAATAGAATCTTTGCAAGCCTATCCGCGTTAATATCCACAATCGCATCAGCGACCTCAAACTTCGCAAGAACATAGCCACCAAGATGACGAGCCGGTTCAATTACCTTCTCTTCTACCTCTTTAGCATGAGAACTGCGAGGATTGTAAACAATAACGATTCTTTGCATTAAAAACTATTCTTTTACTAGATTATTCAGCTCTTCTATCTTATCATAAAAACCGCTGATTTCACCCCTGTCGATACCGAATACTTCCTTTAACCCAACACCAGAGCCATCAGGAACTTCAAAGCTATTCAAAATATCCTCGATTTCCGTATAGTCTTTTACAAAATCAATCGTATTTCCACCTGCAGAATACTTTTCTTTAAAGCTAGAAACCTTACCTCGAAGATCGGACATCTTCGCGCCGAGATTCTTAATATATTCGCAAGAAGATTCACTAAGCTTTTTCAAAGTTTCATCAGATACGCCAGCCTCACTTCTCGCCTCATCGTAAAGCTTTTTAAGAATCTCGGAATTTTCGCCAATCATCTGAATCTTTGCAAACAACTTATCTGCTTCTTCGAACTTTGCCTTCTTTTCATCAGAATCAAGCACCTTTGATCCACGAATCGCATCCATATTCTGTTTTATGCTCGAAATCGAAGAGTTAAGCTGTTCTAGCTTGCCAGTATCCAAATCATTTATATCACTAGGCGCATAATCTACAACACTTAGAACGCTTTCTTTTGTTTCCGAGATTCTAGAAAACCATTCAAAAGATTCTTCTTTTCCCTTGTTCCTTGTGGCAAAAAGCAGGACGCCAAAAACCGCAAAAACCGTTACCAAGAAAAGACCAATCAGAAAGAGAATCTTTCCACTCTTTGCTGTCTTCTTGCGTTGCAACATTTTGTTATTTTTCTCAAAATCTTCTTCCATAGTAAGTCCTAAATCGTGCTCGTCCAGAGTTCACTTTCAGTTGGCCATGGATTCGCCTTGCAACCACGAAGATCAATCGACTGCTGCATCATAATCGGCGCCCAGTTTTCATAATCCGTACAAGTCGTAATATGATCATGCCCAAGCCAGTGACCAGTCTCGTGATTTACAACCATCCTGCGATAATTCAAAAGACTCTCCCCTGCTTCTTGGTAAGAAACCGTCGCCCCCATCCATCTATCGTCATTAATAATTACATAAGGCCTGACCGTGCAGCTCCATTCAGCTGAACAACCAGATGGCGAAAAAGCCTCAACGTCTGTCGGCGAAGCCAGCACAACATGAAGCTGCCCGCCACTCTCGACATATTCAAACTTCACGCCAGCCCTAATCCAACCCCGCGGATCATTGTAAATATCCTCAACAATAGTCTTAAACTCATCAAGATCGCCATTTACATCGCCTCTACTCGAGACATCCCAAGTCACAACCTTATAATCGCTAATGCCGTATGCATTTCTCGAAATCTCAGCAATATCATTCTGGGCTTTGAGTAGCTCTGCAGACATCGCTAAAGTCAAAATACCGCTAAACATTAATCCTCCGAACAGCCTAGCGCTTTATCAACTATTTCTTTTTCTAATTGCAAGTAGTCATTGCATGGACGAGTCGCAGTATCACTATAGCTAAGCAACTTCCACTGCCCATCTTTATTTGCATAAGCTACAACATGCTCACTACCGCTATAAAAACTAAACACCTTGTAAGAACCAACACGCTTAATGAAAGTGCCCTCATGAGAAAAATCTATCGAAGAAATCTCATAGCTACCTTCGAGCGCTTCTTTTAATCCAAGAATCTCAGTTTGAGACAAAACAACATCTTCACCATTAGCAGCACTTAGCGCATCTGCCTGATTCGATACGCCTAGTACGTCATAAAGGCTTTCAAGCTTTGCGGAATAAGAGCCAGTTTTTTCAGAGAGTTCACTCCTATCTTTCTCTGCAGCACTATATATAAAGAAAAGATAACCAATACCAACCAGCGCAATCAAGAACAAAACCACCATAACGACAGCAAAGGTGCGCCAAGTTCCATTTACAACTTTTTGGCCACTAATAATACCATTCGCATTAATTACATTTAAAGTCTCGCCCCCTGTGCTCTCGCTCTGCTTCTTAGCAGCGATCGTGTCCTTAAATTCGATTGGCTTAATGTTTGGATTATTCACGCTCGCAGCTTTAAGCACAGCATCCATTGCCGCCGCATTATCTACAGACTCAGTTGTTTTCTCTGCCTCAGGTACAGCTTCCGTCGCTGGCGTTTCTAGCTGGACCTTTTCAGACTCTTCTACGCCTGCACCAAAAGTCCGAGGCTTGTCATATAAACCACCAAAAGCCGCAGCTTCACCCTGAACTTTATCATCCATTTTTATCTCTCCTCACCAGAAAATACTTACTATAATTTTAGCATAAACACATTACTCCACCAGCAACAAAAAAGACCCTTCGGGTCATTTTTCATTACTGGCGGAGAGATGGGGATATAAACAAAACGCCGTCGTCTCGCTTCGCTCAACCGGGTTTTGGACGAACCCACTGGTCTTCTCGCCACATACTCTCCACCAGCAACAAAAAAGACCCTTCGGGTCATTTTTCATTACTGGCGGAGAGATGGGGATTCGAACCCCAGATACGGTTGCCCGCATACACGCTTTCCAAGCGTGCTCCTTCAACCACTCGGACACCTCTCCAGTTCTCACGATTATAACACAATCTTTGCTCCTAATAAAGCCCGTCCATCAACACCTTGCATCAGATTGACTAAACCATTGTTTGATATTATAATTATAACCATTCTAGTGGCTGCCGCCCAATAAGGAGGGGATATTAATCATGAGCAGCATTCCAAAAGCGTTCCTTTTCAAAAAGCAAGGAGTACCCGCACAAGAAGACATCATTGTCATTAGCATCATTCTGCAGCTTGATGACGCTACAATCCTTACACCAAAACACACATCAAGCACGGTCGAACAGGCAATGGCAACAATCAATGATTCTTGCCTCGTCGTCTACAAAGACGACGAAAAGCAAATCGTGTACTGCTTTAATGATGAAAACCTGGATAGACTCAGAAAGTTCCTCGAAGAACACGACAAAGACGCTACTCTTGTCGATGCAACCGAAGAATTTATCAGTGCCTACAAAGGCTGACATTTTCACCCCGCCCGCATAAAAAATGCGGGCATTTTTTCGTCCGAAACACCGCCAAAATGCTCGGTAGAGTGTATAATTAAAACTAGTTTAATATCAACTAAATACGAACAAGCGAGCAATGTCGAAACAAGAAAACGAAACCATTATCGAGCTTAAGTCTGTCTCGAAAATCTATGGCCTTGGCGATACAGAATCTCATGCACTAGACAAGTTTGACCTAACCGTAAAGCGCGGTGAGTTCATCATGATCATGGGTCCTTCTGGCTGCGGTAAAACTACCCTACTAAACATCATTGGTCTTCTAGATAAACCTGACGAAGGTCAGTATTTCTTGCACGGAAAACCGATTACCAAAATTTCCGCTCGTAAAAAAGCACGTTTTCGTGCTGAAGAAATTGGTTTCGTTTTTCAAAACTTCAATCTTATTTCTAATCTTTCGGTTATTGAGAACGTTTCTCTACCACTTATCTACTCTGGCGTTCACAGAACTCGCCGTCTAAAAGCTGCCGATCGCGTACTCGAACATTTCCATCTTCGCGAACGCGAATACTACATGCCATACCAGCTCTCTGGTGGTCAACAGCAGCGCGTCGCTATTGCTCGTAGCCTTATTTCTAATCCATCTATCATCCTTGCTGATGAGCCAACTGGCAACTTGGATAGCCGCTCTTCTCATATCATCATGGAAGAACTTCGCAGCATCCACGCCAAAGGCAACACTATTATCATGGTTACTCACAACCCTGACCTAACCGCATACGCAACTCGCGTTATCAATATGCTCGATGGTCAGATTGATACGGATATTAAGACCGTTGCTGATCATAACTTGCCACAAGGCAATCGTATCCCAGAAAAGATTTCTGTTCGTGTTCTATCTAAAAAGCGTCCACCAGAACTAGAAGTCGTATCAGATACTCCAGTTAAGGTCTCTGGCGAAAACGTTACAGTCGAAGTCCCGAATGCTAAGCCAAACGCAGAGCCAAAACCAGCCCCAAGCGGCAATCGCGAACTTCACAACACGACAATCTCGGCAAAACCAGCAACCGCAAAGGATGCACCAAAGCCAGATAATGTAAAAGAAGAAAAAGCAAGCGATCTAGACAAGAATAAAGAACGCAAGCCTCGTCGCAGAACCGTCAGCCTAAGCAGCCTCACAAAGAAGCTTCACAAAGACAAGAAAGACAAAGCAAAACCAGAAAAGAAAGAATCCGGTCTAGGCGCCTTCACTAACAAGCTTCTCGGCAAAAACAAGAAGCCAAAAGAAGATAAGAAGGACGACAAGAAAAAAGTAACTTCAAAATCTAGCAAGGCAAAAGCCGATACAAAATCTAAGACAAAAGGAAAGGAGGCATAAATGGCACTGCTCTTGAACACGCATTATCGCCTTGCAAAAGACAGCCTTCGCCGTAATCGCGGCCGCACTTTCCTATCTGCTCTCGGTATCGCAATCGGCGTCGCATCAATCGTTCTTATCCTTTCTCTAACGGGTGGCATCAATAAGCTCATCAATGCCAATTCGGACAAGAACAATGCGAACCTTATCATCGTTCGACCAAGCAGCGGAAAAGATTTCACTACAAATCTTATCGACGAACTTTCAGAGAACAACCAATTTACAAAATCGAGTCTCACCCTAAACGACGTCGACACGATTAGTAAAATCGAAGGCATCGAAAGCGTTTCCCCACTTGCAATTACAACAAGCACACTAGTTGCAAATGACAAACCTCACGACGGTTTCCATGTTGTAGCAAGTAACTATCAGCTTGGCGACATCCTTAACTTCAAACTAAATCGTGGTGAATTTCTAAAAGCAGACAGTCGCGAAAACGCAGCCGTTATCGGTTACAAAGCCGCAATGCAAATCTTTGGCGGCCCAGAAGCCTTAACAAAGACTATTATCTATAACAATCAGCGCTTCATGATCATCGGTGTTCTTGAAGAACTCGACGAACCAATCAACTATACTGGCGTAGATTTCGATAACTCAATCATTATTAGTGCAGACTACGCAAAGACATTTGAGTCTGCCCTACAGATTCAGCAAATCGATGTCCGCACCGCAACGACTGGCGCAATCGATCAAACTGCCGATACTGTTAAGAATGCTCTAGCCGAAAACAAAGGCAACAGCAATAGCTTCCAGGTAGTTACTGGAAATAAGGATCTACATCCAGCCGGCTCCTTACTATCAATCGTTTCTATGATGCTAACAATCGTAGCAGGCATCTCTATCGTAGTTGGTGGCGTCGGTATCATGAATATCATGCTCGTCTCCGTCTCCGAGAGAACCCGCGAAATCGGTATTCGCAAAGCCGTTGGTGCTTCAAGTGGAAATATCCTACTTCAATTCCTTCTTGAATCTACCATTCTAAGCATTGCGGGCGGTATCATGGGCTTCGCTTTAGGTTATGCTGGCGCATTCCTAATATCCCTAGTTACGCCATTTGCCGTACATATCTCATGGCAAATCCTCGCAATTACGGGCGCCGTTTCCTTAGTAACTGGTATCATATTCGGTATTTACCCAGCAGTTAAGGCGGCAAGGAAGGACCCAATCATTTCCCTAAAGTTCTATAGATAAACATTAAACCTCTGGCCAAAACCAGAGGTTTTTTGATACCCCAGTTTAAATTCTCTTAAGAGTTAATACTGCTAAAAAACTAACCAAAAAATAACCTCCCTTTCGGGAGATTATTTTCTATTCACTTCTATTCAGAAGTAGGTTCTAGCTCGATCAAGCCGTGCGGGACAAGATACTGTAATGCCAAGAGAGCGGCTCTAGATGTCTTATCTTTGCCACTAACAATCTTTTTACGATCATCATCGATAATCCTATTCCAGGATCTAATTGCCAAAAACGCCCTGGCACGCTCATCGTTAGTCTTAAACTCTTTTCCAAGCGATTTCACGATTTTATTTATCCTAGCTGGACTCTCTACAATTGGTTCGCCCTTCGAAGGTTTAAACTCGGCAGCTTTTCTTCTTTCTTCTTCCTCGCCAGTTGCGCGACGCTCTTCTTCCTCAGTAGACCTTTCTTCTTCCTCACGCTCTTCCTCTGGCGCGCGGCGCTCTTCTTCGGAACGTCTTTCTTCTTCGCGAGTCGTGCGGCGCTCTTCTTCCTCAGCAGGCCTTTCCTCTTCTTCACGCTCTTCCTCCTCAACAGGATTTAGAGAATCAAGTCTAGTATGTCCCGTGCCTCTTTCGCTAGGACCAGCTTCTGTTCTAGGTACTGGGATAACTACTGGATGCAAGAAGTCGACAGCTCTATCTGGTGAAGTAACCGAGTATACTGGGATATCTGGCAACTGTTCGGTAACATGCTCTGTAATATCTCCAGTCATTGCCGAACCTGGCCATGTACTAAAGATATTCGCATTCACTGTACCGTCTGCATTTGTACCCATGTACTCTGCGATTTCAACCATACCAAGTTTCTTATCGAGAGCATCCTGGATTTCAGGAATATCCGAAGTAATACTAATCTGTGGCATGCCACTAGCATCTGTAAATGGAGTTGCGTTAAGCTCGATCGTCTTACCACCGCCTACGCCTTCTGGGGTGAAGTATGCTCTTACGCGACCGCTTTCAACAACTTCGCGCCAGTCTCTAGAACCACCACGGCCATCAGTAATCTGGTTCTTAAAGCCGGTAAACCAGCCTTGATCATCAGTCCTATAAGTACGACCTTCATCGAAGTCAGTATCTCCCGTACCGTTACCAAAGTGTGAACGATTAACTACGAAGCCCTTCTCACTAGCAAACTCGCTACTTGAGGTCTGAATATCATACTCGTTGGTACCACCAGGAATTGCACCAGATTTCGCAACCGTATAACCTTCTTGGCGAAGATCCGAGATTTGCTGAGCTGTAAGTTGCTGGTCGATGCCAATCTTTGGATCTGGGCTCGAGAAGAATCTCTCACGAGCATTACCAAGAACCGTACGACTTGCGCCAATATTGTTCGCGCTATCGGATTCAAATACGCCAACCACATTATCATCGAAGGCTGCGCGAACTTCCTGGCCAACAATAGATGCAAGCGATGAAATTGCAGCGGCTTTGATACCATGGCCAATTGCACGACGACGGCGCAACTTGCCCTGAACCTTCTTCGTATCAGAAACATTCTGGTTAATGCTCTCTACGCTACTTGCATAAGCATCAGAGTAAGTATCACATTCGCTTGGATTTATGCCGGCTTCACGGAGAGCAATCCTAGCGCGAGCTCTTGCAATATCCAAGTTTGCACGTTCGTTAACAATCGATTCACCAGAGGTATAGCTAATCAAGTCGATACCCTGCTGATCACTAATCTTAATCCTAGAATCAATAGCTGCGAGCTGCTTCATAATTTCATCGGTATTACCTGCAGAAATCGCATTATTCAAAGCTTCTTTCAAACCATTTGCTGGCTGACTATCATAATTTGCAGCCCTCAAAGCTTCGTCATATTTGAGACGGCCACGCATAAATGGATTACTTGGATTCAAAGTACTCTTTGTGGAACCCATAGCCATATCGCGAAGCGTTCTAGACTGATCTCTCTTAACTCTGTTGGCTTCGTTAATGCCACCCCAAACACCAGAAATCAAGGCGCCAGCGACTAGTGGGATAGTAGCAGGAACAGCTACGCCAAGAGCTACACCGCCAACTGCAATACCAGCCTTAGCGGCAGTCTTTGCGCCAGTTAATAGGTAGCCAGATGCAAAGCCGATAACGGCAGCAGCTGTTTCAGGCGCAATAAGACCATGTGTACGCATAGCAATCTTTGCAGCAACAGAGTCGATATTGGTCTTTTCGACCTCTGTACGTACCTGGCTTCTAGATTCAGCATTAATGTAGTTAAAGCCATCAAGGACACGGTCCATTGCGATACCATGACTAATCTTATCGCGAGCGGCAACAGCAGCATCGAGATAGTTATCCATCGTGAAGTCGCTCTGGTTATCTGTTAGGCCAAGCGTCTCAACCTTAATCTTCTTAATGGCTGCAATAAATGCATTCTTATCATCGGCAGTACCGCCAGATTCAGCAAAGCGCCTAATAGCATCCTTGGTTTCAATGGCCGCCCTTGCGTCGCGCTCCATCGCCTCGGATTCGTCGCCTTCTTCCTCTTCGATGAGATTCTCGATAGTACCATCGCTCTTGCGGCGCATAACCTCGATTTCTTCAATCTCACCATTTTCGTTACGGCGGCGATGAACAACAGTTTCTGTACCATCTTCACCAACACGAACCGTGTAGCCACGCATCATTTCGCCAGCATCGCTGTGAACCATCTCGTTCTCGAGATTCTCCATGTATGCCATCGTAAACTTAGCGATAACGTCTCTTTCATTCCAGAACCCTGCTGGAACTTCTGGAGTTTCACCATTTCTGAAGCTGCGAAGTTTATCCATAGCCTCAGCATTATAGTGCTTCATTCTGAACGAACGACCTGGCCTCGACTGACGCCACAAACGTACAGGATTAAAGCGCCACATCTTGTTAATTTCTTCGTTATAAGCCTGTTCAGCAATAATGCCAGCTGCAATTCTTGCATCCTCTTCAGCCATAGCATTAACGACCGTCAAGACTTCGCGTTCGGCTCTTTCTTCCTCAGCAGAGCGCTCTTCTTCCTCTTCTTTCTCAGACTCTTCGTCTTCGGCTTTTTCTTCTTCTTCGCGCTCTCCCCCCTCTTCCTCTGGCGAGCGGCGTTCTTCTTCCCCTTCTTCTTCGGAACGTTCTTCCTCACCACGGCTATCCATGTACTCTTTCCAAAGAGCTTCGAGTTCTTCGTCGCTCATATTCTCAATATCAGTACCAGACAATTCACCGTGATTCTTTTCTAGCCATTCCGCAGCGTCTTCGTTACCAAAGAATGTTTCTAGGACTTTTTCGCGCTCAAAATTCTTCTCAGATTCTTCATCTTCATCAGAATTTTCTTCTTCCTCACCACGGCTATCCATGTACTCTTTCCAAAGAGCTTCAAGATCCTCGTCGCTCATATTTTCTAGATCCGTGCCAGACAATTCGCCATGATTCTTTTCTAGCCATTCCGTAGCATCTTCGTTACCAAAGAATGTTTCTAGAGCTTTCTCGCGCTCAAAATTCTTTTCGGATTCTTCGTCCTCATCAGAATTTTCTTCTTCGCGATTTCCGCCAGAATATAGAGAATCATACTCATTCAAGAGCGCCATCATCTTCTTTGGATCCATATTGCGAAGATCATCACCAGTGATCCCCTTTTCGTTCAAGAATTCCATCATGCTCTTTGGCTTCTTGGATTCGCCTTCTTCTGCGGAATCCTCTTCTTCTTCGCCACGGCTATCCATGTACTCTTTCCAAAGAGCTTCGAGTTCTTCATCGCTCAAGTTTTCTATATCAGTACCAGACAATTCGCCATGATTCTTTTCTAGCCAATTCGTGGCATCTTCCTCACCAAAGAATGTTTCTAAGGCTTTTTCGCGCTCAAAATTCTTCTCAGATTCTTCATCCTCTGAGCTCTCTTCTTCTTCGGTAGAATTCTCTTCCTCCTCAGTAGAGCTCTGTTCGGACTCTTCGGTCTCTTCGTCGGATTGCTCTTCTTCAGTAGGTTCACCTGCTTCTTCGCTTTCAGTAGAAGAATCTCCAGTCAATTCCTCAGTGGATTGCTCAGCAGATTCACTAGCCTGACCGTCTGCAGAATCCCCACTAGCTTCGCTATCTTTGTCATCTCCCGACTCTTGCTCTGCAGAAGAATCTCCAGTCAAATCCTCAGTGGATTGTCCAGCAGGTTCGCTAGCTTGACCGTCTGCAGAACCATCAGCAGACTGCTCCTCTGAAATCGCTTCAGCAACAGGTTGCACGACAGGCTGCTCAGCAGGTTGTTCAACTGGCTGCTCAGAAGGCTGAACAGCAGGCTGTTCGGCAGGTTGTTCGGTAGGCTGTTGGACTGTTTGCTCTGCGGCTTGCTCAGTAGGCTCCTCAACTGTCTCTTCGGCAGGTTGCTCTGCGGAATCGGTCTCTGTTCCAGTTTCGCCTTCAGCGGAATTATTATTCAGATTATTCAGCCGTTCACTTAGAGCGTCCTGTTCATCGATTAACGACTGCGTATGAGCAGTATCATAATCCAAATAAATACTCATCAACTGAAAATCATCCATCTTTTTAAGATCTTCAGGAGTAGTATCTGGCATATTCACGGCAAGCCACTTAGCACCAGGACCGCTAGTTAATTCTTCCAAATACATTTTACGATGTTGATCAAGGTCAGCACTATGATCAGTCTCGTCCTTGTTGTCATCTGCACTAGTCTCAATCGGAGCATTATCTAGCTCACGAGCTCTTCGTTCTAGCTCCTGGCGAGCACCGATAATATTGCCTTTCCTAAGTTCATCAACACTTAGGCTCTTTAACGAATCCATATATGCAGGATCATTTAACTTTTCATAGTGCTCATCAAAATGACGTTCATCATTATCGCTCGAGTTTTCAAAAATAGGAGCTTCAGAAGAAGCATCAATCTCAGAGCTACTATCCTCTTGCTTCCCCTTCCATTCTTCAAAGCTAGCTCTTAAAGCATCGACCATACGGTCATCTATTGGGCTGTAACCAGCAATTTGGGTATCATTCAAAAAGTCAACAACGCCAGGCTCTTGCACAAAAGCAATTGCCTCTTGCTGACTTGGGTCAATCAGACTAAGATAACGGCCAAGCTCAACATCGGCCTGAGCAGCACGTTCATTATGTGTATCGGGTTTAAAAGGTATAGTTTGAGTCGACTCGTACTCTTCAAGCCTTTGAGCACGTTCGTCTTTTTCTTTGCGAAGATCTTCGTATCTCTGCGCATGCTTATCAGCTTCCGCCTGACGCCCAAGCGGATCGTCGTCCTGGCCGCCAAACTGAACATCTCCAAGGATGTCAAAAGGACTTCCAGAGCCCTGCTCTAGATCATCAGCCCTCTCTGGCGGAAACGGATTTCCAGATTTATTATCCATTAATTATCTCCTACCCTTTAATTTCGCCAGATTCTTTGTTAGCACTCTCGACCATAGAGCTCTCTGCTCTAACTTCACGAGCAACCTCATCGGCCTCGTCAGCACCAACATAAAGCATCTTGAACTGCATCATTGTTTCAAGAATGACGCGCTGCGTATCAATACCAGAATTATTAATGAAGTCATAAGTATCCTGCTCGGAGAAGTTAGGATCGTCAAGCTTCTCATTTAGCTCAGCAACCTTGTCGCTAGGCAAAGCATTGATTAGGGCATTATCGATTTGAGTCATAAGGCGATCAGCCATATCCTTCCTTAGTTCTTCGCGGACGTCGCCATCGACGCTTAACCCTTTTTCGTCAATAAGCGAATCAATAAACTGATTGACCTGTTCCATAAAAATAATACCTCTCCCAATATATAGTTTAAGTCAATTATATCATAAGCATTACTCTCAAGCGCAAGCGCATTGCTCTCTGAAAAATCCCAAAAATATGATATAATATGCAAAGTTATGAAGATCTTAGGGATAGAAAGCTCCTGTGATGAGACCGCGGCATCAGTCGTTGAAGACGGCAACCGCGTGCTTTCGAATGTCGTAAATTCCCAAATCGATATCCATGCAGCCTATGGCGGTGTTATTCCAGAAATCGCTGCCCGCTCTCACATCGAAGTCGTTCTTCCCGTTATTAATCAGGCCCTAAAAGATGCAGGCTGTACGCTCGATCAAAACCAGCCAAACAAAATTGACGCTATTGCCGTTACTCATACGCCAGGCCTTGTTGGCTCTCTGCTTGTAGGCACGTTAACCGCCCGCACTATGGCCGTTATTAATAACGTTCCATTTTATCCAACTCACCATCTAAAATCTCATATCTACGCCAACTGGCTAACCGGTTACAACCCAACCTTCCCTATTCTTGCCCTAGTTGTTTCTGGTGGACATACACAAATAATATATATGCAGCGCCATGACGATTTTCATATCATCGGTTCTACTCGCGATGATGCCATCGGCGAAGTCTTCGACAAGGTCGCAAAAATCCTTGGCCTTCTCTACCCAGGCGGTCCAAACATTGCCAAAAAAGCCTTAAATGGCGATCCAGACAAATACCAGCTCCCGATTCCAAAAGTCGATGGACTAGATTTTTCATTCAGCGGCCTAAAAACTGCTGTGCTTCGAGCCATCCAAAAAGAACTCGTCTTGCCTATCACTACCCCAAGCTACGAGCTAAAAGAAAAGCTTACCGAACAACAAATCTGCGATTTTGCAGCCAGCTTCCAAAAGACAGCCGTCAAAATCTTGGTTCAAAAACTACAAAAAGCCTGCAGCATGTATCCAGAAGCAAAATCTATCCTTCTTGCTGGCGGCGTTTCTGCCAACCTTGCCCTCCGCGAAGGCCTAACCAAAGCTTTCGAAAAATCCCACGAAGTATACTTCCCTGACCTAAAGTTCGCCACAGACAATGGCGCCATGGTTGCTTCGGCCGCATATTATTCTATTCAGGCCGGAGAAAAAGCGAGCGACCCATACTCGCTCGACATTTCCCCACGTTCTGTTATTAAATAATTATTTTTTGATCAAACGCTTAATTTTACGAAGCCCACCCATGAGCTTCTTTTTTCTGTTGGCCTTAGAATAAGCCTTCTCGTCCAAAACTTTCTTAAAGCCACCAACATACTCTTCTACAAAAATGCCAAAATGACCTTTAAAGCGAAGCAGCTGATTCTTTTCAGAGAAATCGCCCTCTACGCCATACAGGTTCGCACGATCCAACTTCTTCTCTATCGCATACTTATAAAACGCATCATATAAGAATGTCATGCCGTTAAGATGTTTGTTCTTTTCAGAAATACCAGCCAAGAAGCTAACAAGCTCGCCCGAATGGTTAAAGAATACATGCGACGCAACCGCTTCTCCGCTCTCCTTAGAATAAGCCACCTGAAGCACCAATTCATCGCCAAAATATTTCTTCATATCTTCAAAATACGAAACTGGCCTATCGTTTACTTCATTACGCTTGTTACTATCACTAATCGGCTGCATAACATCAGCAAGCTTGGACAAATCTTTTAATGTCTCAACATAAACCTGATCGCCGTACTTCTTAATCGTGCGACGAACATTATAGTTATAGCTCTTAGATAACGCTTCTTCATCATGAATCTCGGACATATCTTTTACAGCCATAAAACGGTTTGCCTTCGCGACTGTTCCGATAGTCTCACCCTCAAATTTAAAGCCCGCATCAGCAAAACACTTCTTTACTGCTTCCTTTTCAAAGCTTTCAAGAACATTGCCGTCTTTGTCACGAATACTCACAAGCATTGGTGGGAAAATTTCCAAAACGAATACATTTTTGTTGCGACAAAACTCAGAAATTTCTTCAAGCACGAACTTTAATAGCTTCAAGTCCGTATAATCCATAATCGGACCAAGCTGGATCATCCCTTCGCCATTTTTGACGAGCAACAACATACAAGCCTTCAAATCTTTTTTATCGAAAACGCCAAGCGTGTACGATTCAAAACCTAAAGTCTTACGAAAATCTGCACGAGAAAAATCCTGAAGCAAATTTCCCGTCTTTGCACCCTCCTCAAATTTGCGGTAATCCCGCTCAGAAATCTCAACTAAATTCATATATATATTATATATTACTAAGAATCATAAGCTTTAAAACTCTTACGTCACAGAACGCATAGGATAGCATGTGCTACAATGAATTCATGACACCACATTTCTTGCAAACTAGTGCATGGGGAGATTTCATTAATTCAGAAGGCGAAAAAACCTTTCACATTAAAGAAAAAGATTTTGAAGCTCTCTGCACTCTCAAAAAGACAAAAGTTGGCAACTATCTATTCTTGCCTTATGGCCCAACATTGAAAGACGAAAAAGCCCTGAAGCCTGCTCTTGCAAAAATCGAAGAGCTAGCAAAAGAAAATGACTGCATCTTTATTCGCATCGAGCCAACCATCCAAATCTCGGAAAAGACCATCAGCGCCCTAAAGCTCAAAAAGACCAAGGATCTAGATCCAAAACACACAATCATTCTAGACCTTGCTCCAAGCGAAGAAGAGTTGCTACTAAACATGGAGCAGAAAAAACGCCAGATTTATCGCAACTACTATAAAAAAGGCATTACGATAAGGCAGTCAAGAGACAAGGAAGACGGCAAAATTCTTCTAAACTATCTACATCAGCTATCAGACAAGAGGAACTTCCTACCTCATAGCGACGAATACCTGCTAAACCAGCTAAACTTCGACTTCGCAAAACTCTATATCGCCGAATTCGAAGGCAAAGCCATTGGCGCAGCACTCATTTACGATACAAAAGATACTAGATATTACGCCCATGCTGCAGCTTCCGAAGAACATCGCAAGCTCTCCCCTGGCGTAGCTATCCTTACCCAGATGATTATGGATGCCAAGAAAAATGGCCAGAAATATTTCGACTTCTGGGGCGCAACCGATTCGCAAGATCCAAACCACCCATGGTATCACTTTACTCAGTATAAGCTAACCTTTGGTGGCAAAATGGTAGAATACGCCGGCACATATGACTACATCATTTCCGGCACAAAATACAAAATCTACACTGCTCTTCGCAAAGCCAATCGCTTGAAGCGAAAAATCCTAAAGTAACAAACGACCGCCTAAAATAGGCGGTTTTTTGATGCTCAAGCAACGCAGAAAAACAAAGAAACCGAGAAAATTTCTAAAAGACAAAAACGCTCAAATTCTTAACTTCGCCACAATCAACATTTTACGACATTAACAGCTTCCATAAAAATTCCCTACTCGTCAAATTTCGAAAGATCAAAAAGCGGCGTCTCGCCCTCAGCCATTATTGCCCTGGCCTTTTTGAGCAGTTTTTTGAGCGCCGCTTCAGAATTAGCCGAGCCAACATGAACCGTCTTGACGACTTCTCTACCCTTCTTGTAACAAACCTGAACGCCAGTCGCACCGCTACCAGTTTTAAATTTTCGGATATACGCCATTACTTATAACATTAGCACTTTAGAAGAAAAATTCAAAAGTAATTATCCACAATTAGAAGCTACACAAAGCAAAAATTCACTATCCTACACCACCCCAAACAATCATTAGCATTTTATTGACTTAGCAACCCCGACCATATATACTTATGTTAATGGCGGTGGGCAAGAGGTGGACTCTTATACATGACGGCCATAAGGATCACGTCCTGGTTTGACGTGGGGTAGGATAATCCGTATATCCCGGCAGAAAAGTCGATTAAACTATGAATCAATACAAATACATTTTTCACAACACTAGTTATGTTTTGTCAAGTCCTAAAAATTTAAGGTCTAGCATTTTCGTGTGAAATTGATTTTTATTAGAATATAATTATATACAATTGTCAAGCACAACCATAACAGATACAGATGCGTCCGAAGGGGCGATTTTTTAATACTTTTTAACAATTTTTTGTAAACCAAATTCAAAGCAAAATCGCGTTCCAGTCCATTAGCAAAAACACCTGTTTTAGTGTATAATATAAGTCAAAAGAGAGTAGGGAAGGTCAAAGAAAAACCAACCCATTTTTATGACGGGAGAATAAATGAAATTCAGCAAAGCTTACGAGCCTAACGAATACGAGACAGACATTTACGCCCTCTGGGAACAAAGCGGCGCATTTTCTAGAAAATCTGAGAAAAATCCAAAAGACAAATCCGATCCATACACGATCGTAATGCCACCACCAAACGCAAACGGCAATCTTCATATCGGCCATGGTCTAACCATCGCTCTTGAAGATATTCTTACCCGTTACCACCGCTTGAGAGGGGAAGACACTTGGTATATTCCTGGTGCCGACCATGCCGGCTTTGAAACTTGGGTTGTTTATGAACGCAAGCTAGAAGCAGAAGGCAAAACCCGCTTCGATTACACCCGTGACGAACTATACCAGCAGGTCTGGAACTTCGTTCACGAACAGCGCGGCAACATGGAACTTCAACTTCGTGCCCTAGGCGCATCCTGCGACTGGAATAATCTCGTCTTTGCTCTCGATCAAAAAGTAGTCGATACCGTCTACGACACTTTTGGCAAATTCTGGAAAAAGGGTCTTATTTACAGAGGCAAAAAGCTCGTTAACTTCTGTACTAAGCACCAGACTGCTTTCGCGGATATCGAAGTCACCCACAAGGAAGAAAAGGGCAAACTTTGGAAGATTGCCTATCCTCTAGCCGAGCCAACCGATAGCATGACTGAAATCGTCATCGCAACTACCCGCCCAGAAACCCTTCTCGGCGATACCGCAGTTGCAGTTAACGGAGAAGATCCACGCTACAAAGATGTCATCGGCAAGAAGATTAAACTTCCTCTTACAAACCGTGAAATCCCTATCATTGCCGACGAACACGCCGACATGAACTACGGTACTGGTGCCGTAAAAATCACCCCAGCTCACGACCAGAACGACTACGAAGTTGGCCAGCGCCATGACCTCAAGATGATTACCGTCATTGGTTTTGATGGCAAAATGACCAAAGAAGCAGGCGAAAAATATGCCGGCCTTACCACCAAAGATTGCCGCAAAGCCGTTCTAGACGACCTCGAAGAACTCGGTCTTCGTCGCGGAGAAGAGGATATCGTCCACGAAGTCGGCCACTGCTACAAATGCGACACCGTCATCGAGCCGCTCCTCAAGGAACAGTGGTTCGTCGATATGGAGCCTCTTGCAAAGAAAGCAATCGAAACTCTCAAGGCAGGGAAGATTAAATTCCATCCAGCCAACAAGCAAAAGGTTCTTATTAACTACCTAGAAAACCTCAAAGACTGGAACATTTCCCGCCAAATCCCTTGGGGTATCCCGATTCCAGCCTTCCAGAACATCGACGATCCAACGGATTGGATTTACGATACTCGCGTAAACGAACCAGAAATCGTCAGCGATGGCAAAACTTATCGCCGCGATCCAGACACCTTCGATACCTGGTTCAGCTCTAGCCAGTGGCCATATATCACCACTAGCGACAGCGACAAACATTTCCCAACCTCCGTCATGGAAACAGGCGCCGACCTCCTATTCCAGTGGGTAGGTCGCATGATTATGATGAGCCTCTTCGTCAAAGACGACATTCCATTCAAGGAAGTCTACATGCACGGTATGGTTCTTGACGAACACGGCCAGAAGATGAGCAAGTCAAAGGGTAACGTTATCAACCCAATCGAAACCGTCAGCAAGTACGGTTCCGATGCCCTTCGCCTTGGTCTTATCGCATCTAGAAGCGCAGGCGTCAACCAGGCCTTCAGCGTAAGCAAGGTTATCGCAAGCCGCAACCTCTGCAACAAGCTCTGGAACGTTAGCCGCCTAATCCAGAACATCGTCGACGAAAACCCAGAAAACGACAACAACGGCGACGGCAACAAAGCCCTTGGCGAGAACTGGATCCGCCGCGAAATCAACCGCACCAATAAAGAACTCGTCAAGCTCATGAAGAACTACCGCTTCGCAGAAGCCGGTGACATGCTTTACGACCTAGTCTGGAACAAATATGCCGACTGGTTCCTCGAAAGCGAAAAGCTATGGAAGAGCACCGACCTTCTCAAGGATACCCTAGAAAAGGTCCTTATCATGCTACATCCATTCGCTCCATTTGTAACCGAAACAATCTGGCAAGCCCTAAGCTGGACCGAAGGCCTACTAATTAACCAGAAATGGCCAGAGCTATACAAGGTTGACGAAGAACGCGCCAAGAACTTTGATGAGATTATCGAAATCGTCACTAATGTTCGTAGCCACTTCCAGAGCTTACCAGGTTCAGGTCTATACCCAATCACCTTCCATGACGACCAGCTCATGTACGAAAACCAGCTTCTCGTTCAGCACCTAACCAAAGCTCCAAGTGTTCCACAGATCAAGGTCGAAGAAGCAAAGGGCCTACGTCTTGCAATTCCAGGCCACAACATCTACCTACAGATTCCAGAGGATATCCACAAAAAGTACAAGGCAAACCTCGAAGATCGTATCTTAAAGCTTGGCCAGGAAATCAACACCCTTGAAGCCCGCCTGCGCAATCCAAAGTACGTCGAAAAGGCGCCAAAGGAACTAGTCGAAGAAACCAGAAACAGACTAGAAGAGAAAAACGGCCTCATTGCCAAGATGAAAGCCGAGCTCGAACTAGTCTAAAACGACTCGAAAGTACCAGCTTAAGCCGCTGGTATTTTTGTTGCCTACACTTTACAAATCAAAGCTTTTATGCTATAATATAGCCATTATATTCTCGCATGAGGGGAGGAAATAATATAATGAAAGAGAATATCGTTATTTCGAAAGCAGCAGATACGCTGCTGCAAGTATCCTTTGATACGCAAAAGGTCCATCTTAGTGCCGATAAGGCACAAAAAATCCTCCGGGACATGACGATTACTGGCGAAATCGCCGGATTCAGCATGGACTACGCGAAAAATGGGGTCATCATGATCGTGACCAATCCATTGTCATGGACAACACCAGAGCTGGGTTTAGAGAAACTCAAAAAAGCTTTTGAGTAATTCAAACCCATGGGGGCAGAAATGCCCCCTTTTTGCTTCTTGACAAATTAAAGTATTTATGCTTATATTAAAGATAAGAAAAATGAGCGAAAAACAAAAACCTTCCACCGAAAGCTTCGACGAAAAAAGAAAACACAAAATCGAAAAAAATCTTAGCGAAATCGAAGATGTAGATTTTGAAGTAATCGAAACTCCAAACCTACAAGAATTCAAATCATATCGCAGTCAATCCGAAGCAAAATTCGCCTCATCTCAAACGGCTAAACTCCAAGCCTATAGAGAAGCAGAACAAAGAGGTATGCAAGGCAAGTTGCCAATTCTTACCAAAAAATCTCTTCGCGAAATTCAAGCAGGTCGCAGACAACTTCAAGACGAAGATGTTTATACGAGCCGCATCGACTATAACGAAGCAGACACGAGAGAAATGCGCGAACTGCTTAGTCAGGAAGATACTGAAAGAGGCCTCGATAATACCTTTAGCAAAGCCAAGGCTGTCGAAAGATTGTTCGTAACCTATCTCAATAATTCGCAGTTTTTTGCTCTCGAAAACGAAACCATTAGAACCCGTCAGTCCTCAGATTTTGATGACCTAAAAAATGGCATCGATATCTACTCGATAATCGAAGGACAGCCAGACGAGGAAGGGCGCGCTCCAAGCCTAATTATCGCTTTTGACATCACCTCCACTAAAATCCCAGAAAAGCTCGGCAAAAAGCTTACAAAAATAAGGATGGCCGGAGACAGACAGTTGCATCCTGGTGAATCGCAAATTACATATTACGCCAAACCGGGCGAAAACGACCCAAGCAAACAGCAGCGCGAATTTCCAAAGAATCACGTCATCCACTATACGCTAAGCCTTGGCGACCAAGCATGTGACGATGTCCTATTTCAGACTGAAATCGACGAAAATGGCCTTACGGAAAATGGCATCGACAAAATGCCAGACCTAAAGCTAAAATTCCTTTTACAAATCCAGGCCCAAAACTACTACTACCTAGCAGCAACCGAAAGAGAAATCGAAGAACTAGAAGAAAGCATCGACGATTATCCATTTTCAGAATACATTGAAGATGAACAACTAAAAAGCCAGGTAAAAGAGACTGAGGAAAAAATATATTCCGCAAATCGCTGGAAACATAAACTCGAAAAGATGATAGCTATTCTCGAAGATTCAATCCACGAAACGCAAAAAGGTATTCTAACTTCGGACCTACCAGCCACAGAATCCACTATTAGATATATCCTCAAAAAGCCAGAAGGTCCTCTAACTCAAGAAGAAGTAAGAGCCGGCGTTAGTATCCTTCTTAAAGAGATACAATCTGATTTTACAGACGAGGACGAATCATATAGTAGATTTACCGAAATAGCAAAAACCGAAACCAAAAGACAAGATGACGCCACTAGGGAAATCCAAATGCGCCGACGTGCAAAACAGCTTGGTGAAGCAGCACAAAACACAACAGAAGAGTAAAAACACAAAAAAATGCCTAACTAATAGGCATTTTTTATTGATTAGGCTAAGCTTCTTCGATCATCGAAAGCTTTTCGCGAATTGAATTGAATTCATCTTCGCTTAGGGAAAGGGTCTTACCTTGCTCCCAAGTCTCATCAAAAGGCATAAGATGAACGTGAGCATGAGGCACATCTGTACCGATAACCTTGTAAAGCGTACGACGACCAGTAACCTCTTCCATATGCTTAGAGATATTCTTTACGGCAGCCCATAGAGCAACCCAGTCAACGTCAGATAGATCATAGATTTTGTCTACTTCTACCTTAGGAACAACTAGAGTATGTCCCTTGACTTCTGGATTAATATCCAAAAAAGCCATTACGCGGTCATCTTCGTAAATCTTGTAAGAAGGAATCTCTCCCTCAATAATTTTCGTAAAAATAGTAGCCATATCTATATGATATCAGAGTGCGCCTACAAGGCTAGTAAGTAAGCCAAGAACAACAGGAACGTAAGGAAGCAGAGAAACAACAATCAGGACTTTCTTGATAGTACTTCTTGTTTTGCCGAAAGACATAAACGAAAGAATGACACCAACAAGAAAAGCAGCACCAACAACTAGCATTAAGATATAGTAATAGGCGCTAGAATGTAGAGAAGAGCAACCATGACTAAGCGCACAGCCAAGCTCTGCTAGGAGAGAAATGAACCAAAAACCAGCAATTACCGGCGCACCAAAATTAAGAATAATCGCCCAAGTTGCCATCTTCTCGTATTTACTGTTATCGACCGCGACCGGTATATTCGAAGTAGCTGGAGTGTTTACGGTTGTATTTACATCCTGAACGCCCTCAGCAGGCTGAGTATTAGCGTTCTGAACAGACTGAGGCTGAGCTACGGGCTCTTCCTTAACACCGAGCCACTCGGCATCAGACATCCTCTTATTACTATCATCCATACCTAAATTATAACAAAAGCATAAACACAAAAAATACAACCTTGCGGTTGCTTTTTATTGTGGCGGAAGCGAGAGGATATGAACAATACGCCGTCGTCGCAAGCGACCGGGTATTGGACGAACCTAGGCTCTCATCCTCTCTTCGCAGAAAAAATGAGCCTATCGGCTCCTTTGTTTCTGGCGGAAGCGAGAGGATTCGAACCTCCGAGACATTGCTGCCCACACGATTTCGAGTCGTGCGCCTTCAACCACTCGGCCACGCTTCCACTTCTTATCTTATCATAAAAACCAGACCATAACCAAACAGGGCAGCGCTATTATTGATAACAGAGAATATTTCGAAGATTAAAATGTCTAGAAGAGTATTTTCTTGTTGCGCAGCGCTATTATTGATAGCAAATTATTATTTGAAAAGAAAATCCCCTAGGTGGGTGAGTTCTTCGTTTGAAGCGCGATTATTGATCGAGCGAAAACGAAAAATCGCCCAGATAGGGGATTTTAATTCAAATAATGGTACACCCGATACGATTCGAACGTACGACCTTTGGCTCCGCAAGCCAACGCTCTATCCAACTGAGCTACGGGTGCATATGTGGATTTGGCTACTTTGTAACCAAACATCCACCTGTTCAATAGATTAAATGAACATCTACGAAGGCCTTAACCCTCGCGATAACAACTATTATAGCACATTTTCTCAAGAGATGCTATACTAAAGTTACATATGGCAAAACAAGCGAAGAAATCCAGTCTAAAACCAAAAATCCAAAAGGTCAAAGCAAAGTTCTTTGCGACCTATTACAGTAACCCTGCCAAAGATTTAAAGATTATCGCCGTCACTGGCAGCCACGGTCGTGCCGAAACTGCGCATCTTATTCAAGAGATTATCCGCAGTCGCGATCCTAAAGTCGGCCTTATCATTGATCCAGAATCAACTTCTAGCTTATACAAGCAACTCTTCAAGGTCTGGCGCTCTGGAACCGACCATGTAATCGTTACTGCTTCCAAGGAAGCTATTGCCAATCATTTCTTCTATCAATTGCCATTCTTTGCCGTTGTTGTTACAGAGACTAGTGCAGAGCAAGACGAAGACGTAAAGTCTATCCTCTTCAATAAAGAGCCATACTTCGCAATTCTTAACCACGATGATCCAAACTACGCTTTGTTCCAAAGCTTCCCATCAAAGTCTGCTACTTTGAGCTATGGTCACGACAATGATGCCGATCTTCGCATTAACCGTTCGAAGCTTTACAAAGTTGGCGCCGAAGCTAACTACAGCTACCAGAACTGCAAATTCGACCTCGCCACCTATATCACAAGCGAGCAGTCCGAAAACTACATGGCAGCTGCAGCTCTTACTGCACTCGCAATTGGCCTAGACATCGACACTATCGTTGATGGCATTGCCAACTACGAACCAACCAACCCAACAACAATTGCTAACGATCAATCCGAACAATTCTAAAATGATAAATCAAAAACTTCTTGTTTCTGGTGCGCAATTTTTTGCCGATGATTTCAAAATCAACCCATATTACAACGATTCACAAATTAACCGCGAGAAAGCTATCCGTGAGCACCAAGAAATCGTAAACTGTTTCAAACAAGCTGGTATCGAAATTGTTCAGGTCGATGCTCCAGCAAATTGCCAAGACGGCGTCTATACTGCAAACTGGGCCATCACAAAAGAGGGCAAGGCAATCATGTCGCGCCTACCAAAAGCCCGCAAAGACGAAGAACCTTATGCAAAAGCTCAGCTCAAACAACTTGGTTACCAAATTTTTGAAGTTCCAGATAATATGCTGTTCTCAGGTCAGGGCGATTCACTCCGCTGCGGAGAATATCTATTTGCTGGCTCCGGCTACCGTTCTGAGCCTGCCGCACAACAATTTGTCGCGGATACTTTAGGACTAAAACTTGTTCAGCTCCATGCTAAGCCACAGTTAAATGAAGATGGAACAGTACATATTAATCCAGAAACCAATCACGCTGACTCCTTCTTCTATGATCTAGATTTGGCTCTATCTGTAATCGACGAGAATACTATCGCTTACTGCCCAGAAGCTTTCGATCAAGAATCTATCGACAAAATCGAAGCTACCCCTGTAAATAAAATCCGTGTTAGCCTCGAAGAAGCCCAAGAAGGCTTCGCCTGCAACCTAGTAAGCACTGGCAAATACGTCATTATGTCCAACCATGCGCCAAATTTCCAAAAGGAACTAGAAGATAGAGGTTTTATCTGCCTTACTCCAGATATTACTGAGCTCAAAAAAGGTGGCGGATATATTCGTTGCATTAGCCTTTGGCTAGATTAAACAAAAAACACCCCCTAGAACAGGGGGCGTTTTTTTATTTCTTGATTTTCTTCAAAGCTTTGCGAATCTCATCTTCTTCATAATAAGCGTGAGGACCATCTGCGCGTTCAATCGTTTTCTCATTGCCTTTACCAAGGAAGAGAATAGTATCGCCTTTTTTAGCCATCTCGCAACATTTAAGAATTGCCGTCGGGCGATAAAGTTCCATAAACAAATCTTCGCCGTCTTTCTTTCCGCTCTTTCTGGCACCCTTAGCAATCTGCTCAATGATCTCTGCGCCAGGAGTATCGCGGTCATCTTCCTCTGTAAGCATTACAATATCTGCGTATCTACCAGCGATTTCGCCCATCGGCTCACGCTTGCTTGGATCGCGACGACCGCCAGCAGAGCCAAACATAACAATCAGGCGACCCTTGGTAGCCTTCTTCATGTCTGGAAGCAACTTCTCAAAAGCATCTGGCGTATGGGCATAGTCCATTACTACGGTAAAATCTTGCTTCTCGTCAATCTTTACCATACGACCCTCTACCGAAGTCAAAGCATAGATACCATCTACAATTTCTTTGTCGCTTAGGCCAAGCCTCTTGCCAACAGCAACACAGGCCAAAGAGTTATACACATTAAACTGGCCACCAATCTGCGTCTTAATCTCTAGATTTTCTAAGCTTGGGACCTTGTATTCAACGGAGTAGGGCGAAAGCTTAATCTTGTCAGCCTTCAAATCGCCATATTCTACACCGTAAGTAACAAAATCATCAATATCAGATTCAAAATATTCTGCAGATGGATCGTCGGCATTAATTACGCCATAGCGCGCCATCTTGAATAGCTTACGCTTTGCATCGCGATACCTCTCGAAAGTCTTGTGATAATCAAGATGTTCATGCGTAACATTAGTAATAACAGCGATGTCAATCGGTACACCAATAGCACGATGTTGCGCCAAAGCATGAGAAGTAAGCTCCAAAACAAGATATTGAGCCCCGGAATCTGCAATTTTCTTGATACGCTGATTCAAAAGATTAGAATCTACAGTGGTCATATGCTCAACTTGCTCGTGAATCTCATCGACACCCCAACCAACAGTAGTCATAAGACCAGCCTTGCGGCCGGCATTATTAAGCATCTTCCAGATCATAAAAGATGTAGTTGTCTTGCCGTTTGTGCCCGTAACACCGATGACTGTCAATTTCTTGCCGGGGAAGCCATAGCGAAGGGCATAGGCACTAGCCTTACCAATATGATAAGGAATCGTCAAACTATCATAAAACGGAATTTTTTCCTTTAAACCCATAAAATACCTCTATAAATCTTTATTTTATTATACTTCAAAAAGCGAGATTTTTAAACATAAGCATTGACATTTTCAAACGCTTATGGTATAATTCAATAGTCTAATAAATTTTATCCAAATAGGAGGGTGGATATTATGTTAGAAGTATTATTTGCTCTGGCTCTTAGCACCGCACTTATCATATATGTCGTTCCTACGCTCAATGACCTCTCGAAGGCTATCAGAGACGAAATAGACAGAGTACATAAGGAAGGTCTTATTAAGACCGACGGCGCATTCTGGTCTCCGGACCAGGAATCTCTCAAGTCAAAGCACTGAAACCCCGCCCCGCGCGGGGCTTTCTCTTGTCTAAAAAATATTAGCACTCTATGCTTGACAGTGCTAATTTAAGCGACTACACTAGAATTATCACCTTAAACAGGAGTTAAAAATGTCAATTAAACCATTAGCCGACCGCGTTGTCGCTAAAAAAGAAGCTGCAACCACTACGACCGCATCCGGCATTCTCCTTGGCGAAGCTAAAGAGAAATCTAATCTTGCAATTATCGAATCGGTAGGCCCAGACGTCAAAGCCGTAAAGAAGGGCGACAAAATCATCTATCGTGATTATTCCGCCACCGAAATCAAAGTAAATAGCGAAGAATATCTAATCATCAAAGAGGAAGATATTCTCGCAACTCTTTAACAATTTATAAGTAATTTCTCGGGCCGCTTAATTCAGCCCGTCGTTACGAGTGAATTAAGCTAGATTCTCGTCGTAACTGCGAACACCCGAGAAATAACATATAAATTTTCTTCGATGTGCCGTAAATTCGGGCATCTAAGAAAAATCCAATAAATCGTCCTCAAAAGCAGAAGAATATATTCTTCTGCCACATGACAGAGTAAAGAAAGTTTGTCTTTGCTTATTAAAAAATGTGCTTTCGGATTTTGCTTTAGAGCTTACTGAGTATCCACAGCACGACGAGGACAAAGACAAACACCCCGTAACGACGGGCGTGTTTGGCGACTCAGAAAGCTCTAAAGTAAATTCGAAAGGATATTATATTATGGCAAAGAAAATTTTCTACGACGAAGATGCCCGCGAACGCGTACTCGGCGGCGCTAAGGCTCTCTATGATGCCGTCAAAGTAACTTTTGGCCCAAAGGGTCGCAACGTCGTTATCGATAAGGGTTATGGCGCTCCAACCATCACCCATGATGGCGTAACTGTCGCCGAAGCTGTCGATCTAGAAAACAAAGACGACGAAACTCTTGGCTACCAGATTGGCGCAAAACTTATCAAGTCTGCTGCCCAGAAGCTAAACAAAGCCGCTGGTGACGGCACTACAACTGTAACTGTTCTTACTTATAACATCATTGCTGAGGCAAACAAGCTTATCGCTGCTGGTCACAATCCAATGGAACTCCGCAAGGGCATCGAAGCCGCTGGCGCAGAAATCATCAAGGACATCAATAATACGGCAGAGCAGGTTGCTGGCGACGACAAGAAAATCGCCGAGGTTGCAACTATCAGTGCTGGCGATGCAGAAATCGGTAAACTAATCGCTGACGTTATCGAGAAAATCGGTAAAGATGGCGTTGTTACCGTTGAAGCAGGCCAGGGACTCGAAATGCAAAGCGAAATCACCGAAGGCTTCACTTACGATAAAGGCTTCGCTAGCGCCTTCTTTGTAACCGATGCAAATCGCCAAGAAGCAGTCTTCAATAAGCCAGATATTCTCCTTACAACCGAGAAAATCTCTTCCGCCAACGACATTGTTCCATTCCTAGAAAAGATGGCACAGACTGGCCGCAAAGATCTAGTCATCATCGCCGAAGAAGTTGAAGGTGAAGCTCTAAGTATTCTCGTCCTCAACAAGCTCAAAGGCGTCTTTAATACTCTAGTTCTCAAGGCTCCAGCATTCGGTGATCGCCGCAAGGAAATCATGGAAGACATCGCAACTCTTACTGGCGCAATCGTCGTAAACAAAGACAAAGGTCTAACTCTAGAGAACGCAGACCTCGACGTTCTTGGTTCCGCTCACAAAATCATCGCAACCAAAGACGAAACCACAATCATTTCTGGCAACGGCGACAAGAAGAGCGTCAAAGAACGCATCGAGCAAATCAAGGCTCAAGCCGAAGCAAGCACTTCAGACTACGAAACAGAGCAGTTCAACAAGCGCGCAGCTGCACTCGCAGGTCGTGTCGCTATTATCAAGGTTGGTGGTGCAACTGAAACCGAAATCGACGAAAAGAAATATCGTGTCGATGACGCTGTCGCAGCAACCAAGGCCGCTCTTGATGAAGGCATCGTCCCAGGTGGCGGCGTAACTCTTGTAAACCTAAGCAAGAACATCAAAGAAGACAACGCAGGCGCAACTATCTTGAAGCGCGCCCTCAAGGCTCCATTTGTCCAGATTATGGAAAATGCCGGCCTTAACAGTCAGGCTCTCCTCGCTCAGGTAGAATCTGCAAAGGATGGCCAGGGCATCAACGTTATGACCCCAGAAAAAGGCCTTATCGACCTCAAGAAAGCTGGCGTCATTGATCCAGCTCGCGTTACTCGCGAAGCAGTCCAAAACGCAACCAGCATCGCGGCTACAGCAATCACCATGGGCGCTCTCATGGTAGATATTCCAGAAAAGGAAGCAGCAGCTCCAGCTGGCAACGGCATGGGTGGCATGTACTAAAGCCAAAAACTCCGCTCCGAAAGGGGCGGATTTTTTGTTGATAAGAAAAAGCCCCAAACTTTTTAAGTTCAGGGCTTCTAACTGCTCTATTTCTTTGGCATCTGAACGCCAAGTCTATCGATGGACTCAACTACAAAGAGAAGGGCTTCGGCGCGAGCCTTTTCGTCCTGGATGCCTTTTGCTGCATTATAAGCACCCTCGATGCAAGACTTGTCGTTTGTTGTCTCGATAATTTCCTTGTAGATAAGGAATTTCTTTTCTACTGGAAGATCAACTTTCTCGATGATTGGGCGTAGATCGGAAAGGGCAGAAGCCTTTACGCGGTCCAAATCTGGATCACCATAGAATGCCTTTGTTTCTGGCTCACCGAGTGGAGCTGTAGCGTTATTCATGAAAGCAGGCATTGCTGGTGCTGCAGGAGCAGCAGGAGCTGGAATTACTGGGGCAGCTGGAACTGGTTTGCCACCTCTGCCGCCATTATTTCCACCATTACCATTAGAACCTTTTTTGATACGATCTTCAATCTGAGCAACAGCTTCAGTGCTATCTGCCTCAGAAGCCTTTGAAGCGTTCGTGATGTTGTTGATTGCTTGCTGTAGCTCGTCCTGAGCTGCACCATTATTATCCATTTTACCCACCTTTTTATCTCTAAATACTTACCTTTAATATTACCACGCTTATGCTAAATTCGCAAAATCCTTACGATATGATCAAGGAGATCAAGTTTCACAGGCTCCATTGGTAGATTTTCACCAAACATATCTACAATTTCCTCGCCTTGAGTCTCTGGGAAGAAGACATTGTTTCTTGGATAGAAGCGTTTCTTTGGCGTAAGAACAATGGAATAGTGGTTATCTTCGTTCAAAATACCGAAAGATTTAAAATCTTCAAACTTATACAAATGATTGCCTTCAGTAAGACCATCGCTCGAAAGCGTATAGTGAAGCTTCCTAGGTGCGCGGAGTGTGTAGAGCAGAAGTGCAATTACACCAATTACGATTAAGATACCAAAGCTCCAATCTTTCATCCAAATCGCAAGCGCCATCAAGGCCGCAACGACAAGTACTAGAATTACATACCACCAAGCATTTTTCTTGCGAGGAATATATTCCTTCGCTTCCCAATTGATTATCTTCTTTGCTCCCATAATACATCCATTATACCATGAGCGCTATCAAATGCTAAACCACAAAAAACGTCCAGGAAAACCTGAACATCTTTTGGCGGAGGGTGAGAGATTCGAACTCTCGCACCAGCTTTCGCCAGTCTAACGATTTAGCAAACCGTCCCCTTCAGCCACTTGGGTAACCCTCCAGTACCTCTTATTTTAGCACACCTTAGTCCGTAATTGTAGAGTATTTTACAAATTACAACGCATATGCTATAATTTATGCAACTTATAAGGAAAGTTTTAAGATAAAATGAAGCAAATCGCAAAAAAAGCAGGGCTAATTGTAACTGGTATTGCTACCGCTATCGTACTATCAGCTGGTAGTGTAATGGCTCTAGATATTACAAATATCTCTGGCAACGATAATCCAGCACAGGCTGGCGCAGAAACCGCAAAAGCAAACGGCATGCCATCTGAACTAGTTGGTGTCGATGGTGTCTTTAACAATCTTACTAACACTGTCCTTTACGCCGTTGGTATCATTTCCGTTATCATGCTCATCTACGGCGGTCTTCGCTATGTTCTATCTGGCGGCGACGCATCCAAAGTTACAGCCGCTAAGAACACAATCATCTACGCAATTATCGGCCTTATTATCGCAATCCTAGCCTATGCAATCATTAACTTTGTAATTGGCGCAATCGGAAGCGTAAGTCAATAATACGAAACCAAACCGCTCGAAAGGGCGGTTTTTTGTTACTTCTTAAATCGTACGCGCTAACAGAAGAGCAGAGACATTATTCGCGCCCACGCGCCTAAACAACTCCGCAGCAGCCATCATGGAGCTTCCTGTCGTCCATACATCGTCTAGCAGCACAAACTGCTTGTCTCGATCAATGCGCCCAGCAAGCCTATAAGCCTCCGCGGCCTGAAGTTTTCTTTGATCCGAACTTGCACCAACTTGAACCGTATTTTTAGCCCTTGTGAGCAAATTTAATGCCTTACATCCGTTAGCTTCCCTAAGTCTCTTAGCCAGTCATTCAGTCTGACCAAAGCCACGCTCACGCACATGCTTCATAATCGTTGGAAGCGGCACAATAATAGCATCTTTATCGAATCCAACTAACTCTCCAATTAATTCTACAAGCTTCGCTCCGGCGGCTTTGTTCGAATTGTATTTAAACTCCGAAATCAATTCTTTCAAAACACCATGTCTTTCGCCTAAACAAAATTGAAAGCGGAAGGGCAAACCACAAACAGAACAGAAACCATCATTCAAAACCTTGCCGCATTTTAGACACTTGCCATAGCCAAGACTCATGTTTTTCTTACAACAATCACACAAAATATCACCGCATTTACCGCAATTCAAACAGAATAAAGGACAAAATGTGTTCGACAAAACAAATCTCATTGTATTTTTCACAACACCTCCTCTTTATATCTTGATTTTAGAGTAAAAGCCCCATATAATAAAGCTTAAGAGTGTAATAGTGGAGGAAAAAATTTATTATGGCTCGAAAACAAGACGAAATGAGCTTAGACGATGAGCTTGCCGCCGCTTTCTTGCAAGAGGATGGCGTATCTGCTTTGACCGCCGAAGAGGAACCTGTGGAAGTCCCCGACGACACTCCAGCAGAAGAAGAGCAAGTTATTGAAGAAGTTGAAGAAGATGACGAATGGGATGACGACGATCAGCTCCCAGGTCAGCTTGCAGTCGATGTTTACGAAACTGCTGACAAACTAATCATCAAGGCCCGCACTGCCGGTATCGAAAGAAAAGATCTTGATGTTTCTATCAACGATAATATCCTAACAATTTCTGGTGTTCTTAATAGCGGAGAAGACGACAAGGCTACTCAGTGGCACATTCAGGAATGCTACTGGGGTGAATTTAGCCGCACCATCGCTCTTCCAGTCCAGGTCAAAGAGAATGGCGTAGAAGCTATCCTAAAAGACGGCGTTCTAACCATCTCCTTCGAAAAGGAAAAGGTTGCAGCTCCAACCAGAATCCCAATCAACTAGGATCTATAAAAGCAAATAACTGTCCGAAAGGGCAGTTATTTTTTTGCCTGCAACATATTATTAGACCAACAAAAAAGAAGCCCGAAGGCTTCTTTTTTTCTAGAACATTCCAACTACAAAGTTTACGATCGCAAAGGCTAGAAGGGTAATAATAAGACCAATTACGCTATATATAATAGTATCCTTAGCTCGCTTAATCTTACCAGGATCGCCCGCAGATATCATCATAAATATGCCGCCCACAATAATCATAATAACTGCCAAGATACCTACTACTAGGAAGACTACATTTAGAATGTCCTTAACCTTAGCAAGAACACCATCCGTAGTGCTACCATTCATACACTTATTGTAATCCGGTCCAGAATCACCATAAGCCGCCGCGCAAGCTGCCTCCTTTGTTTCCTTAGATCCAGCAAAACAAGGAACAGTAATAGCAAAACTACCTGTAATAGCTAATACGATTGCCCCCAAACTAAGTAGAAACTTCTTCATTTATTCCAAAATACCCAAAACAAAGTTTACGATTGCAAAGGCGAGAAGAACAATAACTAGACCAATAATGCCATAAAGAATCGTATCCTTTGCTTTCTTGGTCTTTCCAGGATCACCGGCAGAGATTGCATAGAAGATACCACCAAGAATAATCATAATTACAGCAACAATGCCAACAACCATTACAATCCAGTTAATAATCGTGCGAACATTGCTATAAAGATCGTTCTTTTCGTTCTTACCATCCATACAATCTTGGTAGGCAGCATCGTCATTAGACTGAGTCTTACAAGCACCACACTTTGCAATACGAGCAGGAGAAGTCTCGCTAGAACAATCAACGCTTACCGCCGCGTAAACATCGGGATGCAATTCGTTTGCAGCAAAAGCTACAAAACCCATACAAAGAACTGCAGCTAGATAATAACCAATTTTTTTCATTACTTTCATTTTTTTCTCCTTAATTGAACAAAGATAGTACAAAATTTACAATCGCCCAAGACAAGAGCACGATTATTAAACCAATAATACCATAGATAATGGTATCACGAGCCTTCTTATTCTTGCCCGGATCGCCCATAGAAATAAGCATCAAGACGCCACCATAGATAATCATGATGACCGCCACGATGCCAACGACCATAAATACATAGCCGAGGATTCTTTGAACGTCGCTGTATAGATCTCCAGAACCTGGGGTAGAGGAACCTGGATCGACTGCCTCAATACCATCATTGACTTTCGATTTTGCATCGCCAAAGCCAGAAAGCAATCTCAAAACAATAGAGTTACTCAATTTACACTTCCTTTTATATTCTTAAAAATATTATACCATAACTACTAATTAGCATCATCCATAAGCTCTAACAAAAAACCGCCATCTCTGGCGGTTTTAATAAGCTTTTCTAATTAGCCCTGTACCATCTGGAGTACGAAGTTGATAATCGCAAAGGCGAGAAGAGCAACGATAAGACCGATGATACCATACATGATAGTATCCTTAGCTTTCTTGACCTTGCCTGGATCACCAGCGGAGATAGCGTAGAAGATACCACCGATGATAATCATGATAACTGCGATAAGACCAACTACGAATGTAATACCGTTAATGATAGTACGAATTGTAGAATTAAGATCGGTTGCAGAGCAAGGGTCGCTTGCGCTTAGGATAGTACCAAGGCGAGCACAGTCAGACTGAGACTTACCATAGAAGTTAACAGGACCAGCCTTCTTATTGTTAACATTCAATAGGCTTGCAGTTTCTGCGGAAACATACTGTGATCCACAAGAGACGGTAAAGTCATTAGTTGCCTTGTCTGATGCGATTAGGTTGTAACGACCATCGCAGAGACCATTACCAGCAGCGAAGATTGGCGCAGCAATCGCCAAACCGCTAAGCACTGTGAGGGCAAGAACCATCAAAGCTTTTTTAATCTTATTCATTTTTCTCCTTTAATTATTTTAGAGTAGTTACTAAAAATATAACATAAAACCCAAAAAATAAAAATGCCAAAAACTATCTTAAATATTAGCGAGCACAAAATTGACAATTGCACCGGCCAAGAGAACGATAATTAGGCCAATTACGCCACCGAAAATTGCTTTCTTACCCTTGGTAATCTTGGCTGGATCGCCAGCAGCAGTCATCATCGAAACACCGCCATAAATAATAGCAATAGCCGCAACGACACCAGCCGCAATAAGAAGAATGTTAATAATATTCTGCGCAGTAGTACTCAAGAAACCTTCAGGATTATCAATCACATGACAGTTTGGATCGACATCACAAGGATCAGCACCCTTAACCTTAACTCCAAAAGTAGTAAAAATACGATTCATTGTAACTTACTCCTTATATTCCAAGCCCATTTAACACTACCGTTACGATAAAGCCCGAAATCAAAGCGATTACAAGGCCGATGATTGCAGAAATAATAATCATCTTAGCCTTCTGAATCTTGCCAGGATCGCCAAATGCAGCAGAGTACATCACGCCACCCCAAATAATAAAGCCAACCGAAGCAAGGCCTACAACTAGAGAAGCCCAGCCAATAATAGTCTTGACCATATTCTGAGCCTTATCTAAATGCTTATCATTGTCATAACCCACACATTCTTTAGCTGAAGGATTCTTAAAACAATACTCCGGGTCAACTTTAACATCGATCTTGCCCGTGCCGCCAGAAGTGCCACCAGTTCCAGAAGCAAAACACTGCTGTGGGGCTAAAAGTAGAGCAACAAAGCCAAGAACAATAATTACATTGGAAATAATCTTTTTCATATTACAAATTACCTGCCTGTTTAACTACTAGGTTTACGATAGAAGCCGCCAAAATCACAATAACAACGCCAATGACGGAATTAATGATCGTCTTCTTGGACTTCTGAATCTTTCCAGGATCACCCGCGCTAGTAGAATACTGAATCGCACCCCAGATAATCATAAGAATTGCCAAAACACCAGCCCAAATGAATGCTTGGTTCGCAATCTCAACAAAGCCATCTGCAACAGAACCGTTGGGTTTTGAAAACCAACCCGATACTTCGCGAATAACACCAATGACTGCCGATGAAGCCGTCATAATCGCAACACCAATCGCGGCATTAGTAACAACTTTCTTACCTTTACCAACCTGTTGCTCATTGCTACCAGCTGTCAAATACAAGAAACCGCCATACATCACCATAACAACAGCCACGTAGTTAGCAACACCAAGAAGCATATCCAATATATTAATTGCAAGACCAATCACAAATTCTTTTAATTTGTCGCCAGTAGAAAAATCATCACTCAGGCCATTACACCATCTATTAATTCCGATAACTTTTGGAGGATTACACTCAATATCTGCGGCAGTGGCCGGAGCAGAAAAATTGACAATGCCAAAAACTGCAGTTACAGCTATTAGTAATGAGGCTAAAAACTTCTTCATTTTTTATTTCCTTTAGTTACCTATCAAGAACTGAATTAATAGATTAATCAACAAGAAGAAGACCATACCAATCACAATTTCCAAGATACGCTTCTTGGCAGTAGCGACACGAGAAGGATTATCGCCTGCCGTAGCCCAAATGAAGCCAGCATAAACTATAAAACCTGTACCAGCAACAAAGATTAGAGCAGTAAGAATACTTGCGACATCCTTAATCATTTGCTCAATACCTTGATCGCACCAAGATTGCGGCAAAATGCCAGTTTTACAATTACCCGTACTAGAAGAAGTAGTAGAACCCGAACCGCCAGTTGTAGTAGTCGTATTAGAAGCAGCTGGATCGGCATATACATTCGTATAACCTACAAAAAGAGAAGAGAAAACAGCCATCATAATGGCTAACGCAAAAAATTTCTTTTTTACACTACCAAACTTATTCGACTCTTTGGTCGACTGCTTCTTTATCACGAACCTCTCCTATTAAGCTTAGTAATATATTATCACGGTGCACACTTTTTTAGCAAACCTGCAAACATAAGCAAAAATGATACCAAATTGATATAATTAAAAACGTAAGAAAGGGTAGGACTAGCACCACATAATTATATGCGATTGACCTTGACTAAATCGCTTATGTGTGCTATAATTAAACGCATTATGAAGAAGTTTTGGCGAGGTGCCATTCTTTCCGTTTTCGCTATGTTGCTTGGCGTTTTTAGCTTGAGCGCCCCTGTTTTTGCCGACCCAACCCCTACAAATCCTACGCCAGAAACTCCAGCAGTTACTGCTCCAGAAGACAACACTACAACTACCGTAGAGTCAAATGGTACAGAAGATCCAAAAAGCTGTAGCAAACAAGCTGGCGGTCAGGCCTGGTTTATCTGCCAGGGCACTGGTACTCTTGCAAATCTTATCGATGGCGCATATGGCCTTCTTGAATACTTAATCAAAGTAGACCCTCTGCCAACAGAGGAAAACGCACCATTTAGAATCGTTTGGAATTATTTCCGCACCATTACAAACAGCCTCTTTATTGTTGTGCTTCTTATCTGTATTTTGTCCCAAATTACCGGTTTTGGCATCAACAATTATGGCATCAAAAGAGCGCTTCCACGCCTAGTTATTATTGCTATTGCCGCAAACCTTAGCTATCTACTATGCCAAGTTGCCGTAGATCTAAGTAATATCATTGGTCACGGACTAAAGGATTTCTTTGCTTCTATCGAGGCACAAGCTATCGCAGACGGTACCATTAATACAGAAAGTGCCGTTAATGCTAGTGCACTTGTTTCTAAGATTCTTGGTATCGGTGTTGCAACTGTCGTAGCCGGCACTGCCGTTCTATCTCAAACTGGTGGCTTCACTGGTATTATGTGGCTAATCCTTCCAATTCTTCTTACTGGCGCTCTTGCTGTTATTAGCGCAATCGCAACCATGGCCGCACGTCAGGCCCTCATCTATCTATTAACTATGGTATCGCCACTCGCTATCATCGCTTACGCCTTGCCAAACACTGAATCGTGGGCAAAGAAGTGGTACGCATTACTCTTACGCATGCTCATTTTCTTCCCAATGTTTGCTGTTATGTATGGTGCATCTCACCTCGCAGGCTTTGTTGTTATGACATCTGCAAACGTCAACGACGAAAGATACGAACTTCAGCTCGTACTTGGTTTTGCAATCCAGATTCTGCCTCTATTTTCTTCTATCTCGCTCATGCGTATGTCTGGTACTATCCTTGGCAAGATCAGCGACATTATCAACAAGACAACCAAACCAGCTACTGCCTCCTTCGGTCGTTTCGCCGAAGCAAGGCGCAGAAATACTCTCGCGCGTCAACGCTCAGGCCTTGGCCGTGGTGCTGGTATGCCACACAACCGTCTAGCTCAATACCTCGAACGTCGCCGCAACGAGCTTTCTGTTGATACCGCGCTTCATGAACGCACCGCAAAAGAGAACGGCGAAGCAAGTTACTATCGCAATGCTCGCAACCGCAACGGTCGCTATAACCGTCGTGCCGCTACGTATTACATCATGCAAGAAAACAAGCTCAACAATGCCAACGAAAGAATGGAATTTGACACCAAGATGGATAGTGGCCTTGCCGAAAACGAAGTTACTGCAGGTTATCGCAATATCGTCCGTCAAGTTAACACCCATCTCCAGGAAGACGTTACTAGAAAGGCTATTGCTCAGGCGCACCGCAATGATGTCGCGCACAAGAACGCTTCTGGCGCTGCTACTAGAATTCGCGAAAGTCTTGAAGACCAAGGCGATGCAGCAGGCAACCTCAGCAACGAATCTCTACGCATTCGCAACATGGTCGCAGAAAGCTTTGGTATTCATCCAGGCGATGCTGCAGGCTTCGAACATGCTCGTAGTATCCTAATTTCCGACGCTATTGCTGACCGCCGCAAGGTTGACTCCGACTCTGTTAAACGTCATGCTGATCGTTTCGCAGAAACTCGCGCTGGTCGCGGTATTATCGACGAAGTAGAGAAGACTCTTGGCCGTCAGGGCGAAGGTTCATCTGCACGCAACCTCACTGCAGACGAGCTCGAACAATACAAAGCAAACGTTGCCAATATTGACTACACAATCTTCGATGCAGCTTTGCCAGAAATCTCAAGGCGTGGCGACCATGGCGATATCATGGAAATCTTGCGCAACTATAGCGGCAACATCAAGGATAGTGGCGACCTCAGCAACCCTCAGGACCTCAAGCTTATGACTGCTCAGAAACACCTTGTAGATAGCGTCATGGGCCTCAAATCTGAAAATGAGCCAGTCGCTCTCTGGTCGAAAGCTAACAACATCCGTCGTTCCATGCACGATCAGGGTATCGAAATCGAAGGCTATATCAGCTTTGAAGACTTTATCCAAGATAAAAAGCTTGCTGGCGACCTCGATACAACACAATACGCGAAAGTAAGTCGCGCAGGTCTCGTCAAGGACGAAAAGAATAAAGGTCTCGTCAAAACTCAAGACCGCACCGTCTTTAAACAGCTCCTCAAATACAAACAAAGTGGTGTTCTTAAGAATAGCGACTTCTTCTTTGATACAAAGGATATTCGCGGTAGTATCTCGTCCGGCGAAATGGATGGTGAACTTCTCAATAACGCTCTCCGCCTTGTTACAAACGGTTTCGATATGGGCAAGATCGAAGATGGCGCAGACGCTGCATCTATTCAGGCTCTCGCGGCACGTCAGAACGATTACTTTAAGACCGCAGAGAATAAGCAAGCTGCTTACGAATACGTTTCGGAAATCGTTGGTGGTATGAGCGCAAAACAGCTCTCTACATCAAAGTCTACTGCAATCCTAACGCTCAGCCGCATGCTTGCTGCTGTTGATGGTAGAGTACACGATATTACTTATCGCGACGATAAAGGCGTCCTACGCCACGAGGCTATGAGTACGACCCTTATCGAATTACTCACAAAGAACCATGCAATCGAGGAACTACAGTCTCGCTCGAACAGCTCGATGAGAAGTGGCATGAACCCAACTGTCGCAAAGCTTGTCGGCGTACTCAGTCCAGACAATTAAATTGCATTCAAAAATCCCTCTATAACAGAGGGATTTTTTGCTGCTTTCGAGCCTTTTCACAAAACGCTCATACTGTAAAAATATAGTGGATTATGTTAAAATATAGACATATATGGCTGTGCATACGGTTCCACAAGACGTCGAAACCGATGATAAGATTTTGGGTCCTTTTAACATACGTCAGTTTATCTATCTTATTATCGTCGCCGCATTAATTGGAGTGGGTTATTTATTAGCCCAGATATTTATTGGTCTTATCGTAATTGTCATTCCACCAGCAATCTTTTTGCTTGTTTTGGCGCTTCCAATCAAGAAAGATCAGCCAATGGAAACCTATCTTGCTGCCAAAATTTCTTTCCTTTTCAAGAACAACAAACGCGTCTGGATGCCAGGGCAGTCCGAAACCACTATTGAGATTGCTGCACCGAAAAAAGTCGAAGAAGATCGCACCAAAGGTTTCTCTCAGGCAGAAGCTATGCGCCGTCTATCTTTCCTTGCAGATATCGTCGATACCGAAGGTTATGCTATCAAAGGCAACAACCCAAATTTGCCATTCAATGACGAAATTTATGCCGAAGCAGACAGCATCGTGGATATTTATGATGCAGACAAGAGCACAAACCTAAACAATACTTTGGATAGCAACAACGCTTCTCGCCACCAAGCTCTAGTAGAGCAAATGCGCAATGCTATCGATAACTCTCATAACCTAAAAGCGCAAAACGCTTCTATTTCTCACAGCTCGCCAGCTCAGCCATCCGTTGCAAGCTTTGGCCCAGCTACTGCCGAACCAGCTCAGAAAAAAGAGCCAGTTTTGCCAAGCACGGCTTTCTCCAAAGTTCCACAGCTTCCAAGCGCTCCAGACTACTATGAAACTCAGCAAGAGAAATTTAACCCAGTCAATATTCCTGCCGCTCCAGCTCCAGCACAGCTAGGCTTATCAGCAGAGCAGCAGAATCCAGCACCAACCCAGACCAGTTCTCCAGATATGGTAAACCTCGCCAACAATGAAAATCTTTCCGTTGAGACTATTGCGAAAGAAGCAAACCGCATTTCGCAAAAGCAAAACAACAGTAGTGATGGGGAAGTATACATTTCGTTACATTAAGGAGTTATAGATAAATGCAAAACCAAGGACCACAAAACTTTAGCGCTCCACAAGCGCAAGCTATGCCTCAGCAAATGCCACAACAAATGTCTACTGCCATGCCGCAGCAGAGCCAAGCTTTTCCAAACCAAGCCCCACAGCAGGGCCAGGCTATTTCTAGCGCACCAAACCAGCCACAGCAGCAACAGCAGCAGCCAAAACAGGTAAAGCAAAACCCAAATTCTACACAAGGCTCGCTTCAATTCTCCGAACTTCGCGACTCCATGGTTATCATGAAGGATGGCTCTTTCCGTGCAGTTATTGCTTGTAAGTCTATCAACTTCGACCTCATGGCGAACAATGAGCGCGAAGGCGTAGAAATGTCTTATCAAGACTTTCTAAACTCCATCAACTTTACGATTCAAATCCTTATTCGTTCTCAACGTATCGATATTCGTCCTTACATCGACAAGCTCGAAAATCTTCGCCGCAACGAAGACAACATGCTTCTTGGCCGTCTCATGGACGATTACATCGACTTTATCGATGAACTTTCTCAGGAAGCAAACATTATGGATAAATCTTTCTTTGTTGTCGTTCCATACTACAGCTCCAAAGAAGCAGAGAAGGAACTTACTGAGACCAAGAACTTTATGAAGGCTATGTCCAAGAACCAGGGCACAACCGTTTCTCGCATTAACCGTGACATCTACGATAAAGCTATTACCGAAATTAACAACCGCTGTGATTCCGTGATCCAGGGTCTATATAGCATCGGTATTCATGCTGTTCGCCTTAACACAAGTGAACTTGGCCAGCTCTTCTATAGCTTCAACAACCCAGACGATGCAATCCGTCAACCACTCGGTGACTTCAATAAGCTATCTGGTCTTTATGTAAAGAAGGCAACCCCAGAAGAGATCGCCGAAATCAGAAAGGCTCAAGGAGAATAATCATGGCAAAAAAGCAAAATCTAAGCGCAGCAGACATCGCTTCACAATCAAAACTACAAGAAGAAATTGAAATCCAGAACGCGTTTGAGGTCGGTACAAGAACCCTCCGAGATTTTATTGCTCCAGCTTCATTGGAGTTCCACGGAGATTATTATCGTCTTGGTCAGAAATACGGCCGCACGCTTTATGTCTATGGCTACCCACGCAGCCTTATTACTGGTTGGCTTAGCTCAATCATCAATATCGACGAAGTTCTAGATATTTCCATGTACATCTACCCAACAGATAGTACAGTCGTCATGAAAAACCTTACCAAAAAGGTTACTCAGCTCGAAGCAAGCCTAAACCTCAACGCAGAAAAGGGTAAAGTTCGCGACCCAGAACTAGAACACGCTCTCCAGGATGCCGAAGCTTTGCGCGATGGTCTCCAGACTGGTTCCGAAAAGTTCTTCCGCTTCGGCCTATATTTTACGCTTTACGCCGATTCTCTAGACGAACTACAGTTTGTTCAGCACAAGATCGAAAACATTCTCGGCCAGCAGATGGTCTTCTCTAAGGTTGCTACTTCACAGCAAGAGCAGGGCATGAACTCTACCATGCCACAATGTACCGATCAGCTCCAGATTCGCCGCAACATGAACACTGGTGCTATCTCGACAACATTCCCATTCACGTCTGCCGACCTCACCCAGGAAAACGGCATTCTTTATGGCGTTAACATGCACAACAACGGTCTCGTTATCTTCGACCGCTTCACACTAGAAAACGCCAACATGGTCGTCTTCGCTAAATCTGGTGCAGGTAAATCTTTCACCGTTAAGCTCGAAGCTTTGCGCTCCATGATGATTGGTACCGAAATCCTTATTATCGACCCAGAAAACGAGTATCAGCGCCTTTGCGATGCTGTCGGTGGTTCGTATATTCGCCTCAGCCTTAACTCTGATGCACGTATTAACCCATTCGATCTTCCAAAGGTTATTGATGCCGAAGACGCCAATGATGCGCTTCGTACCAACATCACAACCTTGCACGGTCTATTCCGTGTCATGCTTGGCGGTGGCACGCCACTTACTCCAGCAGAGGATGCCGATCTTGACCAAGCTCTTATCGATACCTACGCTCGCGCAGGCATCACAAGCGATCCGCTCACACATACCGCAACTCCACCAACAATTATCAATCTGTTTGATACTTTGCTACACATGGGTGGTAACGGTCCAAGCCTCGCACAGCGCCTACGCAAATATACCACTGGTACATTTGCCGGCATCTTCTCACAGCAGAGCAATATCGATATCAATAACCGCATGGTCGTCTTTAATATTCGCGATCTCGAAGACGAACTTCGCCCAGTCGCAATGTATATCGTTCTATCTCACATCTGGAGTATTGTCCGTTCCAAGAAGACCAAGCGTATGCTTATCGTTGATGAGGCCTGGCTCTTGATGCAACACGAAGATTCTGCAAGCTTCCTATTTAGCCTTGCAAAGCGCGCTCGTAAGTACTTCCTCGGTCTGACTACAATTTCTCAGGACGTTGAAGACTTTATGAGTAGTAAAATGGGCCGCGCTATCGTCAGCAACTCGTCCATGCAACTATTGCTCAAGCAGTCCGCATCTGCAGTCGATGTTCTTTCCGATGTCTTCAAGTTAACAAGCGAAGAGAGAAAACGTCTCGCAAACTTCCCAGTCGGTCATGGGTTGTTCTTTGCTGGTCAAAACCACGTTCATATCCAAATTATCGCTAGCGAAACAGAAGAATCACTCATCACAACAAATCCAAACGATAAGCGCGCTCGCTAATCGTTTCTATCTGTTACAAGCTCTAGTCATTTCTAGACAAATCGGTCAAAATATTTTAAAATATAAGTATAAATGGTCAAAAAGCCAAGTATTGGGCAGTATCGTGCCAGTAACGATCCCTACAACGGGATGGAATCCGCCATTACCCGCCCATCTTTTGTGCGCCCAAATCTTGATGATGACGAAGATTACGAAGCCAGCCAAGACCTTCTTGATGCCGAAGAACAAGCTAGCCAAAGCCTAGACCAATTTTCTACCGGCTCTCGTCGCTCTCTTTCCGAAACCCTTTCCGACTCTCTCCGTGAAGCAGAAGAGAACCAAGATTATCGCAAAGAAGCACTTAGCTCTCAGTTCAAAAACTCCGTAAAAGGCAAGCGCATGCCAAAAACTAAAGGCGGCAAGGCTTTATTCTTTGCCAAGAAAGCAGGCAAGCGCCTTGGCCCAATCGGCTTTATTTGTGCACTCTTCATTATTGGCGCAATCTTCCTAACGGGCGCAAACTCTATGCTTGGTCCACATATTTCCGCCTTGTTTACCGAAGCAACAGATCTTCAATTCCCATCCTATAACATGCGTAACCAACGCCTCTTTAAGTATCTTCTTGATGGCGGTGACCAGATCAAAATCAGTGGCTTTACAAAGAAATACACAAACTTTAGTCCTTGGCTCAAAAAGCGCCTCGCAAGCAACGGCATCGAGGTAGGCAAACTTAATGCCAACGGCGAATTCGTTTCTGGTCAGGTTATATCTACCAAATCTACCGTCTTAAAATACGGCGACGATATTATTACCGCCTCGGATTTCCAAACCAAATTCGCTCAAGACGCAAACTTCCGAGACGCATATTACCGAGCAAAACGCGGACGTATCGCGGGCTTTTTTGACGATACAGCCGAACGTTTTTACAAGCGGCGAGGAGCAACGCGAGATATTTTTGACCAGTTCCGATCAACAGGAGACACCGAAGCGGATAAAACAAATTTTGAAGACACAATCAACGAGCACGTAACCGGTACCGACACCAGCATTAACAGTGCAGGTAAACGTATCAACGAAGAGACTGGCGAAGAAGAAACCTACAAAAACGGCGAAGACCTTAAGACTAAAAACATGGCTGGCGACACTGCCGAAGCCAAAGCTCGTGCCATGGTTACTGGTATTGCAGGCAAAGTTTCAACCTTAGGAGTGCCAGTCTGTACAGCACTCCGTATCGCTAACATGGCTTCCGTGACCGCCATGGCTTACCAGATATATGAATCTATCGCGTATTTCTTGGGCTTCATGGAGCCAATTAGCAAAACCATGGCAGGCGAGGGCAATACTTCCGCAATCAACGAAACCCTCAACAAATTCACCGAAAACAGAATTAGTAATATCGATTATGTAGACGAAAACGGCAATACACAAACCAAACAAGTTTCTGGCTCCATGCTCGAAGCAACCGGAGCAAAACTTATCCTTGGTAACACTGCTGTCAATATGCAAGACGCTGATCCATTTGGCATCAACGCTATTTCTCATGCCGCCGCAAGAGTAGCTTTCTTTACAGGCTCAAGCAATGTTGTCTGTGAAGGCGTTCAGGCTGCCGGCGCAGTTATGTCACTAGCTACAGCTGGCGTCCCAGGCGGCTCACTTGCAAAGGTTGTTATTGGCATGTCAGCCCAAGTTGTTGGCGGCGTCGCGCTTACTGGTATTGTTGCATTAGTCGTAAACGCAATCATGCCAAAACTCATCAAGATTTTTGCAACCAACGTCTTCGAAGCTTACACTGGTATCGAAGCAGGCGAACTATTCACGGTTGGCGGCTTTAATGCTAACGCCCAGCTCGCACAAGAGGGTAGTGCACTCATGCCAGCCTCTCAAGAACAAGTTTCTCGCCAGAACTACGAGCTCGCTCTCGCAAATGCACAGGAAGCCGAGCTTGATCGCATGAATCGTAGCCCACTAGACATTTCTAGTCCAAACACCTTCCTCGGAAGCCTCGTCAGCAAATTTGCCTTCCTAAGCTACACAACCAATATCCCGAACATGGTTGCAAGCTTCATGGGTACCGTCAGAAATTCCGCAACCAAAACTCTTGGCTCAAATGCTTCTGCATTCGTAGACACACTCCAATACACATCACAAAACCAGGAATGTGAAAATCTTCCAGGCACCGTCTGTGATATGTATGGCAACCCAATTGTCGCTTCGGATTATTCCACTATAGACATAACTCCAGACGATCCAAACTACGAATACGTCGTAAGTTACAACCTTGACGAAAACGGCAAAATTAAAGAAGATTCCAACCTCGCAAAATTCATTACTTTCTGCGCCGACCGCGAATCTCCATGGGGCGTCAAAGATGCAAACATCATGAACGCACTTCAATCTGGCAATATCGTTGTAAACAACTTGCCAATCTTGAATGATGTCCAAGATCTAGTAAACGTCGTCGAGGATGCTATGAATGCTGGCTGGTCAACAGGCGAAAACTGTATCAACTCTTCAAGTAACCCTTACTGGGATGGCGAGTTTAAGTATTATCAGCGTTACGTCGAAGATATGCGTATCCTTGAGACTATGAATGGCGAAGACAGCAACAACCCAGTCGCCGAATACCGCGAGCAGTACGAAAAAGATCACCCAATCGATACTTCCTTCGAAGGCACTCTCGCACGCATTAGCGGCAACACCAAAGAAGACATCGCTTTCTTGCTCGAGTTTGCAGAATACTCCACCATGCTCGCAAATTACGATCCAAGCACCCGCTATGGATATATCGAACAACCACAAACAGATCTCAGTCCGCTAGAGAGCAAAGAATTTGTCGAAACTCCAAACGCAGTCGCAGACAACAATGCAAACAAATATATCTTCTTCGTAACAAGCAGAGAGGCGACAACATCATGCTAAGCTTTATCAAAAAACTAAACTCCGGAATCTTTGCGAAAGTCATCGCCAGTTCTTTTGTTGCTTCGATTCTTATCTTACAACCATGCTTCGCCGTCCTTCCGGACGAAAGTATTATCGACTACTACGGTTCGCAGGGTATCTACTACTACAACCCAGACGGCTCCGCCGATGCTTGCGGCTCTTCAACTCGTCTTCCTGGCGACAACGTAAAAGAGAAAATCTGGAACTACTTCATCGATAAAGGTTTTAGCGATGCACAGGTTGCCGGTATTGTTGGTAACGGCATGGCAGAATCTGGTCTTACGCCAACCCGTTCGAGTAACGGCTCTTATTGGGGTATTTTCCAGTGGGGCCCACGCCGCCCAGATCTTTGGGCCATCATGGAGCAAGAAGGCCTTGGCCAATATACCAGCTCAGAATACTGGCACGCAGGAGCAGAGGAGCTCATTCCAGAAGCCGACCTCGATCATATTATTACCGTCGAGCTAGATTTTCTCATGTCTCCAGTCGATGACGCTTGGGTCGATGCTATCAAAGAAGCCAACAACCCAGAGCTCGCCGCAGAAATCTTCCTTACAACTTTTGAGCGCGCTATTAATGGCAACGACCCAATTACTCTTTATGGACCATATATGGGCCTCCTATATCAGGGAACCAGCAAGCGTCGCCAGTTTGCCCGCGAAACTTACGACGAGTACAGCGGTCACGGCGTAGCTGTTAGCGCAAGCTCTGGCTCTGGCAAAAACGTCAGTATTATTGGCGACTCAATCACTGTTGGCGCAACAGGGGAGTTAAAAGCTAAATTCACAGATATTGCCGACGATCAAATCAATGCTCGCGTTAGCCGCCCATGGAACGAAGGCATCCAAGAAGCCCAAAACATGGATTTGAAAGACGTAGTTGTTTTTGCGCTTGGTACCAACAACTCCGCACCAGCAATCAATCAAAACGATATTAATAACTTGCTTGCCGTTACAGGTAACAGTCGCACAATTGTTCTCATTACAAACTATGGCCCAGCCGGCTACGAGCAAAACAACGAGCTGTTCAGAGAACTAGCAAAGTCTAATTCCAATATCATCCTTGCCGACTGGAACGAGGCTGTTTCTAAAGATCCAGGAAAATACCTTGCCAGTGACAACGTACACCCAAATTCCGAAGGTGCAAAACTTTTTGCCGAACTCATTTATGATGCGGTTAGCAGTGCTGGCTCTGGTCTCTGTAGTGTAAGTGGCAACTTCCAAGAGCTCGTTCTATCTTATGCCTGGCCAACTTATCACCCAGCTCCATACGTAGATCGCATGCCAGCCTATGCAGAGGCTGTTACGCAGTCGCAATCCGAAGGTCGCTACGTCGGCGGCTCCGTCTTTGGCGTTCCGGGCATCGACTGCGGCGGCTTCGTGACTATCTTGATGCAAAACTCTGGCGTTGCCTCAGATTACAATACCAATCCATCTGGTGCTACTGGTAGGCAAGAGCAGTGGGTACAAGAAAATGGCTGGACCCTCCTAAACGCCAACGAAAGCACAACCGTCGATACAAACATCTTACAAGCTGGCGATGTTGCCTTCTCAAATGGTCACACTTGGATCTATGTAGGCGAAATCCCAGGTTTCGATAGTGTTATTGCGTCTGCCTCATATGGCGAATCGTCCGCACGCGCACCAATGGCTGGCAAAGAAAGCCCGCTAGTTGGCAATGGCGCAATTGTTCGTTGGTATCGCAATCCAAATTACAACCCACAGAATACAACCGGCACTCGCGCAACAACCGCAGGCGGACTACTCGCAAACTAAAAAGGCAAGGCAAAACATGGCAACAATAGAGAACAAAAAGACAAAACAAAAACTCCTCATTATCGGTATCATCGCCGCAGTTTTTGCAGTCATCTTGCTATATTCCGTCATTATCGCAATCTTTCGCGCTGGCAAAGTCGGCGTGGAAGTTAAAATTGCGCCATTCCATGCCAAAGTTATCGCAAATGGCATAGAGATCAAAAACAACGGCAAGATTTATCTAGAACCAGGAAACTATCACGTCGAAGCTTCATGCGATCATTTCGATAGCTTCTCGGGAGATTTTACGATTAGTGCTGACCAGCCATATATTGGCGCCGTCCTAGTTGCTAATGATGCCGAAGGCGAAGAATTCATAAATGGCCACCAGGCTCAATTCGCCGCCGCCGAAGGCGTAGTTGGTAAATCTCTTAATGCCGCCGGTGCTGCCATTCAAAAGAAATACCCAATTATTAAGCACTTACCAATTAATAACCGCTTTTATTCTATTGGCTATTCATTCGATGACCCAATAAAATCCGAAGGTCTAAAAATCAATATCAAGACAGATTACGAATATCTCGATGTCGCCATCGCGCGCCTCAAAAACTTCGAAGATGTCTCTCTAATTGATCTAGATATCAATTTTAATATCACTAATGCCTTTGCAAATCCTAAGAGCTCTAGCTCCAATAATCCAGAAACTTTCATTAAAGATAGTTTTAGTGGCAATGGAATGACCTACATCTCTGGCCAGAATCTATCAGACAAGTATTATCTCGCCGTCTATAGCGCCTACAATAAAAACACCAAACTTCTAAACGGCAAGTACCTTGTCCTTATAGAAAAGAGCGGGGAAAGTTGGAAGCTTGCTTCGACTCCGCAGCCAATCCTCACTAAGGCAAACACGCCGAATGTTCCTGATGACATTCTAAATACCGCCAACTCGTTCACTGGACAGTAGAGAATATATTAGCAAAATACACAAAAAGTCATCCTTATATAGACTTTTCCACAGGACAAAACCTGCACTTACCCCTGTTAAGCTATATGTCAATAGCCCTGACTTTTCCACAAAATAGGCAGTTTTCCACAGCTTTTTACACAGGAATCTGCCTATTTTTTATGTTCTAAAATCTTTACAAAAGCTCCAATTATTACGCCTTAGATTAAAAATCAAAAATTGTTGTAAAAATAAAGTAAATTACAAAATGCATTGTAAAAAATAAGTAAAACTATTTTTCCACAAAAGTTTTTGACATATGTGCAATACTTTTACGTGTTTATTATTAGCAAGCCTCAGAACACAAAATAAAGGCCAATTAAGGCCATTATTGAAAGTAGGGCGGGGTAGCTAAGCGGCTTATAATTTAGCCTGAACTTCCATTCCCTTGAGTCCATCCGTGCTCGTTACGACCATCTGGTATTTCTTGAAGTTATCAATCAGATGTTGCTGCCTTGAACTATCGAGCTCCGAAAATATATCATCTAGCAACACTACTGGCATCTTGCCAGTTTCTTTTTCTAGCACCTGAGCCTCAATAAACTTGAGCGCCAAAATCATACTCCTAATTTCGCCGCGCGATGCCGATCCGTCCGCTCGCTCATTATTAAACACAAATTCAAAATCATCTCTATGAATTCCGTAGCTCGAATAACCAAGTATCCTGTCACGCTCAAAATTCCTCTCAAGAATAGCGATATATTTATTTTCATCACAATCCAAATCCCCCAGATAATCCAAGCGACAAACATCTTCATTCTTTGCAATGCTTCTGTAGTTGTCCGTCAAAGCCTCATTAATCTTTGCGAGGCCGGAAATTCGTCTCTTTAAAACCTCTGTTCCATAATGCGCACAGAGCACATTCCAAGAAAACAAATCATCCTCAGAAACATTCTCGTTTTTTAGTAAATCATTTCTTTGTTTCAAAGCTTTCGTATATTTACTAAGACTCGTTCCGTAGCTATCGTCTAGCTGTTTGAAAAAGTCATCAAAATAATCACGCCGCCTCGACGGAGAAGAGCCAACCAAATAAAGATCATCCGGCTCAAAGAGCACGACAGGATATTTATTTTTCTTCGGTAGTCGCAAACTCTTTTTCGAATCGACTTCAAAACTTTTCTTCGCACCATCAAAACGAATTACAACCGTTTGTGCGTCGGACAAAAAAATCTCCGCACGGTAAAATTCCGCGCCCCTTCGCAAAATCTCTCGATCCACCCCTTTAAAGGATTTACCCCTAAGCGCAAGATAAATTGCCTCGAGTACCGAAGTTTTTCCTGAGCCGTTTTCGCCTACAATCAAAGTTGTAGATCGATTACAACTCAGCTCAAAATCTTCGTGACAGCGAAAATTTTTAAGTTTTACTCCGACAACCTTATTCATTAGCTCTTAAGTGGCATAATAATATGCGTATAATCATTACCTTTGTTGTTCCTGAGAACGATAGGGGCGAGTTTACCAGAAAAGCTAAACTTCACCTCCGTATCCGCAATCGCATTTAGCGCATCAAGAACATAGCGAGAATTAAGTGTAACCTTGGCATCTTTTTCCACACTCGTATCAATAGATGAGACGTTTTCACCAAGTTCGCTAGCAACTGCACAAACTGCAAAATTCTGTTTTTCCTGATTTGCTTCACAAACTACCGAACCACCAGATTGCTTTGCGAATAGCGCCGCCATCTTTGTCATGCGAGAAAGTTCGGCCTTGTTCAAAACTAACGTACATTCTGCTGTCTCTGGAATAAGCTTCCTATAATCTGGAAAACTTCCATCTATAAGCTTAGAAGTAACTTCGATCTCGCCCAAGCGGAATCTGATCAAAGAATCACTAATAAGAATCTCAACCTCGTCCATACTGTCATTAATAAAACCAAGGACGTCGCGAAGAGTAGAAGCAGGAACAATCGCTTTAATCTGTTGATTGACACCTTCCACGAATTTTCTATCCGCCAAACGATAACCATCTGTAGCTGCAATATAAATATCACCCTCATGAGAGTTGAAATATACACCCGTAAGAGCAGGGCGAGAAGTATCGTTACTGGCCGCTACAATTACCTGGCTGACTGCATCTTTAAAAGCTTCGATTCCAATCTTGAAACCAAGTGCTTCATTCTCATTAATGCTTGGAAGTTCTGGATAATCGTCCGCCAAAATACCATTAACAGTGGATTTGTAAGTACCACACTTAATAGCCAACTTATCACCATTGGCTTTTAGATTGACATCATCTTTAGGTAGATTAGATACAAAATCTGCTAAAAGCTTTGCTGGTACAGTAAGTGTTCCGTTAGAGATAGATTTGGCATTTACATATTCAACTACTGCAATCTCTAGATTGGTTGCCGTTAAGCTAAGAATATTCTCACTTGCTCTTAAAAGAACGTTACTTAGAATTGGTAGACCAGCTCTCGTACTGGCTGCTACTTTACTTACGTTATTTAATGCTTTTGCTATTCTGCTTTGAGAAACTTCAACTTCCATAATACAAACTCCTTCCTTTTTTCTTTCTTATTATTTAAATGTAGTAATAGTAGTAATAGTTCTATGTGGAAAAAGTGGAAAACTCGGGATTTTAAGATAAGAATTAGAAAGCCCGCACGTGCAAATCTTGTTCAATTTATTTGTGAATATTTGTTTAAAAGTAGATAACTTGTGAGTTTTTACACTGTGCGATTTTTGGTTTTTAAACATTTTGCGCTTTTCCACAACTTTTTCGAACATAGTTTCAACAGACTTTTTAACAGGATTTTGCACAAGTTTTCCACAGGCTGAATAACTATTTAAAGGGGTAGAGAAAGAGAAAAGATTAGCCATAGATTTTATCCCTCAACTCAGTCATTTGTGAACGAAGGTTAAAATCGGTTTTCAAATTTTCTTTTACAACCTTAATGCCATGCATGATAGTCGTGTGATCCTTGCTAAACTCTTGGCCGATACGAACCGTGCTAAGAGACAGTTCTTCATTCATGATATACATTGCAATCTGGCGAGCGGTCTTGATATCTTTTAGGCGACTCTTTCCGAGCAAATCATTGGTGTCGAGACCGTAGTATTTTGCGACGGTGTCGATTACGGTGCGAGGATTAATTGCGCGCTGTTTCATGGATGGGGCAAAAGTGTTCTCCGTAGGGGTATCCATGGAATCGTCGACGAGTTCACTCGGATCTACGCCACGAACATCGGCAAGCAACAAAATCCTATTAAGGTTACCCTCAAGCTCGCGAATATTACTCTTGGCACTCTGTGCGATAAATTCTACCGTGCGATTATCTAGGCTATAGCCTTTTAGCTCGGCTTTTTGCTTAACGATTGCGCAACGTGTTTCGAAATCTGGGAAACCGATATCGATAGGTACACCCATCATTAAGCGGGAAGCAAGCCTCTGGTCGACGGTTGCAATCTGGCTTGGTAAACGGTCGCTACTAATGATGATTTGTTTATTGTGGTTGTGTAGTTCATTAAAAGTATGGAAGAATTCTTCCTGGCTCTTTTCCTTACCAACGATAAACTGAAAATCATCAATAATAAGAACATCAACGCTGCGATATTTTTCTGCGAAGCCGTCAATCTTTTTGCGCATCGACTCAACGAAGTCATGATAGAACTGCTCGATTGTAACAAAAAGAACCTTAAGCTCTGGATGCTTGATCTTAATCTCGTTGCCGATCGCCTGAATTAAGTGGGTTTTACCAGTACCAGCGCCACCATATATAAAGTATGGATTAAAACGGATACCTGGATTCTCGATTACTTGCTGTGCGGCGCTAACCGCGAGATCGTTATTGCTACCAATAACGTAAGTTGCAAGCCTATACTCGGCGTTTAGGCCGTCGTTACTAGTATCGAAGCGTGGATTTTTGCTGTGCGTAACATTGTTTGGAACGCTGTGGACTGGGGTATAAGCCTGAATTTTTGGCATCTTCATCGAAGCCTCTGTTTTTACAGGGGTAGAAGTAGGGGTAGGGATAGTAACTGGTCTAGCTTCTGGAATTTTGCTACCAAGCGGCTCGTTTGGCACGATCTCGACGGCGCGAGTTCTACTAACAGGTTCCGAGCTAGCAATTTCGACTTCGATAGTTTCGCATTCTAGGCCAAGTGAGCGAACCGAAGCGATAACTTCCATGCGGTACTTGCTCTCGATCTGCTGCTTAATAAAAGGGTTTGGAGCAGAGAGCTTCAAAACACCACCCTCTAAAGAAATGAACTTTAGGCGTGGAAAATAGGTGAGATAAGCCATGTCAGAAACGCGGCTTTTAATCTCGTCCAGAATGCTTTGCCAGTTGTTTGGCATCTCTCTACCTCCTTTACTCTCTATATTATACGACTTTTCCACAGTTTTTGGGCAACCTGTGGAATATTTTCTAATAATAATTATAGCTAACAGATTAGAGTTTTCCACAGGACTTTTATTACAGGGGAGGCGCTGTGTAAAAGTTCTTGATAAAAGTGGAAAAAATTAGTATAATAGACACAATTCATTAAATAAAACAATAATTAGAAAGTCAGGATAACACTTATGCCAAAACGTACTTATCAGCCGCACAAGCGTCAGCGCAAAGTTGAGCACGGCTTCCGCAAGCGCAATGCAACCGTTAATGGCCGCAAGGTTCTAGCTCGCCGCCGCATTAAAGGACGCGCTCGTCTAACAGCTTAATGTTAGCCAAGAAATACCGCTTTCATTCGCGGGGTGGTGTAAGATACACTTACCAGAATGGCAAATCCATAAGGGGATCTCGTATCTCCTTAGTTTTTGCTGAAAATGCTAGAGGTAAACAGCGCTTCGCTGTTGTTGTAAGCAAAAAAGTTCTAAAATCCGCCGTCGGCAGAAATCGAATTCGCCGCCGTGTCTACGAAGCAATTCGTTCGCAACTGCCAGAAATTAATAAGCCTGTAGATTGCATCTTTAATATCTATAACAGAGAAGTGCTGGATATGGATTTCGAGAAGCTACAAAATCTTATTGCAGACTTGCTTAAAGAGGCGGAAATAGTATAAAATTAGAAAAGTTTAACGAAAGGATGTGTGATGTTTAGTTTGATCGATATGTTAGTCGTTCGCCCAATCGTCAACATTCTTTTTATTATCTATAACTTTGTCGGCGACTTTGGCCTTGCTATTATTATCTTTGTTGTTATCGTAAAACTTCTAACCTTGCCGCTTATTAAGCGCCAGCTCCACCAGACTCGCATGATGCGCGAGATGCAGCCGGAACTAGCAGAGATTAAGAAGCGCTGCAATGGCAATCGTCAGATGGAATCTCTCCAGATGATGGATCTTTATAAGCGCAAAAATATCAAGCCATTCCGTTCTTTCTTGTTGGTTTTGATTCAGCTTCCTATCTTTATGGCACTCTTTACCGCAATCAACGTTACGGTTCGCCCATGTGAAGTTTCTGGCGACTATAATGTTGCTGTTTCGCGCTGTGCAAGCACAAAAGATGGCAGCGAGACTAAATATAATGTCAATCATTCTGCCTACCCATTTGTAAGGACAATGCCTCGTATTAACGAGATTATTGAGAAACAGAATAATTACTTTGTTTCCTTCCAGGAAGCTTCAGATGAAGAGAAGGGTAGCGTTATCTATGACTTCGAGCCAAAGCTCTTTGGCCAGGTTCACTTGGATGTTACAGCGCTAGAATTCACGAGCCTCTTTGCGGAGGGTAAAAAGCGCAAAGCTATTAGCTCGATTGTAGTTCTTGTGATGGCCATTGCATCTGCCTTTGCTCAGTTTATTGTCGCTCGTCAGAATGATCCAAGTCGCAAGAAGGGCAAGAAACAGCGTTCTATGCGCCAGATTATGAAAGAGGCTGCAAAGGGCGGCAAAGAGCCAAGTCAGGAAGAGATGAACGCTATTGCGCAGCGCCAGACTACTATGATGATGCCATTCATGATGCTCTTTATTATGATTAATCTTCCAGGCGCTCTAGTTATGTATTACTTCTTGAACAACCTCGTAACAATCGTAACTAATAAGGTCGCCTTGAATAGTAAGCTTTCCGAGATGGAAGCTGCTGCAGACAAGAAGATCTTGAAAGAGCTCAAGGCTCACGAAGCTGTCGAAGCGGAGATTGTTAAGGATGTCCTAATCGATAAGTCTGATTCTAAAGATTCCAAATCAAGCCATTATGGCAATAAAAATAAAAAATCTAGCACCGATTCAGGTGTACATATTACCCGTATTTCCGCTTCTAATAAGAAAAGGAGGAAATAATTATTATGAATACTGATGAATCGATTCGCTTCGCAACGAAGTATCTAGAAGATTTACTATCGTTCTTTGGTATTAATGTCGCGGTTTATTCTACGATTGAGGATGATGTGATTCAGCTATCTATCCCAAGCACGAGTATGAACTCTTTGCTAATCGGTAAGAATGCAAACAATCTCAAGGCTTTGCAACATGTTGTCACGATGACTTTGATTGCTCGCAATGCAGAAGTAAAACGCGTAAATATCGATATTGCAGATTACAAACGTCAGCGTGCGGACAAGATTGAACAACAGGCCGAACGCTGGATTCAGGAAGTTCGCCGCACTGGCCAAGAGAAAATCTTGAATCTAAACGCTGCCGATCGCCGTACGGTTCACAAATTCTCCGAAGATTATTCAGATATTGAAACCTTTAGTACTGGTGAAGGCAAAGAACGCGTCCTTCATATCAAGAAGAAAGAAGACTAAATAAAAGTAGCCCCAAAAGGGGTTATTTTTGTTTAAAAAGTATTGAGCTATAGCTTGCAAGGTAAAAGGCGGATATATATAATTCTTCGAATATGAAGGAGAAGAAACAGTTAGGGAACGTCTGGCTTTCTCGAAAAGTCATGACTAGGATCTTGGGTGTGGACATAAGAAAAATTGAGCAAATAATCAAAAGAGAGCCAAGGCTGGGCAGGGGATATATAAAGCGAATTGGGAGTATGTGGCGCGGCAAGAATTACTATAATGTGGATCTAGTTCGGGAGATAGCTGGAATGCAAAACGAAAGACTAAAGCAAATCCTACAAGGGCATAATCAGCTGCTAATTGCCTAAATAACAGAGGAGAGAAGGCACTTTTCCACATGGTGTAAAACTCTAACTGTTGCAAAAAGGTAGGGAAATGTTGTAATATTTTCACACCTGTGGAAAAATTATTTATACAAGTGAATATATAACATAATAAAAATCTAAAAAAGCAAATCAATAACGACTAATAAAACGACATAAAAACCAGAATTGTCAAAGCAACTCAAAACAGAAAGAGTAATTGTTGTCAAAAAAGTAACAAGCTGGATGGGTGTCGATTATGGAAAATAAATACTAGCAACAGATCTTTAAAAGAAACTCTGCACAATATAGGTAATTGCAAAGCCGCAACTACTAGTACCCTACCAGAACAGGCTGCGAAAAGTAACGACTTTTCACGCAAGTCTTTTCACGGACGGAAGTGAAAATAGAGCAATGGAAAAGCTAATTCTGCGATAATCTGTGGACGACATCAAAAAAGAGGGTCCGTAGACCCTCTAAAACGCGCTCTAACTAGTTTGCGTAGCCATTTCCTATAATAACTATGATATCTATATCTGCGTACTCTGAGAGGCTTTCTGGAACCTCAGAGGAAACAGTGGCGTTTGGATAGATTGCCTGAAGCTTCTTAATTGTCTCAGGAACATCTTCCCTATTTTGATAAATAAACAAGCCGTCCTGCTCTTTTAGCTCGTCTGGAGCGTCGCCGACGCTATCTACAGTTAAGCCTTCATCTTCGATAGTTTGCTTATTGCTCGATGCAAGCCCTGCTACTTCAGTGCCGTTTAATACGGCGATTGTAGCGTCTTCGGCGGCCGCACCGTCAGCATAGAGGCGCTTCTGGATGAAGTTGTGGATTCTATCATAAGTCATACCGACCGGGAGGACGTAGCTAATACCATTTTCCATGCCAGTAGTCATGAGAGCGGCTTCTCCGTCATAGTTCTCGATCGTAGAGAGTGTCTCCATGTTATTGATATTAATCTCCTTTGCGAGGCGCATAAGGGTCTTAATATCAGTGTCTTTGAAGGTTGTGCGGAGATTATCGCCAACGGCATTCAGGAGGCCTGTAGCGGCACCTAGATCGGTTACGAAGTTAGTTGTTCTAGCTTTCTGAACGAGAGCGGCGATTATTCTCTGCTGGAAATACTCGCGCGAGAAGTTGCCACTAATAGCGCCATAGCCACCGTGGCCATTACGTGCCCTAGCTACACTAAGAGCTGCAGTTCCATCTAGGTGGATTACTTCCTGTGTAGGATAAGAGAAATAGACCGTGTATCCGTCTTGCTCTTGAAGGCCGCGTTCGTCGGAGACTTCAATTGTGGTCTCTGGGCCGTCCCATGTCTGATCACCATATAAGAAGACTACGTCAATACCGCCAAGGGCATTTACGACTTGGAGCATGGCGCCCCAGTTTACGTGGACTTTATAGTGAATATCTACGCCAAGGATATCTTCGAATGCGCTTGCGAGATGATCTTGGCCTTCGGTTTCGTAATGCTTAATGCTCTCTTCGCTACCGTCGTTTTGGGAATAATGGCAATAAAAGACCTCATTTAATTTGCCTGTAGCGGTACAGGCATCTTTCTTGTAGTGAAGGTCACGTGGTAGAGAAATAGCCTTAATGTCGCCGGTATCCTGATTAATAGAGACCATCATCATGGAGTCGGTTAGAAGACCACCATCATAATCTGAGCCGTCCATTGAATAGCCTTCGGTACCGAAGACGAGGATATTGGTTCTGCCTTTTTCATCGGCTTGGAGTGGAGTTTTGTCGTCGGCGAAAAGAAGACCGAGAATCGAGCTGTCGTCGCCAGTGATTTTCTTGTATTTTTCGTTGATGTAGTTGTAGGCCAAAACGCCGCAGCCGCCAAGAATAACTATAATAATCAACAAAACCCAAGGCCACTTACGGTGCTTCTTCTGCTTATATCGTCCAGCATCACGGCGAGCTGCCTTCCTAGCTTGCTTTTGTTGCTTGTTCCAGGATTTACGTTTTTCTTTGGCTGGAACTTCGTCAAAATCTGTCGCATCTACATCATGCATATCTGCTAAAAATTCCCTTGCTGCTGCGCTGCCGCTTTCTTCTCTCTCGAGACCAAGCTTTTCGGTTTTCTTTTTGCGCCCTAGGAAACCCTTCTTTTTCTTTGGTTTATCGATAACGCCAAGTTCTCGATTGGGAGACTTGTTCATGATTTGCTCGCTATATTCAATCTGCTCTTGCTGATGCTGACGACGGCGAGCGAGCTTGCGCGCTTCGGCTTGTTGCTGAGCCTTAGCAAGTTCGGCATTCTTTTGAATTTGTTGCTGCTTGTGTTCTTCGAGCTCCTCGCGCGAACTACGGCGAACGCTTGCTATTCTGCTACTGTCTACTACGACAGGAGCTTTCTCGGTCTTGCGCACGGAAACAATAGTGCTTTTGCTGACCTTTTGTGGTGCTTGCGAACCAGCCCGGCGTAGCATGGCTGCCTGGCTTTTCGACACAGAATTATTGCTTTTTTTGGATCCACTCCTCCGCTGAAGTCCGTCCACTGAACGACTATTCATATGTATTCTATTTTAACATATGGGCTTTGAAGCGCCAAAATGACCACTCTTCTCTCAAGGAGCCAGAGATGCGGTCGGAAGTTGTATAATTGATTCTAAAGGCGGAGGCGTAATGAAAATAACCTATATTGTTAACCAGATAACGCAGCTTGGCGGAATCGAGCGTGTTATATCGATGCTATCAAACTATTTTGTCGAGAAATACGGCTACGAAGTCAGGATTGTGTCTTTGAATACCAAAGAAACTGACGAGTGTGGGTTCGATTTTAACTCTAAAATCACAATCAAGCATTGTGGCTACAGTCCAGAAGAATATGCAAACCGAAGACTTCTCAATAGTCGCATTCGCGAGATCTTGAAAGATGAAGAGGGGCGCGACACTAATGTTGTTGTTGCTTGTCACGGCAATATTGCGGATCTGATTGCTCTAAATAAAAGACTCTTTAGTGGTAAAGTCGTCTTTACGGAGCATTCGGCGTGGGAATACTATACGAAAGCGCGAAAGATGGCGCAACTTCTCTTCTATAGAAAGGCAGATAAGCTTGTTGTTTTGACTGAAGCGGCGGCAAGTATTTATCGAAAGTATGGCCTAAAAAATGTCGCAGTAATTCCTAATGCGGTCAGAGAAGCGCCGAAATTTAAAGACGCTGGCCACAAAGCGCACGAATTGGTAGCAATTGGTCGCCTTGAAGAGGTAAAGGGTTACGATAACTTAATTCATGCCGTGAGTCTCATCAAAAACAAGCTAGGGGACTGGAAAATCGTGATCTATGGCACTGGCTCGCAAGAAGAAGAGCTTAAGAAACAGATTAAAACTTTTGGTCTAGAGAAATGTGTTAAATTGGCTGGCCCTACAAATGAAGTGTTTGAAAAAATACATGATGCTTCTGGATATCTTCTAACTTCGCGCAGTGAGGCCTTCCCTATGGTTGTGCTTGAATCTTTGGCCTGCGGAACACCGGTAGTCTCATATGCTTTCCCAGCGATTAAGGAAATGAATGCTAAAAATAAAGCAATTCTCGAAGTTGAACCTCGAGATAGTTATATTGCATTTGGTGAAGCGATCACGAGGCTTATAGAGGATAAGAATCTTAGGCTGACGCTTTCTGAGCGTTCGCTAGAGACCGCAAAAGAGTATTCTTTGGAAAAAATAGCAGAAATGTGGAAGGGGCTTTTTGAGGAGTTAATAAATGGTGCTAAAAAATAAAATTCGTCATTTTTATTACAATGTTCGTACGAGAATAAAATACATTACGGATCGAAAATATTTCTCGCCAAATCTAAAAATCATGAATAGCGAGCAGACGATCGAGTGGGTTTTGAATGGAAAAAGTATTTCGCGTTTTGGTGATGGTGAGCTTAGTTTAATTCTGTGTGATGAGGCGATTGGTTTTCAGAAAAAGAGCGATTCTCTGAGTAAGGCGCTCGAACGAGTTTTGAGAAAACCAGATAAAAACAACCTTGTCTGTATTCCGAGAACCTTTATTGATAGACGCGATATGGTTTTTAGGGCGGAACAATTCTGGCTTTGGTATCTATATATGTATAAAGAGAAGGTTTTAAAAATCCTTAACTCGGATTACGAATATGGTGACTCTTTGGTTACAAGGTTTTATCTTGATTACAAAAATAAAGCAAAAACTACTGAGAGAATTAAAAAACTTCGAAAAATCTGGGATAAGAAAAAAATCCTGATTATAGAGGGCAAAAAGACACGTCTTGGTGTCACTAATGATCTTCTCGATAATGCAAAGCAGATTAACCGTTTACTTGTTCCGAACAAGAATGCATTTGATAAATATGACGCTATTTTGGAAAAGGCGCTAAAAATTGCTAGAAAATACGATATTTTACTGCTTTCCATTGGTCCTACTGCAACGGTCTTAGTAGATGATTTGAGTAGAAGTGGTGTTCAGGCGGTAGATATTGGACATATCGATGCTGAATATGAATGGTATCGTAATAAGGCGAAGAAGAAAGTAGCGATTCGTGGCAAGGAAATAATCGAGACGAAAAAAGAAGGCGTTGGGGGCTTGACGAAGAAAGAAGAAAAAGCCTATAAAGAGAGCGTTGTTGGGGTAATAGAATAGCTTCATGATATAATAGCCCCATGAATAAGATACTTGTTACAGGTGGCACGGGGTATATTGGTTCCCATACGGTCGTAGAGTTGCTAAAAACGGGCAATTACGATGTCGATATTGTAGATAATCTTGCAAACAGCAAGGATACCGTCATAGACGATATCGAAAAGATAACCGGTATTCGTCCTAATTTCTATCACTTTGATCTCTTAGACGAGACAAAACTTCGTGATTTGTTTCGCGAGAACGACTACAAGGCCGTAATTCATTTTGCCGGCCTTAAGGCTGTCGGCGAATCTGTCGAGCAACCACTACGCTACTACGAAAATAACCTTTTAAGCACTCTAAATATTTTGAAGTGCATGAAAGAGTTTAATGTAAACGAGATTATCTTCTCTTCTAGTGCTACGGTTTATGGCGACAGAGACAATGTTGCTTTGACTGAGGATATGCAGACTGGTATTGGCATTACTAATCCTTATGGTCGCACCAAGTTCATGATCGAAGAAATCCTAAAAGATTTTTGCAAGGCAGACGAAACGAAACAGGCTGTCATCTTGCGCTACTTCAACCCTATCGGCAATCACGAATCTGGTCTTATCGGCGAAGACCCAAATGGTATTCCAAACAACCTAATGCCAATCATCATGCGTGTTAGCCAGGGTCGCATTCCAGAGCTAAGCATCTATGGTGATGATTATGATACTCCAGATGGCACATGTATTCGCGACTATATCCATGTTGTAGATTTAGCAAAAGGCCATCTTGCAGCCCTAGAAAAGGTTACCAAAACTGGCATTTCTATCTATAACCTTGGTACTGGCAAGGGCACGAGCGTAAAAGAAATGGTCGCTGCCTTTGAAGAGGCTAGTGGTAAGAGCTTGCCGCATAAGGTTGCTGGTCGCCGTGCTGGTGATTTGCCAAGCATCTTTGCGAATGTAGATAAGGCAGAAAAAGAGCTTGACTGGAAAGCTACCCGAACAGTTGCTGACGCGATGCGTGATACGATGAAATTCTTGAACAAGGAGCAATAATATGGCAAAGGATACAAACTATAAGTTTACAATCAAGGACTTTTGTAAATATGTTCTTAAATGCTGGCCAATCATTGTAATTTGTGCCCTTCTAGGTGGCGCAGCGGCCGTCTATTCATATAAGCATCAGTCTACAAATTTCTCGTCTTCTGCAATCATTATGGTTTACGAAAGTGACTACGAGTATACAGGATCTATCTCTCCATATGCGCAAATCTCGTCGATTCTAACTAGTAAAGAAGCGTATAAGGCTGCCGGTATAACAGTAAAAGAAGGAAGCCTCGATAGTGTTGCGATAGTAGAAAATACTACCGGAATCTTTAACTTGAGTGACTCCAGTGCCGATGAAACGAAAGCAAAAGAGAATCTGGAATTCGTCATAGCTAACGCTGAAAAAGTAATCGCAAAAGCATATGATGACGAAAAACAATATCACGTTAAAGTTCTAAATGTAGCAGGCGAGCCAGCGGCTGACTCGACAAAGAAAGATAAATTATTCTCTTCTGGCCTCATCTTTGCTGCATCTCTAGTTGTTGCTATAATAATAGACTTCATAGCATTCAATAAAAAAGCTGCTTAAAAAATACCCCCGAAAGGGGTATTTTTTTATTTTGCCAATAAATTGATTAGTTTGACGGGTAGGATGGGGCTAATAAAGCTCAGAAGGGCGATAATACGTTGCTTTTTAGGGGATTTTCCAGAGAAAAGAACGGTTTTTCTGTATTTCTTTAGGATACTCTTGCATTCAGATGTCTGGGCCGGATATTCCTTAGCCTGTTTGTATCTATCAAGGATTTCTAATATAAAATAAGCTTCCATAAAAAGGCGAATGATTGATGCTCTGCTATATCCTTCGCTCTTCGCGATTTTCTTGAGCGCTTCAAGCCCATCCATTCGACTGGGTTTAAAATTAGACTTCGTAAGGCTAGAACTGTTCTTTCTGTAGCCGTAGAGTTCTTTGTCACTCAAAGAGATAGCGCTACACTTCTTTAGGTAGTTATAGTTGAAATAAAAGTCTTCAGCGACAGAGAATTTCTCGAAACGCAAGTTTCCGATTAGTCCTCTTTTGTATAGTTTACAAACTGGACCCGCGAGCAGTTTTCCTAACAGGAGATCTTCGATTGCTTGATCTCCTGAGATTTGGCGAGAATTAGGCTGTTTTTCAGAAAACAATACTTCGCTCTCAAAGTTTACATATTTGACGCAGTTCAAATCCACATCCGCCTTCATCCCTTCTAGAAGGCACTCCAAATAATCTGGCGATACAACATCATCGCAGTCGATAAAGGCGATATATTGCCCTTTTACGAGTTCAAGCCCCCTATTCCTGGCGCCGCCAGCACCAGAATTCTTGATACTACAAACGTGAATTCTTTTATCTTTCTTCTCGAAACTTTTGCAAATACCTAGCGACCCGTCAGTCGATCCGTCATCGATCAAGATTAGCTCGAAGTTCTTGTAGCTTTGAGAAAGAATACTCTCTAAACAGGCCGAGAGATATTTCTCACAATTGTAAACCGGAACAATGACAGATATTAGTTCTTTGCTCATGATAGAAACCTAAATGGAATAATTTCACTATTTCCCATTACGAAATAAGCAAGAATAAAATAGCAGGCGAGGGTTGCAACGTAGAGAACTCGCTTGAAGGCTGGATTGTCTTTGAATCTGTCGATTCCTAGCCAGATGCCAAAGGTTGCCATAGGCCAGAAATAGTCTGACATTCTTCCGATATAAGCGGAATAGAAGCCGAGGCCAGCATAGAATAAATTACAAATAATAACGATAGTTGCGAAGTCGCTTAGCTTCTCTTCGCCTTGTTTGGTAAATTTTCTTGTAAGTAGTAACAAGGCAGAAAGGGTGAAGAAGATTAAGAAATCAAAATTAACAAGAGAGCCGTCATAGGCAGCCAAAGTTTCAGCGTATTTAGAGGGCATTAGACCACTAGACAAAAGAAAACCGATAGCTTTTGGAAATACGAGAAGTGTAATTAATGAAAAAATAATTATGACTGTTGCGCATTTTTTTAGATCGAAATGTTTGACTAGTAATATGGCGATTAAAACTGGTACAAGAAGAACGGCAGTAAAATGCAGGGAGCAGGTCAATATGAGCAGCAGTGTATTTGTCAACAGGCTGCGAGGCTTTTGGAAGACATTGACAAGGAGTACGGAAAAGACGGAGACGGCTGCTGCTTGTCTCATGCCATTAATGCAATAAGGAGTCATGAGCATGACGACGGAACCGAATATTAACCACCAGTTGCGCGAATCGAGCTTTCTAGAAAAGATATACAAAAAGCTGAAGGTTAGGAGCGAATAAGCGAAGAAATACGTGAAATATCCGTACGCGAAATGATGGAGGATTTTAATTAAGAAAACCGCAGTAGGTTCCATGCTGAAAGTCTCAATCCTTGTAAGGCTCATAGAAAGGTCTTCAGTAGAAATATCGTTGAACATTTGTACATAGGCGGCAGAATCTGTGCCGACTCCAAAGCGCAGAGCGATACTAATAGCTGGAATCAAAACACATAGGAAGCCAAAGATTTTCTTGTCTGTCTTTTTTCTGAGGAATGCAAAAAAGAAAGTTAAGCAGAAAATGACAAGATAGAAAACAATACTGGCTATTTTAGAAAGAATCATATATTTCCTCGAGTTTCTTTACACTATTGTGAATGTCGTACTTATCTATTTTACTCCCTGAAGCGTTTCTCTTTTTCTGGACTTCTATATTTACAAACTCTTTGACCCAATCTTCGTTCGAGTCAATCTTGAGAAATTTGACATTATCTGATATTTTGGTTTCTTTTGGGACGAAGACACTGAAAAGACAAGGCAGTCCTGAAACTTGAGCTTCGATGCCTACTGTAGGTACGCCTTCGAATTTTGAAGGAAGGGCGAAAACGTCGGCCATCGAATAGTACTTATTGATGTCTGGCTGAGAATCTAGAATGAAGATTTGCTTCTTGGAAGCTAATTCGCTAGCCTTCTCTTTTAAAGATTCTTTAAGCGAGCCATCGCCCAAGATAAATAGGGCCGAATCTGGATTCTCCTTGTAAACCTTATCAAAAACATCGATTAACCAAGCTTGGTTTTTGACCTCTTCCAGCCTACCGACATTTAGAATAATCTTCGTCTTATCGCTGAGTTTGTATTTGCTTCTTAGTTCTTTGCGGAAATCTGCATTAAAGAAGAATTTTTCAGTGGCTATGCCATTATTAATAACGGTATAATCCTGATTTTCTCCATACAAGAATTTTCCTGCGTCAATGCCACAAGCGAGTTTTTTGGTAGCGAGCTTGTTGAGTTTACGGCGCAAAATTGCCGACACGGCTTTTTTGAATGGAGAATAAAGATTTGCATTGAAAGTATTATGCGAGTGAGAAACTAAATGTTTTGCTCCGCCCATCTTCGCACCCTTTAGGGATAGTGCGGACATAAAATCGATGTGGCTATGAACGATTTCGTAGTTGCCCTCTTTGACGATCTTTGCGACGTCTTTTTCGAACTTCCATGGGGCTTTAACGCGATTATCTTTGACGCGATAGATCTTTGCTCCGCCTTTGATAAGCTCATCTTCGAAAGCAAATTTCTTTCCGTCACGAGGCTGCATAAAAGTAAGGATATCGAACTGATATTTTTTATGATCGATATTTCTCCAGGTATTCATCAAGAATGATTCGGCGCCGCCTCTATCTAGACCGCCAATTATATGTAAGATTCGTTTCATTTTGAGATATCCAAATAAATTTTACGCATATCGGTTAGGGAAGAACGTAGAGAAAATGCTTCGTCAAAAGGAATATGGTAATCGCACTCTTTAAGATAGGCTTTCTCGACCTTTTCTGCAAACTCCTTAGGGCTTTTCAAATTATACGAAATCTGTTTATTGTTCTTAAAGATTTCGCGATGACCACGGTTATCTGAAATGATAATAGGGAGACCGCAAAGCTGGGCTTCGACCACGCCAAGACCTAATCCCTCGCGGTTAGATGCAGAAACTGCCAAATCGCAGCTTTGTAAAATTCTGTAGATATTATTTCTGTAGCCCAAGAAATAGACCTGCTTATCAATACCGAGCGTGCTGGCTAATTCCTTTGTCTGCTCAAGAAGCTCGCCTTTTCCTAAGAAGAGAATCTTGATGTTAGGGTATGAAAGAAGTAAGTCCTTTAGGCTTTCTAGGATAAAACGATGGTTTTTGTTTGCTGTAAACTCGGCAGCATAGACAATCGCGAAATCGTCCTTCTTGAGATCTAGCTCTGCTCTGACTTCGTCGCGCTCTTTCTTGCTAATCTTGGTGTTGAATTTTGTCGTATCTACGCCTACACCGTGAATCATCTTTGTCTTAGTCTTGAACTTTTTAGAGCGTAGATAATCTTCCCTATTGATGGTGATTAGTAAATCTGTATATTTTGCGCATTTCTTCTCGATGGGATAAAAAAGGCACCAGAGCTTCAAAGGCGCGCCCTTGTAGAAATGAAAACCATGAGACGTATAGATAACCTTAGTCCCGTTCTTGCGGGCCTTACGAGCGGCGAGACGAGTAATGACTGAGCCGACCGGAGTATGAGTGTGGACTATATCATAATGTTTTTTCTCGAGAATCTTCTTGAGCTGTTTATAGGCCTTTATGTGACTACTAATTGCAAGAGGGCTACGGGCGAAATCTACTTTAAAGACATTGTCGGCATCAAAAACCTGCTCTTCGTTTGCGGATGCGTAATCTACTTCCCAATTGCCAATGTTTAAGTCTGAATATTCTCCCTCGAGTTTTCCTCGAAGCATCTTCATGAGCGGACGGTTGAATTTATGGAAATTAGCAGTATGCGAAGTGAATAATATCTTCTTTTGACTCATAGAATACTACTGTTATTATAACAGACTAATGAAGGCGCCGCCGTGCGGCAACATTTTTAATGTAGAATAATAGCGGATAATATGCATAAAGAGCTCAATGCGGCTGTTTGATGTCTAGGGAATAGTTTTTTATCGACGATAATTCTTTGAGTAGTCGTCAATTTGTTTGAGAATGTAATTTGGTTTCTCGTGGTCGCCCCTTATGTAATCAATATACTGTTCCGCTACCCAAATAGGTAATCTTTCGCCGCTTTCGGGATCGTCGTAATAGTAAAAATCTTCAGCTGTACCATAGACAAGGATAGGCAGTTCTGAAACCTCGACGATTTCTGTGCCGTTTTCAATTTGGTTCTTTACGTTTATGTCTCTTTGCTCGGCAAGGAGATGGCGTGTAGCAATTTTCTCGATATAAGGCGGAATGGTAATTGCGCCGAGAATAAGAACAAGAACGGTAGAAAGATAGAAACCAATTATTTGGAGCTTTGGCGCTTTTTTTGAAAGCAACTTAGTTACAAAGGCGACTATGTAAATCATCGTGAGAGAGAAGCCGAAAGCGGTCACGGTAAGTGTTCTAGGAACCGCAAAGCCCTGCGCGTAGCAGATCACTAAGAAGGAACAAATAGTGGTAGCAATCAAAACAACTGCACAAAGCAAGACACCGCGAATATTTAAGAAAGTGTCTTTGATATGTTTGGAAAAAGAGAAACCTGCAAGCAAAATAAGCGCATAAGCAATAAATGGCACATGAAGAAAGAAAGACGAAAAAGTTTTGATACTCTCTTTAACGGTTAATATACTGAAAGAGCTGTTGCTATAAGAACTTCTAGCGATTCTTGCTGGGGAATAATAAAGAATAAGAAAACCTACAATTAAAGAAGCTAGGCACGGGAGACAGATTTTAAGTAAAGTATAAAAATGACTTCCCTGTTTTCTTTTGACGAAAAAGATAAGACAAAAGAGACTTACGAATGCAATATTAAGTATATCTGTAAGTTCTGAGAAGAATTGTGCAATAAAACAGATTGCTAGCAAAAACACGAGACGAACGATGAAATTTTTTCTTTTTGTGACTTTCGAGAGGGTAATAATCTCTAGAAGTATAAGAAGCGAAAAGACGATAGAGGTAAAGTGAGCGAGATTGGAATCGAGCCAGAGGAAGCTGTCTAAAAAGCTTGGGCAAGTGCATAAATAAGCAGCACTAGCCAAAATCGAAAAGGCGATGGCTTTTTTAGTCTTCTTGATAAGGCCTGAGCGAATAAAAATTAGGGCAAGAATAGAAACTAGAGCAACAAAAGAAATGAATGGGTAAATTCGAGTAAACGTCATTCCGAAGAGGCGAAAGCCAATCCAAATTAGTCCCCACTGACCAAAGCGTGCGGTATGGGCAACATAAGTTAAATGAAGATAAGAGAAAAAATCCTTTTTAAATGTGGTCGTATAAAATCCCCAGTCGTCTGCAATCGGAGAATTAAAAAAAGATAAAAGAAAAATAATAAAAACAGCCAATAAGCAAATACTAGGCAAGATATATTTTTGAATCGATTTGATTCCAGATTGTATTTTTTGCATAATACTCATAAGGAGATTATAGCAAAGCAGTATAAGGAGGCGGTAGTAAATGCAAAAAATAAAAAAAATAGCAAAAAATGTTTTGTGCTGGCTTTTTGCTGCAATGATGTCCTTTATTGTTGTAGCTGTTTTTGTCGAGCCTAAAAGCGTTAACTGGGTCAAATCTTTAGGCACTTATTCTGTCTGGGCAAAAATAATAATTGCGGTATCTGCGATTCTCTTACTACTTGCGAGGATTTGGCTATTCGGAAAAACGAAAAACCTAAAGGTTAAAACGCGAATACCCTCATGGATTAAAAGAGGAGTGGTTGTAATGATTGCGCTCCTTGTTTGTTTTATGATCGCCTACATTCTTACGCCTGACCCACATAATACTTTTGACTCTTCGCTTATTTACGACTGGGTGCAAAAGGCGTCAAGGGGTGAGGCGATGGGGAATGCAGCTTATTTTAATAGATATCCGCACAATCTCGGTATAGTAATGTTCTACTTGTCTTTTGTTAAATTGGGTACATATGCAGGATTGTCGAATCCGCAAATAATCATGACGGCAGTCACTGCTATCTCTGTTGCTCTTACGGTATTAATCGTCGCCTATATGGCGGGTAAGTTCGTAAAGAGGGGATCGGCTTTGCGCGTGTTTGTATTGTCTCTAATCTGCCCTATTGCGCTATATGCAGCCGAAATGTATACGGATTCGATATCAGCTCTATTCGTTGCGCTAGAGCTATTCGTAATGCTTAGGATAAAGGAAAAATGTGAAAAAGATAACAGAGCTTTACTTTTTGCAATTTTAGCTATGATTGCTGGTATTGGTGCGATAATCAAGATTACCGCTATAATTCCGATTGTGGCAGCCTGTATTGTGGCTCTAATGAAGAAAAAACGAACAAAGCTCAATATGGCACAGCTTGGCAAAAAAGCAGGCGTATTGGCGCTTTGTTTGGGCTGCTTTCTGACAATTTTTCTTGGATATAAAACTATCGAAAAGAATGTGCTTCCTGATTCAAAAAACGAGGCCTTGCCGTACTCGCACTGGGTCATGATGGGTATGGGCGGAGACGGTATTTTTAGCGCAGAGGATCTCGAAGCTTCTTTGGAGCATGCGCCCGAAACAACAAAATATAATATCGAGACCATAAAAGACCGTCTTAATGAAATGGGAATATTTGGTTATGTTGAGCTTTTGACTAGAAAGGTCTCGGTTACCTGGGGAGATGGAACTTATGAGCTCTCGCGCGTTGTTGGGACTATGCCGCGAAAACCTCAGTCTATTGCCGTAAGAGTAATTGGGGTTTATGGTGATTATTTTAAATACTATAGATTTATAACTACAGTACTACAGCTTTCGTGGTTATTTGGGCTGTTAGGGATGGCTATTCTTACGCTTAAAAAGAATGACTCAAGGCTTCTTATGGCTAAGACTTCTTTGATTGGTATCTTTGCGTTTCTTTTAATCTGGGAAACTAACTCAAGGTACCTTGTGAATTTCTTGCCGATTATAATAATACTTCAAGAATACTCCCTGTATGTGATTTGGAAAAAAATAAAAGAAAAGCGAAAAGTTACCAGAAAACAGAGCGCTACTTAGATTGATGAATTTCTTCAATTATGTAGCGAGGCCTATTTTTGGTTTCCATGTAAGTCTTACCGATATACTCGCCAATAATTCCGATAGCGAATAGCTGGAGACCGCCAATGATCCAGATAGAGCAAATCACGAATGTCCAGCCGCTTACGGTATTGCCTAATATTTTTTGGATAACAGAATAAAGGATAACAGCGATGCTTACAAAAAGAATGAGAATACCAGTATTTAGAATTAGGCGAATTGGCTTAACGCTAAAAGAAGTAACGCCGTCCCAAGCAAGGCCAAGCATTTTCTTCAGAGGATATTTGCTTTCGCCAGCAATGCGCTCGTGGCGAGAGTATTCTACGGTTGCTGTTTTGAAACCCAAGGTTGGTGCAATGCCGCGAAGAAATAGGTTCGTCTCGGGATATTTAGACAGCTCTTCTAGCGTGCGCTTGCTCATGCAGCGGTAGTCGGCCGAATTGTAGACCACGTCTACGCCCAAGGCGCTCAAAAACTTATAGTAGCTCTGTGCGGTTGTTCTCTTGAACCAAGTGTCCGTCTTTCTGTCGCTCCTGACGCCATAAACAATTTCTGCCCCGTTCGCATATTCCGTGATCATTTTATCAATTGCGTCAGTGTCGTCTTGTAGATCTGCATCGATGCTAATGCAAATATCAGCATGATCCTTTGCGTACATTAGGCCGGCAAGAAGCGCATTTTGATGACCTCTATTCCTTGATAGTTTAATCCCAATAAAAGTATCTGGCAGCTTTTTAATAAGAGACCAAGTCTTATCTTTTGACCCGTCATCAATAAAAACGACCTTACTTTCTTTTGATATTTTGTCTTTCTTGATTAGACTAGAGAGCTTTTTGGATAGTTGGGATGAAGTAGTCTCAATGCATTCTTCCTCGTTATAGCATGGAACTACTATGTATAGGGTTGGGGTCTTCATAGTTAAAACTATAATCTTAGATTACTCTATTGTCCACTTTTGATTGTTGCTGCCATGATAATCCCAAATACCTATGTTGGTGCCATTGCTAAAGATGCCGCCAAAGATATCGAGTGCTCGGCCATTGCAGCTTTCTAGAATGCTGTAAGTGTTATCCTCGTTCTTTTGAATAATCCATCTTTGGTTACAGTTGCCATTTTCGGTCCACATTATTACGTTAGCTCCATTTTTTGATACGCCACTAGAAACATCGAGTGAACGATTGGTGTATGTATCGGAGATGCGATAGGTTTGCGTATTTGGATCAAAAGTAAAATTGAATACTTGGGCTGCAGAGTTATTCTTCGACCAAAGCTCAATATTAGTTCCGTTTGCGGATGAAATTCCAGTGATATCAATAGCGAAATTATTTTTTACCGCACTAGTAATATGATGGGCGCCTGAAAGAATCTCGGTATTGTTGTCGTTATTATTCGATGTATTATCTGGATTGGCGATATTGTTTTCTTCGTCTGTTTCTTCTACTGCGACCTCTAGGGTCCAAAGCTGGTTTTTAGTGCCGTGATATGGATAAATAATGAGATTTGCGCCATTTTTTGCGGTGCCTCCCTCGATGTCGAGAGATAAACCAGAACAGCTACTGATAAGGCGAATCGTCTTGTCTTTGACTGTATCGACTTGCCAATATTGGGCGCAAGTTGAGTTGTTGCTCCAGAGTTCGACGTTCGTTAAGCTCTTCGTGCTAGCTCCAGTGACATCGATACTGTAATCCTCTGAATATTTAGGGGTCAAGCGATAATAGCCAGTTTCTGCGTCGTACTTAAAATAGAAAGTTTGGTTGTCGCCATTGTGGTTAGAATAGATTTCGACGTTCGCTCCGTTTTTGGCTATATTGCCACCATGGATGTCGATTACTTTTTCAGTGTTTGCTTCTGAAACGATATGATAGAAACCGTCTTCGACTGGAGCTTCGGTATGAATTAACCTAAATTTTTGACCTTCGCTGTCATTGAACCAGCTCAGAGATAATGAATCTTTCTCGCTGTCATAGGAAATGACCAGGCTAGGATTATTATAAACAGAAAGAGAATAGGTTCCGTCATTATTGCTTATAAGCTTAAATTTTTGAGCAACACCCCTATGCGCTTCCCACTGGCTAATTGTCGATCCGGACGATAGTTTTCCGCCATAAACATCAAGCGCTAAGCCATTACTCTTATTAATGAACGAGTAATTTCCGTCGCTTTGTCGCTCTAATCTAAAGATAGAAGAATCGTTAAGATCTCTTTGTTTTAGGGTGTATTTTGCGGCTTTTTCACTGCTTCCATCTTCTGGCTGTAATGCTTCGTTTGGGCTTTGTGCCGAAACAATATAATAATCGCCGTCAGGGAAATAAGCTTCTTCTTTTGGTGTGCCTAAAGTACTTCCAAACCACTCTCTAAAATACATATAGAAGTTTCGGTTGCCATAAGAGCCGCACCAAGCGGTGCCAGGATAATTGGCTAGCGCTGCATCGTTAGGCGTGTAAGGTGTATAGATATACAAACCTGCCGTTGCATAATTCTCGATATAAACGCTCTTTGTACCGCAACTATAATCTGGTGAATAATAAATATTCACATTTCTGCCTGGGCGATAGCGGTAATCGTTTGGATGTTCACGGTAATAATTCAACTGCCAAGCAGCAGTCATGACCTGGTTATAAAAACCGAAGTAATCCTGATCGCAGGCTGCATTATCTGGGCAGCCATAGCCCATAACGGTATTGTATTCAAACTTTAGTGGCCAGTCGTCGCCCCAAGCATAACTCTCTTTCTTTAGCATCACGAGAAGAACTTGCGGATTCACATTATATTCATGTGCAGCATTGTAAATAATCTGACCAGCGGAAATCATGCCAGGCTCAACCTTGCCGCCCGTCTCAAAGTTAGTCTTATGGGTAGAAGGATTTTCGTAATAATCACGGATACAAATAAATGGCGCGTCATGATACTGTGTATAACCGGCATTGCGCATATATTTCATGTATTCGGCACGAGTAGTATTGTTACTAGCTTGGACGCCATAAAAACGAGTATTACCAATCTTTTGCGTGCCCCAAGTGTCGCAGGCGCTAGTATGGCTATCGATAAAAGCATCGATCTCAGCTGCCGTCATGGTATTAGGGTTATAGAAAACAGAGTCATCAATAATTCTGCCAGCTTTAAATTCTGTAGCAGAAAGAGCGCCAGAATCGTTACCTTTGTCAAGAAGTTGAATCAAAAATACACCACCAAAAATCGCTAGAATCGCCAAGGCGCCGATTCGAATCTTAAAACCAGTACTATTAAATCGAGAACGTCTTCGCATCGCTAGTCCCTTCTGCGCTATTAGATTTGTATTTAAGAGTCACGCTCCACTCGCCTGGCGTAAACTCGGATTTGTCCACATATAATTCTTGGCATTCGGTCATCATTTTTGGAGGGTTCACTCCGGTCGTCTTTTCGAAGCTTTTACTACCGTTGCTAAAAACAAAAGTGCAGACACCTTCGGTGTTTGTGACGTTGGTGATGGTAGCAGAAATCTCTACTGTATCATCTTCAAGATAAATATCATCAATAACAGGTTTTGCGATCGTGAGTCCAGTTTCGGAATCTTTCTCCTGATTCTTTGCCCAATTGTCTTGTTCTTTTTCGCTCAAAGTTTTGGAAGCATTACTGTCGGTTTCGTCTTCGGATTGAGAATTAGAATTTTCTTGCCCGTCTTTTACTACGCTAGCAGTATTTCTATCTCTGATATCACTAGCCTGCGGCTCGTCTTTTTTGAAGAATTTTTGGTATGCAAAGTAGCCGCCAACTCCTAAAGCAGCTACAAAAAATACCGCCAAAAGGGCACAAAAAACCCTATGTTCAGAGCTTCTGTGATAGTTGGAGCGATATTTTTTTCTCTCGTTTTTATTTTTAGTCATATTTTTGACACTCCTTAAATCTATTCTTGCAGATAAGTACTAGAAAATCAATAGAAAAGCTGTCAAGCTTATGCTAAAAATTAAAGCGCTTGTGCTACAATTAATTTATAAATGGAAGGTGACGACGGCGATAAGCGCTATATGGGTCAAAATGACCCATATCAGGACTTGAAGGTGGCTATGAAAGCCGGTATCAAGCCGGATTTTTCTGGCGATTCAAAAACTTCCGATCGAGCAAAAAAGATTTCTGGTGGCAAAACCTCAAAAGCGAATGAAACAAATCAGAGAGCTATGGCAAATGCTCTTCAGAACGCTGAAAGTGCTGCTGGGCAAACCGGAAGCACTAGTGATCTGGATGCTAAGAGCGGCGAAAATGACGTTTCAAGCGGCTTTACGAATAATGTCGGTAAGAATGGACAAGTTCCAGGCAAAGACGATTCTAAAGAGGATGGAAAAGGCGACAAAGACGGCAAGGGTGGAAAACAGGGTAGCGAAAAAGGCTCTGGTCCTGTTGGTCGCTTCATGAAGAAGTACATGCCGGTTCTCTCTATTATCCTTACGATATCTGGCGGCGGTAGCTTTATGATGCTTTCTCAGGCAACTTTGCCATTTACTGCATTGCAGGGGCTAAAAGATTGGTTTAATTCCATAGATATCTCGAATTTCAAGAGGCACTCGAGCATTACCGAGAACGCCGTAAAGAACGCCATACGTCCGCCGAGCGAACTTTCGGACTTTAAGAATCCAGTAAAGGGCAAAAAATATAAAGTCAGCAAGAAGTTCACCAAGCGCCTTGCTGCTCAGAATATCGAAATTCCTACGGATGGCGTCAATAAGGGCAAGATGGTCTTTACGGATGCAAAAGGTAATAAGACAGCGATTGAAGCAAAGGACTTTAAGGCCACATACGATTCGAATCCGGAGTTCCGAAAAGCATACGCTACCGCCTCACACCCTTTTAAAACAGCCTTTAACAACTTTAAAGATAAAATCTTCAAAAAGTTTAAATCGGCGTTCGGTATAAGTGGGAATAAGTGGGGCAAAAACTACAATCCAGAAAGCGATACTGACGGAGAGAAAGCGAAAGGCTCTGTTCAGGAAGGCATGGACCAAAAAAATAATAAGGCTAAGACGAGCGAGGTAGCTGAAGGGAAAGTACCTGATGGCAAAGGTGGCGAGACCACTGGTCCGGTGACCGAACCTGATAGCACTGGTGGTGGAAAAATAAAATCAAAGCAGGACAGCATAGACCTACCATCAGCTGGGGATGACTCTAAGAAGATAAACGACAAACTAGATGCTATCGGAAAGGTTGCCGGTACTGCTATGGCTGGCCTATCTGTTTATTGCGCCTTTTCAGCGATTGCTGGCACGCTCTCTTTGGTTGCTGCTGCTGAGCAACTTTATCGCGTAGTTAATCTCGCGATGGATTATTTTACTGCCTTCGAACAAGCGATAGCGGGTGAAGGTTCCACTTCGCCAATACACGCCTTGGGTAAAAGTATGGTTCAGACCAGTGATATTTCTTACGAAAGAACTATCTCTACTGGCGTAATGACCTCTGGTGACCAAAATGCAACTACTTCTACTACTACAGTAACAACAACGAGTAGTGCGGTGACCTCTCAGGGCTTTAATACTCTATTCTCTCATGAGCAAACCGATGGTCGCGATGATAGCGTAAGGGCATTTAATACATTCGATCAAATCAAAGAAGGTACGAAGTCTATGATCGTTGACGTGTCGGCAGGTCTAAATAACTTCCGTCAATGTACCTACACAAGGCTCGCCCAAGCGGCAGTAGGCATTGTTTCGGATATTGCAATGATAGCGTCGTGTCTCTTTACTGCAGGTGGCGGTTGTGCGGTTAAATTCTTGAAAGATCTCGCCTTGGGTGCGGCTAAGGCTACGGCTTTTGCTATCGCTCAGAAGATTGCTACAAGTGTCTTCTCTACTTGGTTTAAAAACTTCTTGAACAATCTCTTAACCAGAGAGCTTGCCGGTGCACCGTTAGGTGATGCGCTTGTGGCTGGCATGCATGCGGTGATGGCGGGCAACCATCGTGGAGGTGGTGGCGTTCTTGCGGATAAGGCTGGATATATTGAGACAGCTATCGTTCAATCCGAAGTGCTTGCAGATAAAGCGAAGACGGAGCGGATGACTAAGAGTCCGTTCGACTATACTTCTAGATATACTTTCTTAGGCAGTCTGGTGACAGCCATGATACCGCTGACTCTGCAATCTAAATCCGTGGTTGGAGCCTTTAATAAATTTGGTTCGATTTTGTCTAGCTCGACAACTAGCTTGTTCCCAGGGGCTAGCGCCGCCAATGCGGGTATAGATGCTGCAAATGCCATGGACTATACCGAGAAAAACTGTCCATACCTCTATGATATTGGTGTTGTAGGTGATGCTTATTGCCAACCTTATACGACGACGGATTTTGATACGATTAATATCGATAACGAAAGTATTAGCGACGCTGATGATCCGGCTGATGCTATTAATTCGCCGTACAATATCATGTCACAGGTTAATTATTACGACGGTTTTGATCTAGAAGGACAATCGCTCGATGAAGTAGAAAACCCAAAGATTAAGAAAGATAGTGATTTGGCTGAATATATTATCTACTGTAACCAGAGGCAATCGGCCTTCGGTATCGCTGATCAGAACATTGCGTCCGAAATTGATGGCACAAGCACTGGTAGCGGAATTGGAGACTTTACCGTAGGCCTTATTCCTGGTATTGGTGATGGCGTAGATATCGTCGGCGCAACTAGGACTCTAGAAAAGTTCGGCTATGTCGATGGCTCTGCTTGTGTTATGCATGATGAGGGAACTGGTGATAAGATTCCAGAATATGTTGAACGCCGCGCTTATGCTCGTTATATTGAGGATCAGCGCTATCTTGAGAGTACTGGTATGATTGAGCAGTCTGCTGTTGCGACCTTCCTCGATGAATACTACGAAGAACATCCACTAGATAATTCCCATGAAGGCATTATTGCTAGGTTGTCTGGCTTGCCAAAAGATACAGTTATTGCAGCTTATGACGCTGTCGACTTTATGAACTTCCTTGCCGAATACGATCCAACCGACTACAATCCAACTCCAGCAATCCATCCAGAAGAACCAGATTATACGATGGAAGATAATCGCATTATCAAAGACGAAACCTTTGTTGCGATTATTCAGACTGGCTATTTCTCGGAGTATCGCCAGCGCAACTTCGCCTCGGCATAATCCGAAAAATATGATATAATATACAAGTTATGGAGTTCTGGGGAAAGTTTAAGCCTGGTTTTACTATTTTAGCGCCTATGGAAGGCGTAACTGATATTGCCTTTCGTCAGGTGGTCGCAAAAGCTTCCCGCCCAGATATTTTCTATACCGAATTTACGAACGTAAATAGCTATGTAAGCGAAAAAGGCAGAGCAAATGCTCTCGAACGTCTTCGTTATGAAGAATCTGAACGCCCGCTAGTGGCGCAGATTTGGGGCACTCAGCCAGAAATGTTCCTTGAGACAGCTCAGGCTCTCAAGAAACTTGGTTTTGCTGCCGTAGATATCAATATGGGCTGCCCAGATAGGCATGTTGTTGCTACTGGTGGCGGTTCTGGTCTCATTCGTACGCCTGCTCGTGCTATCGAGATTATTCGCTCTACCAAGATGGCTGGCCTCCCAGTATCTGTTAAAACTCGCCTTGGCTATACCTATGTTGACGAGTGGTATGATTGGCTCTCGACTCTTTTGAACGAGCATCCAGATGCTTTGACGGTTCACTTCCGTACCAAGAAAGAAATGTCCAAGGTTGCTGCGCATTATGAACTAGTTCCAGAAGTTATTAAGCTAAGGAACGAGTTATCTCCAGAAACAAAACTTATTATTAATGGCGATATTGAACGTCCAGCTGACGGTGCTAAGTTTATTGAAATGGGCGCCGATGGCTTAATGCTCGGTCGTGCAGTTTTTCATAATCCTTTCTGTTTCGAAAAAGAGCCTCGCGAGCATACTAGAGAAGAACTAATCGAGCTAATGCGCTATCATCTAGATTTATACGAGAAATATGGCCTTGCTCCATACGAGCCACTCAAACATTTCTACAAGATTTATATCAATAACTTCCCAGGTGCTTCTGAAATACGCGAGAAGCTCATGAATACGAAGACTATCGCCGAGGCTCGCGAAATTATCGATTCACTAGAGTGATACAATAAAGGTAATATGACAAAGCTTATTGTTTGTACGACTCCAAGTTGCGTATTCTGTCATGCGTTGATGGATTGGCTGGAGAAAAAAGACATCGATTTTAAAGAATACGACATGAGCGACGAAAAACTTCGTGCAAAAATCGAGAAAAAACTTGGCCGTACGGTTTCTTCTGTGCCGCTTACTTTAATTGGCGACGAAGCGATCGAGGGCTTTAATCGTCCAGCGATCAAGCGCGCTTTAAAAGGGCTTACAAAATGAAAAAGCCAGCAATTATCTTAATTCACGGTCTTCGTGGCGATCATCATGGCTTGCTTGAGCTGGCCGAATGCCTTCAAGAGGCTGGCTACGAGACTTATGTTCCGGATTTGCCAGGCTATGGCATCGAACAGGCTTTAAGGGATCAGAGCCTCAAGGGTTACGCGAACTGGCTTCATGAATACGTGGAGAAACAGAAATTCGAAACAAAGCCTATCATTCTTGGTCATTCCATGGGTTCAATTATTGTTTCTCATTATCTCGAAGCTTACCCCGAAGATTGTTCAAAAACGGCAGTTTTCTTGGCGCCAATTATTCGCACGGAGAAGGGCCAAAAACGAAGCAATCGTCTAGCTAAAATATTCCTTCGTAGCCTAAAGCTTCTTTCTGGTCATTCTAGATATCGCCTCATGAAGAGTCGCTTTGTGTCGTTTTGGATCTCGCATATTTTGACTTACGACCGCACAAGGCAAAAATATATCGACGAACAGCACTATATGTACTCTGGCGAGTTTACTTCAACTCGTTCGCTAATGAATGATGTCCAGCTTTCGATGTCCGAGCAGACAATCTGCCCAAAGAATCGCAAGGTTTTGTATTGTATGGGCGATCATGACCGCCTAACGAAGGTCAAAAACGTCAAAAAGAATATTGCTAACTGTCCGAACGCTACCCTTAAGGTTATCAAGAAAACTGGTCACCTACTAAATTACGAATTCCCGCAAAAAACTGCGCAAGTTATTACGCAGTTCTTGGATAAAAAGTCTTAAATCTTTCTATTGTCTAATACTTCTTGGTAGATTTCCTCGAAGCGCTGCAAAGTGTAGCTAATATCGTGCTTTTTGATATGCTCGAGCGCGTTCTTGGATAGTTTATCTCTTAGGGCTTCGTTTCCGAGAATCTTTAGAATATTGCGAGCGACAGCATCGACATCGTCGGCATTGCAGAGATAGCCTGTCTTTCCGTTCTTGACGAGCTCTGGGATTGCGCCCGCGCGAACCGCTACGGCAGGAACGCCGCTAGCGAGGGCTTCCATCAAAACAATACTTTGAGTTTCGGTCTTTGATGTAATGGCGAACACGGTTCCTGTGCGGTAAATCTGTGGCAAATCTTCGCCAATCACGCGACCAAGGAAGTGAACGTGGTTTTTTGTTCCTTCTTTTTCGGCAAGAAGTTCGAGGTCATTTCTGGAAGCGCCATCACCAACCATTACGAGTTCTGCATTTGGATTCTTCTTGTGGACTTTTGTGAAAGCCTTAACAAGAACGTCTAGGCTCTTTTCTGGGTCGATACGGCCAACATAAAGAACGATTGGTTTATTCTTTGGAATATCAAAGCGTTCATAAATATCGTTCTTGGCCCTACCGGTCCTAAAACGGGATAAATCAATACCGTTGCTGAGAGCTTCTACTGGCACCTTGAAGTGCTTTTTCTTTCGCGGAATCAAATCCGAAACGGCCTGCTCGGTAGGCATTGTGCCGTACTCGCTGCGCTTCAAGAAGCTAACAAAATACTTGTTCATGACAGAATCGATTGGCTTCTTCGCGAAATGTGGCAGATGGAGCTGCTGCGTGAAGTTATCTGGATATGCGTGATCGGTGGAAACTAGTGGGATATCATGCTTCTTTGCATAGCGGAAGACAGATAGTGCAACAGGGCCAGGCGTCTGATCATGGATAATGTCTGGCTGGAAGCTATCAAGGAAGTTGCGAATTTCTGCGCCAGGCGTAAAGCTGACACGAAGGCCGTTTTTGTAGAAAATCTGAGGCATCTTGACGCCCAAGAATTCCTTGGCTTCTGGAATATTATTAATCTGGTCTGGATAGAAAATAAGCTTTCTGGAGCTAAGGCGTACGACACGAAAACCATATTCTTCGTCGCGTTCAATTTCGTAGTCCCCAGTAATGCTTGGTGCTAGCACGACAACGTCGTGTCCGCGTTTTTGCAGACCGCCGGCAAGATTCCTAGAAAATTGCGCGACCCCGTTAATCATCGGGTAGTATAGGTCTGTAGAGATAACAACTTTCATTAAGTTAATTTTACCACAGTCGCTTTACCCTTAAGCGTGCTAAACTTTAGATAGAATGTCGATTCCTAAAAAGATCCACTATGTCTGGCTTGGCGACGCGCCTTTGCCAGAGAGCGACCAGAAATACATCGAGGGCTGGCAAAAGATGAACCCTGGTTTTGCGATTCATCATTGGTCCGAGAAAAATGTAGATATTACCAAATATCCTCTTGTCCAAAAAGCCTTGGACGAGAAACGTTGGGCGCTCGCTGCAGATGTAATTCGTATGATTGTTATGTATGACGAGGGCGGCATTTATCTTGATACGGATATCGAGCTATTGAAACCACTAGATACCGAAATTGCTTTGCCAGGCGGAGCAAAGAAGCTGACAGATTTTAACGCCTTCGCTTGCTGGGAGTCAGATTTTTGGTTCACGACGGCTGCTTTTGGCGCCAAGGCTCATTCGCCTTGGATTGAAAAGATTTTGAAACGCTACGAGCTTGCGGACATAGAACAAAAGATCAGCACGGATACTTTCCTAAAAACCGTTCATAGTCCATCGGTCTATGCAAAAGATATTTTTGGCCTAGAACTTGATGGTCAAACCAGGAATTATAACGACGATTTGCTAACTTTGGCTTCGGATTATTTTTGCCCTAAGCACTACATGACGGGCGAACTCCATGTCACGAACAATACGATTGCGATTCATCACTACGCTTCGACCTGGCATACAAAGGTAGAGAAGCTTAAAAACGAGCTTGCGAAAGAGAGTTACAAAACGCTTGGTGCAGAGAAGTATAAATTCTTCGAAAAGCGCTACAATGCAAGACTAGAGAAAGAGATTCGCAAGGAACTCCCTTAAATTGACTAAATAGCCATTTTGTGGTATAATATACTATATTTTTGGCACCTTCACAAAATATCGTTTTGGTCACTACAAGGAGGTAGATAATATGACCATCATCAGAACTCTCTCATCTCATCCGTATCTGCTGCTCGCATTGTATTGGCTTTTCTGGCCTGGAACAATGTTTGCAGTGGCAGCTGTATTCGAATCCAGAAAGGTTCACCTTGGCAAAGGTCAGAGCCGCATGTTTATGCCTGGCGATTTTATGCTAGGTATCGCGGTTGTGACTTTTATTCGTCTCCATGCAGATAATCCAGTCCACTTCGAGCATATCGATGCGTACGGCAGTGCCTACTGGCTGCTTACGGGAATCGTCTTTGCGGTTTTGGCTTTTGTGATTCATCAGGTCGATATCTCAAGATATCCTGTTGGTTCCAAGTATAGTCCGACAAAGATTGCGCATGATGTCTGTGGCTACTTCGTTAGTTTCTGGCTGATTGCAGGGCTTGGACTGCCGCAGATTATCTTCACGATTCAGCATCCGGAAACCTTCAAACCTAATCTGGGCCTCTGGGGAGTATTCTTCTTTGCCGCTGGATTCTTTATCTTGATGACGATCTATGATCTGACTCATCCGGCTACGCAGGCAGATTTGCTTCTCATGCACCCCGATAAGTTTGAGCCTATCTGGAAGACGAGAAAAAACCGTGAGAGAAACGATATTTAATCTCATTTATCCCCGCGCCTTAGGCCGGGGATTTTTCTCTCTTAAATGTGCTAAAATATACCTTATGAAAAAGGTTAAGAAACCGGCTACGACCGTCGTAAACCGACGCGCCCATTTCGACTACCAACTCGGCGAAAAACTCGAGGTGGGTATGGTTTTGACTGGTCCGCAGGTTCGCCTAGTTCGCGATCGCCATGCTCAGCTCAAGGGCACCTATGTCACGATTCGTAACCACGAACTTTGGCTTCTTAATCTTACGCTTGGTTCTGATACTGTCGAGAGAATTAAGCTTCTTGCTACAAAGAAGCAGATTGCTGGCCTTGAGCGCGAAAAGAAAGAAGGTTCAACTATTGTTCCTGTTGAGCTTTATCCGTTCAAGCGCCACATTAAGCTAGCTATTGCTATTGGTAAGGGTAAAAAGGCTTTTGATAAGCGCCAGACCATCAAGGGTCGCGACCTCGACCGCGAAGGCAAACGCTTCTAATCCGCAAGTGACGGGAATTCAGTATTTGTATCTATATTCGAAATAAAAACCACTTTTCTCGAAAGGACCCCGCTTGAAAAAAGTGGGGATTTTTCTTAGCATAAAAGCATGAGCGATAAGAAAAAACAAAAAAACGAAAACAGCAATAAAAGGATCGCATCGATTATCCTTGTTATCTTGAGCGCTTTTTTGCTGTTTTTGGATAAAATCTTGACTGCTTCTCCGAACCTATATCTATTTTTGGCCGGGGTAACAATTATTCTGCTGTGTTTAAGTTTTCTGCCTTCATTATGTGGAACAAGTAGAACTTCGGCTTGCTCTAGCTTAGTAATTGCATCGTTTTTGGGGTACTATATGCCGTTTGCTTTCGAAACAATGGATGATTATCTAGCAATTGTTTTGATGATTATTCTTGTTGCTCTCGCACGGCTTTTAAATATAAAACTGAAAAGAGAGTATGTTGTTCGTGACTCGCTAGTATTTCCTCTAGTCGTGTGCGGTGTAATATTTGTCCATAGTTTGGTGTCTGGCGCAGGTATTTCTCCTGTAAGTGAGGTGATAGGTATCTTGCTAGGAATGAGCTGTCTTTATGTTATCCTGCTCGTTGCTTCGCTTCCTAGTTTTGCGAAGAAGAAATAGCGTCTCTAATATTCTGAGATTCAACATAATTCTCCCGAGGGGGGTAGTACCCTTATATTTTTTCAGACTGTTCTTTGTCTGAAGATATAAGGGTACTACCCCTGGTCGAATTATGTTATAATATATGATTATGAGAACATTAGCGAAAGAATTAAACAGCAAATCCGGAAAAGTTAACTTGGCCGGCTGGGTAAATTCTCGCCGCGATCATGGCGGTCTTATTTTTATTGACCTTCGCGATCACACTGGCATTATCCAGCTCGTTATTGATCCGAATACCGCTAATGCGTTCAAACTTGCAGAAAGTCTTCGTGACGAATATGTCATCAAAGCTACAGGTACGGTTCGCAAACGCGGTGCCGGCCTCGAAAATCCAAACATCCCAACTGGCGACATCGAGGTTGTAGTTGAAGATATGGAACTCCTCAACAAGAGTGAAGCTCTCCCAGTAAACGTTCATGACGAAGGCCAGCAAACTGGCGAAGATCTACGTCTTAAGTATCGCTACTTGGATCTACGCCGCCCAAGCATGCAAAAGCGTATTACTCGCCGCTCTGAATACTATCGTTTCATGCGTGAGTATATGCACGAACACGAATTTATCGAAGTTACAACTCCAATCTTGGCAAACTCTAGCCCAGAAGGCGCTCGCGACTTCCTAATTCCATCTCGTTTGCATCCAGGCAAGTTCTATGCTTTGCCTCAGGCTCCACAGCAGTTCAAACAGCTTTTGATGGTTGGCGGTATTCCTCGCTACTATCAGATTGCGCCATGTTTCCGCGATGAGGACCCACGTGCAGACCGTCTTTATGGCGAATTCTATCAGCTCGACTGCGAGATGGCTTTCGTTGACGATGGTGAAGTTGTTCGCAAGGAAATGGAACCTCTTATCAAGGGTTTAGTCAAAGATTTTGCAGGCAAGAAACTTCTATCTGAAGATATTCCACGCATTCCATATCAGGAATCTATGGAGAAATATGGCTGCGACAAGCCAGATCTTCGCTACGGTATGGAGCTCATCGAGCTCACTGAAGAGTTGAAGGGTACGGAATTCTCCGTCTTTGCAAAGGCAGAATGCGTCAAAGCTATCTGCGTTAAGGGCGGCGCAGATCTATCTCGCAAGCAAATCGACAACTTTACTGAACAGGCTCGTAAGCTTGGTGCAGGTGGTCTAGCCTACCTAACTTATACCGACGAAGGCATTAAGTCTCCAATCGCTAAGTTCATGAGCGAAAAAGAGCTCGACGCTATTACGAAGAAAACTGGCGCCAAGGCTGGCGATGCTGTCTTCTTCGGTGCAGACAAGCGTGATAAGGTTAATAAGGTTCTTGGCGCACTACGTATCTCCTTCGCAGATCACTTTGGTCTCAAGGATCCAAACGTAGTTGCTCTCTGCTGGATCGTCGACTTCCCATTCTACGAGTGGGACGACAAGAACAAGAAGCTCGACTTTGGTCATAACCCATTCTCGATGCCAAAAGGTGGCCTAGAAGCTCTCCGCGCTGCAAAGACTGACGAAGAACGCCTAGCCATCGTTGCTGACCAGTACGATATGGTTATGAACGGTTACGAAATCTGCTCTGGTGCAGTTCGCAACCACAACCCAGATGTCATGTACGAAGTCTTTGGTATTCTTGGTTACGACAAGAAATATGTCGAATCTCGCTTCGGTGGCATGCTAAACGCCTTCAAGTATGGCGCTCCGCCACACGCAGGTTGTGCATACGGTATCGACCGTATGTTCATGGAGCTCGAGAACTTCGACAATATTCGCGAAATTGTCGCCTTCCCAAAGAATGGCTCCGGTATGGATCTAATGATGGATTCTCCATCGACTGTCGACGATTATCAGCTCAAAGAATTGAGCATCGAAATCGCCAAAGAAGAAATCGATCTTAACTAAAAACAAATCCCCTCAAAAACGAGGGGATTTTTGTGTGCTCTATAAAATCATGAGTCTTAGCATGATAAAATAAACATTATGAAAGCACGCAGATGGCTACTAGTTTTTATGGCGTTTTTGGCAGTATCTTCGCTCGCCTCTTTTAGCTATCAATTTAAAGCTTTTGCGACTAACGAATCAGTAGAAGAGAAGCCAGACGAAAACTCTAAGAATAATTTGGCTACTAGTGAAGGTGATCAAGTCTCTGAGGAGCTTGAAAAAGAAGAAATCTATAACCGTATCTCCCAGAACTGCTCTAGCATCAAGCTTCAGCTCGAACGCGTGCAGAAAGAGGATTCCAGAAACCGTGTTTATCTTGGCGCGCAGTTTGAAATTGTTTCTACAAACTTGATGCAGAATCTAAACCTACGTCTCGTCAAAAACAATATGGCCAAGGCTGAACTTAGCGAACAACAGACCAGCTTTGCTAGTGAGCGCGAATACTTCAAAAACGAATTTATCACTTATTCGAAAGAACTTGAAAAACTAATCGCAATCAATTGTAAGGAAAAGCCAGAAGATTTCTATAATCAACTAGTCTATGTTCGTGAAGAGCGCGCCGAAGTGAACAAAAGCGTGCAACGCCTACGTGCTACTATTGACGAGCATCGCAAATCTGTCGAATCTTATCTAAAGGAGCTCTATGATACTAAAAAATAGAGAAAAGAAAGAAAAAGACGAAGAGCCGTTTTTGAAAAGCGGTGGTCGTAATCTCTTGATTCTTACAGGCGTCTGTGTAGTAGCTGCAATTGTAACTACATCGATCAGCTTGTATATCTACCGAAAAACTGGCGACGTCTATCTTGATCGCTCTCGTCCTGGCTACATGTCCGAAGATGAAGGAAACAGTGAAGATAGGACTGCAAAGCCAGAATTCGATGATGACGGACCTATCAATGAAGAACAGCTTGACCTGTATCTAAAAGATCTAGATACCGCCAAAAAGCATATCGACGAGTCAAAGGATGGTTTCTCGTCAAACGCTTTGTCTAATAGTTCGCTAGGTATTGGAAAATAAAAAGACGCTCTTTACGGAGCGCCTTTTGTTTATTTTGCAAATACTCTTCTTAGCCAAGTATCAGCTGGCCCTGCTGTTAGTAGGATAATTAGCCAATTATCTCTATGGAGCTGCTTTAGTTTTTCTGCTAGCTCGTCGTTAGCTTCGGCGGCTTCGGCAACCTCTGGGTTTTGAAGCTCGGAAATCAAATCTTCTGGCGTTAGAACGACAAGGTCTGGATTTTCGCGGACAAGATAGGTAGGAAGCCAGAATACTTTATCTGCAGCCAAGAAAGCGTCCTTATATTCGTGCTTAATCTCGTGTTGGCGAACGTTTTGATGTGGTTGGTAAACCGCTGCAACGCCGGCGAGCTTGTCTCTTTCACAGAGTTCTTTTGCCATCTCGAGAGTTGCCTTGATTTCTTGTGGATGGTGGCCATAGTCGGTATAAACACCGTCTGCAATCCTCTCGAAGCGTCTACCTGTGCCAGGAAAGCGATTAAGAGCCGCAATTAAAACCTCTTCAGAAACATTTGGCAAAGCTTTTAGAATCGTCTCCATAGCAATGCTTGCATCCTTTCTGCGGAGCTCGCCAATAAGATTAATTCTAGAATCAACCGTTGTGTTTTCTACGACATTCGCACTTTGCGAGCGGAATTGATCAAAGGCAGCTAAATAATCTTCGCGAGTAGGATAGATATCTGGGTGGTCATAGTCTACGGTAGTAATCGCGGCGACATAAGGATGGTAGGCTAGGAAGTTTCTATCGTATTCGTCTGCTTCGTAAATAAAGAATTCGGAATCGTTGTCAAAATGGCCACTATTAGCCCAAGGAAGGGTTGTGCCAACAAGGTAGGAAACAGGAATACCAAGCTGAGAAAAAGCCCAAATAAGCATAGAGACTGTTGTGGTCTTGCCGTGCGTACCAGCAACTGCAATCATCTTAAGATTTTTCTGCTCGACTAAATCTGCCAAAAATGCATCGCGCTTGCTGGTTTTAATTCCAAGATCGCGCGCTAGAACTAGTTCTGGGTGATCTTTTGGAAGTGCTGACGTATAGACGAACCAATCAATTGGCACCTCGTTCTGGCATTGCTTCAAAAAGCTGCCATCCTGGTTGTAAGAAACGGGAATCTTGCGCTCTTCGAGCTCCTTTGCGACGGCGCCTGCCTGCAAATCCGAACCGCAGACTTCATAACCTGCATCTTGCGCAAGCTCGGCGAGCGGGCCAATGCCTGTACCGCTAATACCGGAAAAATAAACCTTCATAACCTAATTGTACCATCGAGAGAGACGGGCTTAATAATAGATTTTTTGCTTATGATATAATTTATATAGCTATGGGTGGCGTCAAAAGAAGCAAGGTAAAACAGCTCCTTGCTAAGATGTTCCGTTTGAGCAATTGGAAATTAGCAATAATTGCCATTTTGCTTTGTTTTTGGTCGGCCACTCTTCTACGCCTTGATCATATTAAGATGTCGCAACTTCGAAACGCGGTTCTAGCTGCTGATGAATCTGGCGACGAGGCAGAAATCGCCCGTACTCTGAACGAGCTTAAAGATTTTACTAGAAAACATATTGTTGTAAATATCGTTTCGAAGAATGGTCAAGAAAAGCTAGTTTTTGGCACTGGTCCAATTTATCTTGAGCAACAGTACCTTCGTGCTGCAAATAAGGCAATTGCTGCAGCAAAAGAGCAAATCAATCAAGGCTCGACTGAGAATCCAAATGGAAATGTCTATGCTAAAGTCGAGGCGACCTGTAATGCGCTTGGTTATGCCTACGGTTATGGTACTTATGCGGAATGTTGGATGCGTGAGCTCGAAAAATATCCAACTCTAGAAACTCTCGGAACGGAAGACGAAGCAAAGATTCCACCAACAGAACTATATCGCTATGATTTTGCTTCTCCGTTGTGGTATCCGTGCTTATCTGGCTTCGTTATATTAATAGCGCTGCTTCTATTTGTAATTGTTTTGATTCGTGCCATCATTTGGGTAGTGCTTAGAATCGCAATTGCTGTTTCGCACGGATAAAAAACAAACAAAAGCGCTTTCACCCCTTGACATCGCATTGCAAGGGGTCATAAGATAGAGTTACAAACTAATGGAGGAAAGCTAATAATGGCTTACAAACATACTAATTCTAAGGGCGTAACCTACTATCTTCACAAGTCTGAAGTTACTCTACGCGGTGGCAAGCCACAGACTATCTATTTCTTCACTAAGGTTGAGAAGAACGATAAGGGCACTCCATGTGACCTTCCAGAAGATCGTGTTGTCAACGAAAACCCACGCAATGGTTTCTTGACAGTTTCCCGCAAGAAATAATTGTAACCATAGTTTTGTATGAGAATCCCCTAGTTTTACTGGGGGATTTTTGTAGGCAAGAAAAATCCCCCGGAAGTTCCGGGGGAGGACTCCACTAGAGGAAAGAATCCACAGTCAGACCAAAGAGGTCGGCGTTGATATATCTCGTAGGCATCGCATCATTGCCGAAGCCGATTGCGATGATTGGGTAGCTAGCGGTCGAAGGCGGCTCTAAGAAGAACTGAGGGCTAGCCGAACGAGAGACTAACTTTTTGGCGTCGCGCAGCTTTTGGGCTTTGGCACTATCGTTCACAACAAAGAAGGCGTCATTGTAAAAGCGCTCAATGAACTGGAAGATTGCGAAATCTTCAGGTCGAGCATCTTTGGTGTCGCTTTTCTTGTCTGCAAAGATTGTTGGCGCTACGACCTTTCGGCTGTTAGTGCTACCAACGACGATTGTGGTGTCTGCTTTGATTCCGGCAAGATATAACTCGGCATTGTAATGCATGCAATGCTTTGCGGCGAGTTCTCTATCTTCCTGAGCAAGCGTAGACCACGAATCGGCATTGCTAACAATAATGTCGAAGCTGCGGTTGAAGGCGTAGTAGAGCAGGCTAGAGACCTGCGTTACGGGATTGTTGGTACCAATGATAAGAATGCTCATTGCTGTATTCCTCCTTTGTGCAGAAAGCTCTCTAATGAAGAACGAAAACATTAAAGAGCGATCAAAGATGAAACATAGTATACGAGCAAAGTAGGTTATCGTCAAGCACAAGCGTAAGGGGGGTGATATAATCAGAATATGGCAGCACCGACTAAGAAACAGCAGATCATGTTAGATTTTATTGAGAAGTTCTCGGACGAGAACAATTTCTCACCGTCTTATCGAGAAATCGCAGCTGCTTTGGATTTAAACTCGGTCGCCTCTGTTGCTCAACATATCGACAACTGTGTTGCTGCCGGCTTCTTGATAAAAGTGCCTCGCGCCGCTCGCTCGCTAAGAGTAATAAGAGGGGAGCAGTATCAAGAGACGCAGAGATTGTTTAAACAGCATATCAATGCTATCGAGGAGCGCCTGGATCTTGCCAAGAATGGTGAGGATGATGGCGAGACGGATATGGAGACTCTCGGGGACGATTTAATGACCCTCAGAGCTGCCGCAAAAATACTTAAGCTCGAAATATAAGCGTTTTTATATTATAATAAGCATCAAATGAAAAAAGAACCTGGCTTTATCTATCGGGTGTTTCTAGTTGTGGGCGACGCATTGGCAATTGTGGCGTCCTTTACTTTTGCTTACTATTTTCGTATTCATTTTGATCCTCGTCCTTATGTCTTTGAGGGCGATACGATGGACTTCCTTTTCTCTAATTTCGTTCTTTTGCCAATCTGGCTCGTGATTCTATCTTGCCTTGGTCTCTATAGGAGGACAGTTATTGATCGTCGTGCTCGCGAAACGGGAAGGCTTTTCCTTGCTTCTGTTCTTGGTACGATGTCGATTATTTCTTATGACTTTTTTGCTACTGCTATCTCTCCGCACGATAGTCTCTTCCCGGTCAAGATTATCGCTCTCTATGCAATCGTAGTTTGCTTTATTGCGCTAGTTTTGGAACGCGCTCTTATCCGCGGAATTTTCCTTCTAACTAGGAAGCATAGCAAGGGTCTAATCCGTACAGTTGTTGCTGGTGACGGCGAGAACGTTCGTCAGCTTCTTGTTGGCACTCCGCCAGATTCTGGCTTTAAGATTTGTGGCGTAGTTGCCGATTCTAAATATATTCCAACCGAGTGGAATCGTCGTCGCTATCCTAGCCTAAGCGAAGCAATTAAGCGTCTTCGCCCAGATGCTGTTATTTATGCTGCTGAGGATGGTCTAGAAGAAGCAAATAAGCTTGCGATTGATGCTCATGCCTTGTTCTACTATTCTCCGCCGGAGAACTCAGTGATTGCCCTGTCAAAGGATACAGAGTTTATTTCTGCGGTTCCAGTAATTCGCGTTCGTGTAACTCCATTAACGGGTGCCGCAAGAGTATTCAAGCGTGCTGTCGACATTGTCTCGAGTTTGATCTTGATTATTCTTACTTCGCCAATTTTGCTTGTCGTTTATATTATCCAGAAGTGTATCGATTTTAAAGCTCCAGCGATCTACAAAGACATTCGTTTAACTCGCTTTAATAAGGAATTTCCACTTTTGAAGTTCCGCTCGATTCGTCAGGAATATAGTGGCCTAACGCCAGAGCAGGCCTTCGAAAAGATGGGTAAACCAGAGCTTGCAAAGAAATATCGTGAACATGGTGACTATATTAAGAACGATCCTCGCTATACAAAGTTCGGTAAGTTCTTGCGCGCCAGCTCAATCGACGAATTGCCTCAGCTATTCAATGTGTTGATTGGTCAAATCTCTCTTATTGGCCCACGCGCACTTCAGCCATGCGAGCTTAAAGATTATGGCGATAGGGGTCTACTCTTGTCTATTAAATCTGGTCTAACTGGCCTTGCGCAGGTTTCTGGCCGCCGCGACATCTCGTTCAACGAGCGCCGTGCGTTGGATATCTACTACATTCAAAACTGGACACCGATGATGGATGTCTCTATCTTCTTCCGCACTGTTGCGGGCGTATTTAAACGATCTGGGGCAAAATAATTAAACATGACAGTTGAAAAAGAAAAACGCCATAAGATAATTGTAAAAACTGGCGTTGTAGGTTTGTTGACTAACCTTATTCTTGCGGCCGCAAAAGCTTTTGTAGGCATTATGTCGCACTCGATTGCGATTGTTGTTGATGCTGCAAATAGCCTGAGCGACTGCCTTAGCTCAATTGCTACAATTATTGTTTCTCATCTTGCAAACAAAGCGCCAGACAAAAAGCATCCACTAGGTCATGGTCGTAGTGAATACATGGGCACGCTTATTGTTGGCGCAATTATTGGCTACATTGGCCTTACTGCGGGCTTTGAGGCGATTAAGAAGATCTTTAATCCTAGCGAGCTAGATTATGCTCCTGCCACGACTATCGTGGTCTCAATTGCCGTCGTAACTAAAGTAATTCTTAGCGCCTATACTCTTGCGATGGGTAAAAAGGCGGATTCGGATACTTTGCGCGCTACGGCAAAAGACGCTTTCTTTGACGCTCTTATATCCTCTTCGATGCTTATTGCGATTGCTGCTTATACTTTCGCGCATATCAATATTGAGCCTTATCTTGCTATCGTAATTTGTATCTTTATTCTTCGCTCGAGCCTAGAGATTCTTCGTGGCGCAGCTAGTATTTTGCTTGGCGAAAGGACCGATAAAGCCCTTGGTCGCCGCATTCGCAATACTATTAGCAAGATTGAGGGTGTCGAAGGTGCTTATGATTTGCTTCTTCATGATTACGGCCCAAGCATGACAGTGGCCTCCGTAAATATCGAGGTCGCAAGTACTATGACCGCTCCGCAAATCGATAGTCTAACTCGCAAGATTCGTAAAACTGTCTATAAACGCTATCAGATTGCGCTAGCTGCAGTTGGCGTCTATTCCATTAATACTAAGGACGAGGAAACTCGCAGTCTCTATCATAAGCTTCAGGATATGCTAGAAGGTTATCCAGAAGTTATTGAACTTCATGGTTTTCATGTAGACAAAGAAGAGAAGATCATTAGTTTTGATATTATTATAGATTTCGCGATCAAAAAACGCGCTGAATATTTCGAAAAAGTCAAAAAAGCCAGCAAAAATCTTTTCCCCGAATACGACCTCGAGATTACGCTCGACTCGGATTTGCTAGATTAGTCACTTCGTTTGCAAGAAATAGTGTTTTCGCTCATCTGAAAGCTAAGCTTTTTGCTTGAATCGTTGAGCCTGAAATAAAGACCAATGTCGTCGTCTACAGTGGACGTGCTGCTTTTGCCTTCGCTATTTTTTTGTCTAATCTTTGAGAACTTTACGACATATACCGTATCGTCGCCATCGATGAACTTTTTGAGGAATTCATAGTCTATGTCTGTTGTGACTGAATAGTTGTATAGGCTTGTCGTTTGAGTAAGTTTCATGCCGTCCTCTTCGAGGTCTAGATCGAAATCGAAGGAGACGCCTTCCATGGAATGCTTTCCGCAATCCCACTTGCCGACAATCTCTTCGATTCCTGTTTTTGGTATGAGCGTGTAGGCAATCATATAGAGAATAAAAGAAACAGCCGTAATAACACCTAAAACAGCCAAAGCTTTGCCAAAATTCGAACCGTCGCCTGGCTTTACGATAGGGATGGTAGGTGCGGCTTGGACTGGCGGCACCGAAACAGGGGTTGCTGGCGCTACAGGAGGGGTGCCTACTGGGGCTACATTTGGCTGCGGCGCTGCTGGATTAAGATTAGAATTGTCCATGTTTATATTTATAAATTCTAAGAAAATTATAACATAATAAAGATAAGCGCTATAAAAACGGATTGCATCTTTGCTACAATAGCTATATGGTGTCAAAGAAAAAGCTCTCAGACAAAAAAGTCCAGGAAATCCGTACCGAGGAATGGGATAGGCACGATTCTACAGAACTAATCGTAGAACGTGGAGACAACTGGCTAAATGACGAGCGCTTTCAGGATCTTGATTATTCTGACGATGATGAAACTCTCCTTTGTCGCGGCGATGATTACTGTGAGCGAAGCTTGGAAGATCAAGACGAAGATAAAGATATAGAAGATTTCGTAGAGTAACAGGGGTGTGTTATAGTATTTTCAAGCAAAGCCTTGCTTTGCGCTTTTTGTGAGTTTTATTTCTCACGAACCTTAAAAGTATTTCTTAGAGGAGGTGTCTCATGAGCTGGCTACCAGAAGAAGCGCGCGAAATGCTAGACGCTCTTGTGGCTTTTATGAAATGTCTTGGTCGCGACCCGACTTTCATGGAAGCAAAAGCAGAACCTAGCCTACCTGAGCCAAACGACTATGCGTACTATTTTGGTAGCTTCACAGAGGCGGTCAAAGACGCGCATAGAAAAGCGTTTGTTTGCAAAGAGCAACCAAAAATAGCAAAGACAACATCCGTAATCCGTATTTTTACCGAAGAGGAGGAAGAATTAATGTCCAGAAGAGCTATTACTGATGAAGAATATGTTGTGAGTGTGCTGCGCCTACAAAAAGAACTTGGCCATTTTCCGAACATCAGCGAGCTTCGAAAAGATTTTCGCGCGCCAAGTCCTCAGAGTTACGAGAGACGTTTTGGTGGCGACTGGAACACGGTTAGGGCATGCATTAGAAAAAAGGCGACGGAATTGGGTATTACTGAAGATAATCTCGAAACTATTATCGAAGGACATCCCGAGCTCTTTGCGCCCAAGAAAGAAAAGGCTGTCGCAAAACCCGCAGAAGAGGAAAAAAGTCAGCTTGCGCCGAGCGAAGAGGATCGGTCCGAACATGCGACTGAGGCTGTTTCCGAAACAGCCCAGGCGTTAGAGTCTGAGCCGACCCCTGAGACTGCTCCTGAAACAGAGCAAATTCCTGAACCAGAACCAGCACCCGAAACGAAATCATCCACAGTTATTCAGCCTGACGAACTTTTGGATATGTCGCTCGATTCCGAACCGTTGCTGCCTGAGGAGATTGACTTGCAGAAGGTGAGGTTAATCTCGCTACTTCCGAAGACTCGGATTGCAAACCTGAAGATTAGCGGCTATGGTCTGGCGCTCAAGATGCAGGGCTCCATTCCGCTGCCGAAATCTATTTCTGGCATCCCGATATCCAAGAAGCATATTACGCTTCAGTTTATCCAGAGTGGTCAGGTAAAAGAATTTCCTGCAATTCGCGACGATGTATTCTATATTGTCGATCGTGGAACCGCACTGGCGGCGCGCGAGACGGGTAGAGAGGTTTACGATTTGCTTATCCCTGAGAAATACGACAAAGATGGCGACATGATGACAATTCGTGAATTCTCGATCATCTGACAAAGGGCCCTGCTAATTGCAGGGCTTTTTTCTGCAAAACAAACTTATTGACATAAGCGCAAAAGTATGATATTTTAGTTTTATGATTAAACACAGTATCAAGTTTACTACCCCTGTCGTAGAAGCCGCCCGTAACAACGGTTATCTTCTTATGCCTTGGGAAAATAAACTTGAAACTGTCTAAATTCTTGCAATTCTAGATAAGTTTCAAAAGTACTTATCTAGAAAGAATCGACAAAAATACAAAGCAAAGATTGGCGCTTTTGAGGCTTATCTAGCCGTACAATAAAACGACGGCTAGTATTTTATAACTTCGGACAAGAAAAAGAAGGAGGGATTCTTATGTCCAAAAGAATCAAAAGTTGGTCTTCGCCGAGAGTAAACCGTTTTCTAGTAATGCTCGAATCTGTGCTGACGGCCGGAATCATTAGCATCCCGTTCATGACCATTCTCTACGAGAATGAGATTGGTCTCTCGCATGAGCAGATTGCGCTCACTCAGGCTGCCTACACGGTAGTAGCTATGCTTCTGAACGTTCCGCTTGGCTGGGTTGCTGATCGCTTTAGTCGCAAGTTTGCAAACATCGCCGGCGATTTGCTGTGCTTTGCTGGCTTGCTGCTTTATGCGAGAGCTCAGACGATGCTCGACTGTGTGCTTTGTGAAACATTCTTTGGCGTCGGTATGGCGTTCTCTCAGGGGGTTGACACTTCTTTGCTTCAGCACTTCGCAGACAAAGAGGATGCTTCGCATGATCACAAGCTGTTTAAGGATAGTTTTGGCCTGATGTCATCACTGAGTCAGCTTGCGTGCTTTGCATACTATCTGATTGGCTTTGCGATTGGCGACCTGAACGTAAGGCAGGTTATCGCAATTTCGAGCGCTCCGTTCGTGATTGCGGCTATCTCGGCAATGTTCATTCGAGACGATAGTAAAAAGCTTGAGAAAACCGAGCGCTCTCCGTTTACGGACATGAAGAGAATTGCATCGTGGAGCTTAAAGAATCCAGCAACAAACATTCGTATTGCGGCATTTGTGGTGTCTAGAGAACTTACTCATGGCATCACTTGGATATTTACACCTTTACTGCAGTTCGTCGGCATTGATGGTAAGTGGATTGTTCTCGGATGGGCGGCAAACTCACTGATGTCCTATGCTGGCACTAAACTTGCTAGGAAATTTGGCAGCAAGTTGCCTGAATGGCTCTGCTTTGCGGCGCCGGTTTCCTTGGTGACCTTGGCGGCAAGTATAATGTATGCGAAGGTGTCTGTCTTGATTCTCGGCCTTTATGTCTTCTTTGGAATGGCACAGGGGTGGACAAGGGTTATTATGATGCCAAACCTGAAAGTTCATGTCGATGAAAGGCAGCAGGTTACCGTTGAATCGGTGGCGAAGGTTTTTTCTCAGTTGTCTTACATTATTTCGGTATGGGTGATTGGCTGGGCGGCGGACTTTGATCTGAAATATGCTGCACTAGCGACTATTTTGCTCTTCGTACCGTTCGCGATTCCGATTGCGCTTCGCCTGAAGCATCAGGAAGAAAGAGAGAAGGCGGAGGCATAAAACTTCTCAATGTCTCGAAGGTCAAAATAAAAATCCCCCGTGAATAGCGGGGGTATTTTTTGTGCTATTTAAATAAAAAATATAGACCTTACGGTCTATCTTTTTCTCTTCAAATGGCTCCTCGGGCCAGACTCGAACTGGCAACCTCGAAGTTAACAGCTTCTTGCTCCACCATTGAGCTACCGAGGATTATAGATACAATTCTATCAAAGAGAATTATATCTGTCAATAAACTAGAATCTAAAATAGATAAACGGATTATAGGAGCTACTAATCAAGAAAACTATAGTTATTTAAAATTATCAATCGCCCATCGTGTTAAAAGCTGGTAGTTTTTGATAAACTTTAAATAGATAAGAAATATGAGTGGGGGGGGCTCGATGGAGTTTGTCATAAAACAGTAAGGTTCAGCAGATATTAATAACTGTTATTCTGAGTATGAAAAATCAATTATAGCGAGAATTAAATAATGAGCCAAAAAACAACCAGTACGCGTACGAAGAACTCTGCTCGAAACATGATAGTTTCGGTACTTTTTAATAGTTTAACTATTGTTCTTGGTATTGTTACGCAACGAATCTTCTTGAAGATTTTAAATACTGAGTACTTGGGCCTAAATAGCTTATTCTCGAATATTTTAACCATGCTTTCTGTTGCGGAACTTGGTGTTACAAATGCAGTAATCTTTAGCATGTATGAGCCACTCGCGAAGGGTGATAAAAAGACGATTCGTGCGCTTATGGCATTCTATAAAAAGTGGTATTGGACGATCGGTATGGTCGTTGCGATCCTTGGCCTTTGTTTGCTTCCGTTTATTCCGAATATTGTTGGCGAGCAGAGTCTCGATGTGAATCTTTATCTTATTTTTGCTGTCTCACTTGCAGATATTGTTCTATCGTACTTCTTGGGCTACAAGCGCAGTATTATTATTGCTTCGCAACAGAATTATATTATCGATGTCTGTCAGATAGCTTATGTTGTCTTGGTATCTGTTCTTCAGATGCTCGTTCTCTATTTGACGCATAATTACTATGCATATATCTTGGTACGTTTGGCGCTTAGGATTTTACAGAATGTTGTTTTGATTGCTATTGTAAACAGGAAGTTTCCATATATCTGCGAGAGTGACCCTCCGAAGCTGAAGAAAGAAATCCAGAAGAGCATTTTTACGAAAATCAAAGGTCTCTTCTATCACAAAATCGGCGGTTTTATTGTTCTTGGTACAGATAACCTTGTAATTACGACTTTCTTAGGTCTTAAGGTTAATGGCTTGTATGCGAGCTACTATATGATTATCTCTGCTTTGCAGAGTATTATTATGCAATGCGTAGCAGCCACCACTGCAAGTGTTGGTAATCTATTGGTAGAAAAGAATGTAAAGAAACAATTTGAGGTTTTTCGAAGAATTAGGTTTATTAATTTTTGGCTTGCTGTTTTGGGGTCTGCTGGGCTTTTGGTTGTAATGGATAGCTTTATTGCGGTCTGGCTTGGAAGTGAATACGTTCTTGGATTAGACGTTCTCTTGGCTTTGGTTTTGAATTTCTACTTCTATGTAAATCGCTCCGCATTCGGAGTCTTCAAGGATGCGGCTGGTATTTATCATGAAGATCGTTTTGTGCCGATTGCTGAATCGATTCTCAATATTTCAGCAAGCATTATCCTAGTAAAGTTAATTGGGCTTCCGGGTGTATTTCTTGGTACTTTCATAAGCGGCCTCGCGTTGTATTGCTTTAGCTATCCTAAATTCGTATATAAAAACCTATTCAAGCGAAAATATAGCAGTTATGCATTTGAAACAATTGGCTTTGCTGCCTTGGCCGCAATTACGGTGGCAGTGTCTTTTGTTGCGTCGCGTTATCTAGCGGGTCTAATGAATCTAGGAGGGGTTAATCTACTAATTTTTAATATTGTGGCTGCTCTTGTAATTCCGAATCTTATAATTCTAGCAATGTTCGCAAAGAATCAAAACATGAAATATTGCCTAGAATTAATCGGAAAGATGATAAAGAAGGTCTGTCGTGCAAAAAGAAGTTAAATTGTCAAAAATCTCGATAATTGTTCCGGCCTATAATGCTGTAGCTTCGTTAGAATACAGTGTTAATAGTGCGCTTTCTCAGGATTACGAAAATATTGAAATTATCATTGTAAACGATGGTTCGACTGATGAGACGTCAAAAATAGCACACGAAATAGAACATAAAAACAAAAATGTCAAAGTTGTAGATCAGGAAAACCGAGGGCTCGGAGAGGCTCGAAATAGTGGCGTCTTGGTGGCTTCTGGTGAATATATTATTTTCTTGGATTCCGATGATATGCTACTGCCTTGGTCGGTTTCTTCTATGTATAGTATCGCAGAGAAGGAAAGCGCAGATATTGTATGTGGCGCGATGCTGGAGACATCACGTCCTACAAAAGAATATAATCGCTTAACCAAAGAAAAACCTAGCCCTGTTGCAAAAAGGCTTAAAGATGGCTTTGAAGATTTGTTGTATATGAAAGTTGTTCCGTCGGCGCATGCAAAATTATATAAGGCTAGCCTAATTAGAGATGAGAAGTTCTCGAAGATACGCCACGCTGAGGATCTTGAGTATAACTTGAGAATGTTTAGGAAAGCTAAAAATATTTGCGCACTAGAATCTCCAGTCATTGAAATCTACGCTTTAACTAGCGGCAGTATGATGCGAAGCGCCTATAATGATAAGAAGCACGAGGAGATTAGTATTCTTCAGGGTCTTGAGAAGGATTATAACAAGACCAAGAATGATGATTATAGGAAGGCCTATGCTGCCGGTATTTTCTTTCATTCGATTGGATTAGCGCGTCTGATTTTTGCTGATGATGAGGCTAAAAAGAAATACGCAGAAGATTATAAGTTGCTTAAAGGCTATATTAAGAAATACTCTCGATCGGTTTTTGGAAACAAGAAAGCTTTGAGGGCACAACGGAGGTATGCCTTTGTCGCATCGTTGTCTGTTACTGCCCTATTCTTTCTTATGAGGCTAATAGAAAGAAAGAATCAATAATTATTTGGTAGCCTACCAATCTGTCCATAAATAGAGGCCTAGTGGCTTTTGGACGTATTTCTAGCCTTTGCTCTTCGAAGGCGGAAAACTATAAAACTCTCTTTCCCGCTCCGCTAAAATTTTTGCTAAAATAGGCTTATACATTAGGAGGTATTATTATGTGTGGAATTGTGGGCTATGTCGGTAAGCGTCCGGCACAAGATGTATTAATTAGCGGCCTTCGCCGCTTGGAATATCGTGGCTACGATTCGGCTGGTATCGCTACTCTAGATAGCGAGGATAAGCCTCATCTTGCCCGCTCTGTTGGCAAGATTGCTGAGCTCGAAAAAGTTCTAGCTCTCAAGCCGCACACTGGCACGCTTGGTATTGGTCATACGCGCTGGGCAACCCATGGTGGCGTAACCGTAAATAACGCCCATCCGCATAATGTTGGTGATGTCTTTTTGGTTCATAACGGTATCATCGAGAATTTTCGTGAGCTAAAGGCTGCCCTCAAAGATGTTGAATTCAAGTCCGATACGGATACAGAGGTTCTTGCTGCTCTTATTAACTCCAAATATGACGAGAAGACTTCTCTCAAAGACGCAGTTGCTAAGGCTCTCAAGGAAGTTCGTGGTACTTATGGCATTGTCGCTTTTTCTCCACGCGAGCCAGAAACTCTCGTTGTTGCGCGCCTTGGCAGCCCGTTAATCATTGGTCTTGGCGAAGACGAAACTCTTATCGCTTCTGATGCTTCCGCTTTGCTTGGCTACACTAGGAACGCTATCTATCTAAACGATGGCGAGCTTGCTGTTTGTAACAAAGAAGGCGCAAAGGTTTACAACCTCGATCTCAAGCCTATCGCAAGCACTCCAGAAGAAATCCAGGGCGAGCTCGAGCAAATCCAGAAGGGCGGCTACGACCACTTCCTTCTAAAAGAAATCATGGAGCAGGGTACAGCTCTCAAGAATACGCTTTCTGGTCGTGTTGATGCCAAGAATGGTACGATGCGTCTTGGTGGGCTTAATCTAACTCCAAAGGAGCTCAAGAATCTTCGTCACCTCGTTATCGTTGGTTGTGGTACGGCATATTATGCTGGTCTTCTTGCTAGTTACTACTTCGAGAAGCTTGTCCCAGATCTAACTACCGAAGTCGTAATAGCGAGCGAATATCGCTATCGTAGCTTCCATCTACCAGAGAATTCTGCTGCTCTAATTATTTCTCAGTCTGGCGAAACGGCAGATACTCTCGCATGTCTACGCGAAATCAAACGCCGTGGTGCAAAGGTTCTAGGCATCGTAAACGTTATTGGCTCCACGATTGCTCGCGAAGTTGATGGTGGTACTTATGTCTATGCTGGTCCAGAAATCTCCGTTGCAAGTACTAAGGCTTTCACGGCACAGGTTACAACCATGCTTATCTTTGCTGGTATGCTTGCCGAAAGTCACGGTGGCAACATGGATACGGTTCGTCAGCTCGCAAGCGAACTCGTAGCTTTGCCAGAGAATATCGAGAAAACGCTCAAGACCTACGAAAAGGACATGAAGAAACTTGCCGAGAAATATGCCAAGTATGATAATGCTCTATATCTTGGCCGTGATACGGCTTATCCGTTAGCACTAGAAGGTGCCTTGAAACTTAAGGAAGTTTCCTATGTCCATGCCGAAGCTTATGCTGCTGGTGAGTTAAAGCATGGCCCAATCGCACTAGTCGACGATCGCTTCTTCGAGCTCGTTGATGTTCTAGATGGCCCACTATTCGAGAAGACCCTTGGTGGTTTGCAAGAGGTTCGCGCTCGCGGTGGTCATACCATCGTCCTTACCGACTCCAAGAAAGACATTGATTGCGATGATATTGTTCGTATCGATACCGACGCAAAGCTAACTGTCCCGCTACTTCTAAACACCTTGCAGCAGCTCTTTGCATACTATGTTGCTGTCGCTCGCGGCAACGATGTTGATCAGCCAAGAAACCTTGCGAAATCTGTAACCGTAGAATAAAAAATCGAGAAAAGTGGTGGCGAAAAAATCTAAAGATGAAGAAAGCAAAAAAGTAGATTTGCGGGTAGCGTTGCGTGGTGTCATGTATGCCCGCAAAATCTACAACAAAGCGGCCGGCAAGCGCCGCTTCCTTTCCATGCTCGAGCGTCTTTATGGCGCTATCAGCCCATCCATTCTTGCCGTCCTAGGCGGTACCGCAGTTAACCAGATTGTTCAGGCGGCTCAGACGGGCGTTATCTATCCGTTCTTGATTACGATTGCTGTTATTTCTGGTGTCCAGTTTGTGGGTATTTTCCTTGGTCGCATCGTTTCTTTGATGGATATGGAAATCCGCAGAGATGTCTTCTCTGAGGTTACTCGCCAAATCTCGCTAAAATATATCGAGATTCCGCTCGAGATTCGCGAAACTAAAGAGTTTGCCGATCGTTTTGAGCGTGTTCAGGATTTTGGCTCTGACGTGAATCAGGTAATAAGTAATACCTTCTCGATCGCGAGTGCTACTATCTCTCTAATTTCTATCTTGATTACGACCTTAGCGACTTCGCCAATTATTACGCTAGTAATTATTATTAGCTCGATCCCATACTCTGTTTTAAGTTTGAAACTATCCAGAAAGACTCAGGAAAACTGGAGGAAGAGTAGTAGCTTTTGGCGCATCGCTTACGGCATTGGCGACAAGATGACTCAATCTAGCTCTGCGCTAGAGATTAAAATTAATAATCTTCAAGAGTATCTTTGTGACAAAATGATCGAGAATCGCCAGCGCGGCTCAATCGAAAACATCAAGAACTTCCGCAAGACTTTTACGGTCGGAAACTGGATGCGCTTTGTTGAAACGGTAGTAAACTTTGCCTCGTTAGCCTTCGTTGCGTTAAAAATCGTTGCGGGCGAGCTCGCAATTGGTCAATTCGCTACAGTAAGAAGCCTTTTGCAGCAGCTTAGCGGCAATATTACAGCGCTCTTCTCGAGTATTGGCAATGCAAACGAAGGTCTCATGAATGCTGAGGATTATCTTAACTATATTCAGACCCCAATCCCGAAGAATGGCGACGTTGTAGTTGAGGGTACTCCTACAATTGAATTTAAGAAGGTATGCTTTACTTATCCTCATGCGACCGAACCAGCTCTGCAAGATGTTAGCTTTGTTTTAAAACCTGGCGACAGTCTTGCGATTGTTGGCGAGAATGGCGCAGGAAAAACAACTCTTATGAAGCTTCTGCTCGGCGCTTATACGCCTAGCTCTGGCGAGATTTTAATCAATGGCACTCCTATCAAAAATATTGAACGTAGTAGTTATGATCGCCAGCTTGGTGTTTTGCTTCAGGAATATACGCGCTTCCCGTTTGCAGATTTCAAAGACAATATTTGGTATGGAGATATCTCAAAAGAGCTAGATAAAGAGCGCCTAGGGCTTGCTATCAAGGATGCTGGCCTAGAAAAGCTAGTAAAGACTTTGCCAAAAGGCCTCGATCAGGTTCTTTCCAAAGATTACTTCTTTGAAAATGCTACGGATCTTTCTGGTGGTCAGTGGCAAAGGGTTTGTATTGCTCGTACCTTCTATCGCAATCCGAATGTCTTACTCCTAGACGAGCCTACCTCTGCGGTTGACGCAAAGGCGGAATACGAAATCTTTAAAAATATTCTTCGCCGCCAAAAGGGCAAATCTACTGTCATTATTTCTCATCGCTTCTCGACTGTCCGCAAAGCTAACCGCATTATCGTGATGGATCATGGCAAGATGGTAGAACATGGTACACATGAAGAACTAATCGCAAAAGACGGCCTATACAAAGAGATGTTTACGCTCCAGGCCGAAGGCTATGCCTAAAACAAGCATAACTGATATAATAAACATAAGAACAAAAACCGAGAGAGATAAATGCAAATCGAACTAGCTAGTTTTTATGCGCGACTAGGCTCAATCGCCTTGATTATGTTGCTTGGCTTTTTCTTGGGCAAAAGGAAAATTATCGACACGCATACAAACAAAGCAATCGTAAATCTCTTGCTAATGGTTTTTATGCCTGCATCGCTATTCGCGGCTTTTCCGAACGAATATAATCAACAAACGTCTAGCCTATTCGTTTCTGGTCTGGTGGCTGGCTTTGTTGTAATGTTTGCTCTCATAATTCTCTCCAGGATTATTTTTAATAAGTATATCTATAAGGGCGAACTTCGTTTTGAGTCGCAATTTGCTCTCATTTTTAACAATGCTACATTTCTCGGATATCCAATCATCTCGAGCACTTTTGGCGAAGAGGGGATTGTTCCTTACTGTGGTTTCATCATTGCTTTTAATATCGCTTTGTTCTCTTATGGCGTTTTCTTGTTTGAGCGCAAGCTTAGCAAGAAGTTATTCCTTGGTATCGTGACGAATCCAAACATCATTGCCGTTATTCTTGGCATGCTAGTCTTCTTGCTCGGTCTCAAGCTCCCAGATCCAATCACAAGCGCCGTTGGCTTTACTGGTAGCGCAACGACCGCATTATCGCTTATTTGTATTGGTTTCATGCTCTCGCACGCAGACTTCAAGAAGCTTATTAAAAAGTGGCGCCTTATTCTTACGGCGGCAATCCAGCTAATTATCGGCCCACTCGTTACCTATTTCTTGCTCTTGGCGCTTCATTTTCCTAAGGAAGTTATTATTGTATGTACGCTCATTCAGGCTTTGCCAACCGCTACGAGTCTTGGTCTCTTTGCGGCGAAATACGGCGGCAACGATATTGAATCATCTGAACTAGTTACAATTTCAACAATTCTGTCTATCGTAACAATGCCAGTGATGGTGGGAATATTATTAGCTTAGAGGTAAGATATGGCAGGTAAAGAGGTTATATCAAAACCAGTAGACAAAAAAATCGAAAAAGCTTCAAGAACGAGAAGTGAAGTCGGCGAACGCAGCTATTCTCCAGAGGAACGAGAAAAGCATGAAGCGCTAGAATATCTAAAAAAAGTTGGCTTTTTGCGCTCTGTTAACGATGAAGAGATGCTTCATGGCCGTTCGAGACCTGACGATAAATCCGTGTTTACGGTTGACGCCGAACATGATAACGGTGGCAATAAGGGCGGCAACGGCAAGGATGATAAGCATTTGAACTGGAATAAGGTGTCTGCATTGTCGACGGGTAATCGCTTTGTGGCAGAGCAGTATGCTAGAGTTCGCTCTGGTGGCGATAAATCAAAAGAAGAAATTTACCGCATTACCTCAAACGATCCTGAAGCGAGTGTAATTGACACAAATTACAGAGCAAAAGACAAGAAAGAAGAAAAGAAGGTAAACGAAGCTTTGCGCAAGCTTCAGATGCCAATTTCGGAGGCTTCTCCTTTTGATTTTGAAGATCGTAGTAAAATTCCGTTTAGTAAGTTAAAATTAAGGCTTTCGTCATTCGCAAGAAAGAAGGCTGGTTTCTTTGATAAGGTCATACCAGATACAGACATCCCGCTTTTGTCTGCAGCGCTTGGTGATTCTGGCATAGCAAAACATATTGCTTCCGCATCGAACAGTAGGCTCATGGTTCGAGATTATAGGAGCGTTCAGAGGTTTGCCCATAAACTCCTGAAGAACGATATGCATTTTGACGGCGCCAGCTATGACGCGGAATATATGACGTCCTGGATGCGCAATGCGCATATTGTGGGTCTTCGTGAACGTCTAAACTCTACTAGAGTAAGAGACGAAAATGGCAAGCGTGTAGATTTTAATAATAATTTCATGCTTGATCTCGAAAGAGTTGATACGGAAGAGAAAAACGAGCGTGCGCGTAGGAAGCGCATGCAGACTTTTGGCCGTCTTGCTTTGAAAGTTGATAGTCTATTAACCGCTACGTCGGGAAAACGGTCAGATTTGTTAGTTGCTGGCCTTGAAGAGGATAGTTTTATTAGGCCGGAACAGATTATAGATCTAGCAAAAAAGGTTCCTGGTTACAAAGACATATTTGAGGCCGACTCTGGTGTTTGGGAAAAGTTCACCCTAGAGGAACATACCGGCACAATGCTTCGTCTATTTGATGAAAACTTTGCTGATAAAATACCTGCCAAACTTCTTCCAATTACGCGCCTTTCAATGCTTATTCACGATATCGGAAAAACAGAGGCTGCGAAACTTCCGGAATATAAGAATGCTAAGACTCGTGCTGAGCGTGATCTTATTCAGAGTGCTTATAACGAGAGCTATGCAATTGACTTCTTGGATAAAATTGGCATCAGCCCAGAGAATCAGGAGCTTATATTGGGCATGATAGGCGAAGGCAAGGAGTTGATGGCCGAAGCGCGCATTATTCCTGGTGTACCGAAAGAAAAACGCAAGAAAGCTAGCGATGCGCTGAACTCTCTTTGTTTGAGATTAGCGAAGGATTGTCTTGGTGGTGGTGAAGAGGAAGCAAAGGGCATTCGTCAGCTTTGCTACATTATTCAGATGTGCGATAGCGGTGCCTATACGACTATTGCAAAGACAAGGGATGCTTCCTCTGGTATTTTCTATCGAAATAGCTCGAAATCTTCATTCAATAAGACCTTCGAATCATCAGTGAACATCTTTAATGGTGGCGGCCGTCGTCTCCATGTTGTGGATGAGAGTAAGTGGCCGATTAAGGATTTGGCTAGAAAAAACTTAAAGTGGTAAGATAGGTTTTATGGAAATATTATTACAGATTATTCTTCTTATTGTCGGCTTCGTGCTTCTTATTAAAGGTGCAGATGTGTTTGTTGATGGCTCAAGTGGCGTTGCGACTCGCTTTGGTATGCCAAAAATCCTTATTGGTCTTACTATTGTTGCTTTTGGTACTTCCGCTCCAGAGTTCGCGGTTAGCGTAAAATCTCTCCTTGCTGGTACTGGGGACATGATGCTCGGTAACATTGTTGGCTCAAACATCTTGAATATTCTTCTTATTCTTGGTGCTGCGTCGCTAATCCGTCCGCTCCCTGTAAAGAACAGCACGCTAAAGAAAGAAATTCCTATTATGATTTTGCTAACTGTCATGTTGGCAATCCTAATGTGTGATGTCTTGCTTCAGGCTGGCGATCATAATTCCTTCACAAGGCAGGATGGCGCTGTTTTGGTGGTCGCATTTAGCATTTTTATGTACTATCTTATCGCTACGACTCGCCGCCGTATTCGCAAGAACAAGGAAGAGGCTGCCGAGAAGAAAGAAAATAAAGCACTCGAAGCTGAAACCGAATCTGCTAAAGAAGACTCCGAAGAAAAGCCTCCGATGAAGCTCTGGAAGGCGGTTCTATTTGTCGTAATCGGTATTGCCGGTATTATTATTGGCAGTAACTGTGTTGTCGATTCTGCTAGCAAAATCGCCTCAATCATCGGCATTTCTGATGCGATTATCGCTTTGACGGTCGTTGCTCTTGGTACGTCTTTACCAGAGCTTGTTACTTCTATCATTGCTGCACGAAAGAACGAGTGCGATATTGCTATTGGTAACGTTGTGGGTTCAAACATCTTCAATATTGGTATTGTTGCTGGTGTCCCAGCATTTGTTATTGGTGGTATTCCTAGCTTTTCATTCTCCTATATTGACGTTGCAGCGATGCTTCTGAGCACTGTTTTGCTATTCTTCTTTACCTGGAAAGACAGGCGCATTGGTCGCAAAGAAGGCGCATTTTTCCTCGCTGTCTTCATTGCGTACTATAGCTACGTAATTATTAACGGACTTAACTAGGAACAAAATGGGACTCGATGCAAAAGGCAGGAACTTCTCGGCGCCACGCCTAACACCTGGTAAGACGTCAGAATTTCTTTGCTATGGCTCCCCAGAAATGATTGCGAAGCAAAATCGCGAAATTGCTATTATGGAAGCACGCGCTAGGCGCTATGGTTTTGGCGGCATGCGCTCAGTTAATACAAATATGATGGGCGACTCTAGCTCGATAGTGACCGGTTTATCTCGTGTTCCGTATGGAACGGCCACGGATCAAAACGAGGTTGCCATTACGGCTAGGCCAATCACTGATATTGTAAATCCAAATCATCGTTCTACGATGGCAAACTCTGCGGCCGCATCAAAAACGGCTCAGAAAACGGCCGGAACTATAGCTGTAGTTATAATTCTGCTAGCCTGTTTCGCGCCGTTTATTATCGGGATACTAGTAGCTATTTTGGAGATAGCTGGAGAATTCTAAGCCACTTGTTGCGTGGCTCGCTCTATTCTCCAATCTTTTTGTGTGCTGGATTATCGTAGTATTGCTTCATGAGCTTGTCGTCGAAATGCTTATCTAGGAATAGCTCGATTCCGTTGCTTGCCGCTTGGCCCTCTGCTCTGGTTCCGTAGCGAAATAGTGCAGTATAAGACACGATGTGGCTTAATGCTACGAACACTAGAAAGCTAGGCATGATTACGTTGCCGATTCGTTTTGGTAACAACTCAATAAACTTAGATAAAGCTGGATAAACGAGCTTTACAAAGATTAACCCGCCTGCGCCCCAGAAGAGCATGTACGGAATTGTGGTGCGTCCCCAAAGATTCAAGAATTTATCTGAATAATCCCAGGCATTAGCCTTGAAGATATATTCTCCAATCAGGCTTGAGATAACCTCGGTTAGTCCGCCAATTAGACAAGAATAAACGTAGGTCAGGTACCATTTGCGTTTTGGGTTGGTGAAGTGAAGAAAAGTAAAGATTAGAAAACCGAAGCCGTAAACTGGGTTAAGCGGCCCATATATTAATCCCTGCCTAGATAGCCACTGACCTGATCGACAGAAGGTAAGAATTTCTTCGTAATAAGTACCAATCATGCATCCGATAATATAGACCAAGAAGAACTTATAGAAGCAAAAACCTTCGGCAAACTTTTCTTCTTTCTTCTGCCTGGTTTTAATGGCATAAATAACTAGAAAAACTAGGCCAAGATACAAAATCCAGCGCGTGTTATAAACGCCCAGAAAATGATGCGCGATAAAATATGCCGTAAAGTATATAGCTAAGCCAACCTGAATCCAGATATCTGAAGCCTTGGTGGTTTTTGTTGTAACTTTTACAACCTTTTGTTTAGAAGTAGTCTTTTTAGTAGTTGTTTTTGAAGATTTTGTATTTGCCATGTTTATTTTATTTGGTTAACTACTTTTAATATATCACAATGCGCTCTTCGAGAAAAAAGAGCCCCCGAAGGGACTCTGAAAGAAAGAAGAATGTTGTGACTCACTCCATGTCAGGGCGAACGTCCTTCTGGAGGAAGAAGAAAGAAATCTCGTCAGGGCCTACATGACAGCCCACGGAAGGGCTGGTCTGTGCCATGATAATCTTGACTGCAGGAAATGCCTCGGTAAGTTCTTTGCGCAGCTCCTCGGCCTTTTTGTAGGCGATGGAGTTGATTCTTGTCGGGCCGGAGTAGTCGATTTCTACGGTTCCGTGCTCGGGATCGATAGCGGTATCTGCATAGATGTCGACGAAAGCCTTGAGCAGAGCTCTTTCTCCGCGAACCTTTTTCCAGGTAGGCTGGAGCGGACCGTTTCTAGGCGAAAGCATGACAGGGAATATCTTCATTGTCTTTGCGAGAGCGATCTTGAGCTGATCTTTTGTGCTCGCAAAGCGTCCGCTACGCTTCATGTAGTCGTAGCTAAACAATGTGAAGATATGTGCCGTGTGGTTGCCAAAGAAATCGACCTTTTCCATGAGCTCGTTCAATGTTCTCGGCTCTTCGTCGAGCCAAGCGCGAAGCAGTCTAAGGCTGAGGCCGAGTCCACCGGCAATGCAGTGTGTCGGCCAGATAAGAATGTTTTTGTCTGCATTTAGATCTGGTTCATCGTCGCAGATCATCTGTCGAGCTGTCATGGCGGCATTACGCATGCCTGCCGAAAGTGAATCTGTAACGCCAAGATAGATAACCAGCTTTCCTTCTTTAAGACGATTCTTGAAGATGGAAACGAAGTCTTCGATACTGCTGCCAGTCTTCGCGTCGGTAGTCTTCTCGTTTGCGAGTTCAGCATAGAACTCATCGGACTGCTCATTGCCATCCTTGTACTCGATAACCTTTCCGTCGTTTTTGTAGCTAACGGAGAAGTTAACGAGGTCGAAGCCATATTTCTTTGCCTTGGCTTTCGAGAAACCACTCGTGAGGTCTGTAACAAGAGCAAGGTTTTCTTTGTTGAGGACGGTGCCGCCCTCGAAGCGTATAGTCTTTTTCATAGATACATTACACCTCTTTCTAATAAAAAACTTGGCGGCCCATGCCACCACTCGTGCCGATATTATATCATAAATAGTAGAAAAATCTACCACAGGTAAGCTGTAGAGGAGAGCGGGATGACACTTATGAAAAATATAGAAGTATTTAAAACTATTGGCTGTTTTGGTTGTTTTCTGCCTGGTTTTCAGGGTGTGCTTCTTGGAGTGCTGAGCTTGTAGCTACTAGTTGCGCTTGTGCCTTATTTATTTTGCCGACAATTATGAGTGAAGCAATGATTAACCAAAACTCGAGAAGGTATAGAATGAATGCTGTGGTACCAGTGGCGGTATTAATTAAAACATATTTTCCACAGCTATCTATGCATATATTTTTTAATGAATCCAAAAATATAAAAAAGGATAAGATAATGTGCGATATTAGGTAGATTACCTGAAACGCTTTGCTCTTTTCTGATATACAAATGTTGAGCATTGAGAAACGCGCAAAGATTGCCGAAGCTATAAGGTAAGCAAACATCCCCATTTCGTATCCGTTAACGTAAGTACGCCCAAATCCGTTATCGAACGGTCGATGAATGTAGCCTTGCGGTGTAAGAAGTAATAATGGAATAATTACCTGGATTACAAGAAGTATTACTTGCAGAATAATGAATACATTAAGCTTGTTATGGGAAACGATTGGAGCTGGCTGCTGCGGATTCATACTGACAATTATTATACTACGAGCATAAACCTCCAGAGCTTGTAGTTATATGAACAATAATAAAAGCGCCTATAATAAGAATTAATAAAGATTCTACCTACGGTTTGTGGTCTTTTTGTAGGAAACGACTAAAATAGAACCCAAAATAATACAAAGGAGCCTAATGGACTTAAAGAAAATCGGAAAATTTATCGCGAAAAAGCGACAAGAAAAGGGCTATACGCAGGAAAGTCTTGCGGAAGAGCTAGATATTTCGAATCGCTCTATCTCGAAATGGGAACGCGGCATTTGCCTTCCGGAAACGACAAAGATGCCAGCGCTCTGCGAATTATTTGATATTACAATTAATGATCTATTTAGTGGAGAAATCGTAGATATGAAAAATAATGAGAAAATGCTCGAGAAGAATCTTCTTGAGCTTGCTAAGCAAAAAGAACAGAAAGATAAACAACTACTTGCGCTCGAATGGGTGCTTGGTGGAATTGGTTTGGTAACCTTCTTTGCTTTTCTGTTCCTAGCCATTCCAATTGCTGAAACAAACTTTGCTCTTGCGACTACCATGTTTATTACGGGCTTTGTTGTATTTATGGTCGCCATGTTCTTTGGTCTAAAAATCGAACAAATCGCTGGTTATTACAAATGTGCTGAATGCGGCCACAAGCATGTTCCAACTTTCAAGGCTGTATTTGTAGCAATGCATATGGGGCGCACGCGTCATCTCCGCTGCCCAAAATGTGGCAAAAAATCTTGGCAGAAAAAGGTTTTGTAAAAAATTAGTTTCACTATAAGGCTAACCGTAATACAATTGCATTAAATAAGTGAAAGGATTTTATGGGAATTAATCGTAAATGTCCAAAATGCGGAAGTGGCAAGGTTCAGCTTTCTAGTGAACGTAATAAACACGGCTTTCTCTGGTTGATCTTGTTTGGCCTCTATTATGTCGTATGGTGGTCCTGTAAACTTATGGCGGCAATTGCAGTTTTGATGTGCTTTGACTGGTGGTTCGCAATTATTAAAAAATCACAGGGTAAGGGCTATGTTTGGATTAGTAAACGTATAATTCAGAATAATTCCAAGCTCTACTATTGCCATGATTGTGGGCATAATTTCCGCGCTTAAGAAACGGGGCAGGCTATTCGCTAGATATTTTGGTACTTGAAACAAAATCTGAGATTTCGAAATCGCCCAAAACGTAATCTGTAAGGTATTTAGCACTAAAAAATCGGCCAAAATGCCGAGTTTTATAAAATTTGGTGGGGGCAGCTGGGTTTGAACCAGCGACCAATCGGTTATGAGCCGACTGCTCTAACCGCTGAGCTATGCCCCCAACGGATATCTATTATTGTAGCATATCTGTTATAGTTGTTGGCTCTATTTGACACTCTTCTTTATGAGATAAGAAATCAAAAACATAGAAAAGTAATGCCGAAAATAATCGCAAGCGTGGCTTACTCCTGTTGTTTCTGGCCTTGGCCCTGGTTCTGATCTTGTTCTTGCTTTTGCTCTTGTTCTTGATTCTGGCCGGTTGTTTGTTCTTGGCTCTGTCCAGGTTCCGGTATATCTGTTTTTGCTGCAGCAATAATCGCAGAAACAAGAAAGCCAATGAAGGCAATTACTCCGGCAGCTGCTAGTATTGGAAAAACACCCAAGGCAAAAAACATTGCGAGTCCAGCGCCCGGCGTACTATCTGAAACCGCAATCAAAAAACCAAAACCAATGAGAATTAGAATTGTTAAGAGGATTCCTCCGCTAACCTTTAGGGATGTTGGGGTCTTGGATAAAGGCGGCACTACTGATGTATTTTCTGGTGGAAACTGTGCGATTGGGTTTTGCGACTCGTCTGTTTTCTTGTTTCTTTTGCTTCTAATTAGTAATGCTAGCGGAAGCAGGAGTACAAACACGCTAAGCATTGCGATGATTAAGCTGTCCATGCTTATATTATATTGAATTATAGATAATAAGACCCATTTTAGTTTTATTGCTACAATAGCAATATGAAAAAACTTTCAAAAAAGATTATTATTCCGATTATTACGGCCGTTTGTATTGGTTCGCTTACCTTGGTCTGCCTACTAATTTTTAGTCCCCATAAACTCTCTGAGCTCGAGCAAATATCATTTAATGAAAAAACTCAGGATATAGCCTACTTCTTGGACATCTTTGATAAAAAAGACGAGATTTCTGACGAAGCAAAAGCCGAAATTCCTAAAGAGCAAATCGAGGAGACGGAGAAGCGCGAGAGGCTCCTGGACGCTGTTGGCTTTGCAATGCAACTAAATTACGCAAACACTGGTGGTAATGAACTTAGTGCTGACGAAATAGTAGATATAATTAAAAAACATCTCGATATCGATGTAGATAGCGACAAAATGCACGACGAAATGATTTTGCAGGGATTGTCTAGTCGCTATGTTCAATATGACGAAGAGAAAGATAAATATATTTTTCGTAATCCATACGATGTAAAAAAAGTGATTGCTCTTACGCCGGTAACGGTCTACCTTTTGAAATCTGTAAAATCCAAGGGTGGTGAATATTATGCAGTCTATGATAAATATGTAATAGATAATCCATATACGGCCCTCAATCGCACGAGTCAGGACGATATTCTGCACGAGCATAGCATTAATGACTATCTCAATGGCCACGGTACGCCAATGTCTATCAAAGAAGTTATTACGCCAGAAAACATTGTAGATATTGCAAGTGAATCAAGCGAAGTAGAAGTTGTATATAAGCTTGAAGGAAACAACATTCTCTTTAAGGAAATAAAGAAATAAAAAAATCACCCCCGAAATAAGGGGGTATTTTTTTGGTGGTTTTTGTATGTTTTTGAAAAAGATGTATAATAAACTTAAGCATTATTGTTTGAGAGACAAAAAGTGCAAAAGAGAGATAAAAGTGGTTAAGGGTGTGAGATTTTTCGTAGCATGCGTTTTTGCATCGCTACTTTGTTCAGTTTCTGCTAGTGCAATTAGCTTGAGTTCGCTCGAGCAGATTTCTGAACCGACAGAAAATATCGAAATTAATACGCCTGAAGAAGGCTACGATTTTGATGCCAACTTCCTAGCCAAAGATCAAGAGCTTCAGTACAAAGCTACGATCGCAAACGACGAGGAGCTTCCTGTTAAAATTGACAGTATATCCCTAAATGAGTCTGAATATAATTTTCTAGAATATTCTTTCGAAGGTATTGCTGTTGATGATGTTATCAAAGTTGGCGAAACTAGAGATGTTTTTGTAATCGTTAAAACTAACGAAAATGATACGTCGACTGTCTCCGAAGATTATAACCTAACTCTTACCTACACTCAGGTCAAACCAGAACCACAGCCTGGACCACAACCTGGCCCAGAGCCAACCCCAGACGATCCAGATACTCCAGACGCGCCAGGCGAACCAGAAAACCCAGAAACCGCAACAACTGCCGTCATAAAAACTGGAACTATTGCCCTAATTAGCATTGGAGCAATTGTTTTCGTTTTTGTACGTAACAAGAGAATCCGCCAGTATGCAATTGTCTTTACTCTTTCTTCTCTTGGTATCTTCATGTTCGCTTCCTCTGCTACCGCAGAAGAAGCTGCCAGTACTCTCATGATTCATGGTAAAGTCCGCTTCACAAATGTCTACACCGTCACAGTTGATCCAAACGGTGGCACATACAACGGCGAACTAACTGCTACTCGCCGCGAGGGTGAAACTTATCACATCGAAGAAGTTGCGCGCGATCACTTCAATTTCGTAGAGTGGGAAATTAACCCATCCAACACTCCAGATGCAAACAACAACATTGAAATCCATGCCAACACTACCCTCAAAGCCAAATGGAACGAGAATACCTATACCCTAACCATTAAGCCAAACGGCGGTGAGTACTTAGATTCCGAAGAAGATTGGCATCAGAGCTACCGCCCAGGCCAGTCTGAAACTATTGCGACCCCAGAAAAAGAAGGCTACAACTTCGTAAACTGGACTGTAGAAAAAGGTTCGGATACTGTTGGTGAAGACGGTATCTTCACTGGCGATTCTGTAACAATGTATGAGGATGTTACTCTTGTTGCTAACTATGAGATCAAGAAGTTCACCGTCACCATTATCCCTAATGGGGGTACTTACGAAGGTGAGCTTCAAACTACCGTAGACTGGAACACGGATTACGAAATCCTATCCATCTCCAAAGATGGCAATGATCTCAAAGATTGGACTAAGATTGTCGGCGAAACAAGCTCAACTCTTGCTTCAGACACAGAATATATAAACATTAAAGCCGACACTACCCTTGAAGCTAACTGGTGGAGCTCTACTTTCTATACTGTCACGATTGTTCCAAACGGCGGTACTTATGCTGGCGATCTAGAGACTCAGGTTCGTGCAGGTCAGACCTATACAATGCAGGATATCTCTCACGATAATGCTATCTTTGATTACTGGCACTATACTGACACTGATACGCACATGGACGACAGCGAATTCGTCGTTAACGATAACGTCAGCCTAACCGCTGAGTGGCTACCAATTGTTGCGAAGATTGTACGCACTAATGTTGTGTATCCATCCATCATGGCCGCTCACGAAGAAGCAGAATCTGGTGATACGATTGAGCTTCTCGTTGATACTACTGAAATTGTGACAAACGAAAAAAATATTACACTTGATCTTGGCGCACACACTGTAACTGGCTACCTAATTAATACGTCTAACGGTAATTTGACGCTTCTTAATGGTGCTTTCGATAACTATGAACAAAACGAAAACGATACAAATAATCCTAACGGTGCAGCGGTCATTAATAACGGTACTCTCACTCTCGGCATTGATGATTATGAAGAAAACGATAACCATAATAGGGCTGCAAAGATTAACCACAATTATGTCCGCCTCTATGGCAATACTGTTGGTATGCAGCAAAATGCAACGCTAAATTATTATGACGGTATCATTGAAGGTGTTACTGGTCTTGTTGGTGGTGCGGATTCTACTCCATGGTATCGCACGATGGACGAGGTCGAACAGTATAAAGATATCGACTATTATCCATTCGTTAGCAAGAATCCAGCCAAGAATCAGCAGCACGTTCAACTCGAGAGCTCAAATTTAGCAGTCTCGAAGACGATTGATGAGGGTGAGGTTTATTATTATGACCTTCAGGACAACATCAATGCTTCTGCCGTTACGAGCTACAAGATCTATGCTGTCCGTGATTTTCCTGCAAACTACAGCATAACTGTTCCGGAAAACACAACGATTGATTTTGATATTGCAGGCTACGATATCACTGCAACTTATGACTGGCAAAATAATGGCACGTTTAATATTATGGATAGCCAGTTCAGCACGGATGCGGGAAGTATTACTTTTGAACGCAGCTTTGCAAATAGCGGCACATTGAATTTGAAAGACATCAATATGTCGCCAAGCTCAAATAATACTATGTTGTTAAGCTCTGGTACTATTAATCTCGAAAACGCACATCTTTCTGGTGATACCGCAACGTTGATTGAGCTTACCGGCAGTAGCTCGACCCTTAACGCTGATGATGATTCCGAGGTTTCGGTAACGAATAGTAATTATTATGCAGTTAATAATAATTCCGCAGAGGCTGTAATAGACGGCGGCAATTATGTTGGCAATAAATACACTATTTATAATCAGTCTTCAAAGAAACTAACAATTAAGGATGGCTATTTCAGTACTAATCCGCCAACGTCTACAACCTACATTATTTATAATAATGGCGGCACACTGGAGTTCGAAGACGGTACAATCGAGTATGGATCCGATAGCAATGCTGCTGATATATATGGCTTATTTACAAGCAATGGAACTGTAAAAATCTATGACGGCACGATAAATATCAAAAATAAAGGCACAGTGAATGGTATTCGCGCGTCTAATGCTGCAAAGATAGATATGTATTCTGGCAGCATTACTGTCGAAACTCTAGCTACAAGTGGCAAAACCGTCTCTGGTATAGATGGCAGCGGTAATACTACTATTAATATCGAAAAGGGCGAGAATTCGGAAAAATCCCCAACTATTAAGGCGATTGCTCATACCGTCGAAGCTAACGGCGTACGTAATGTTGATAAGATTACTAATGCGGTCATCGAAGCAACGAGTGATACAAAAGCAGCACGCGGTGTATATGAAGGCTTTAATGCTATTACTGATTCCACAATTACGGCAACCAGCACAAGTGGTGATGCTTATGGCGCTCGTCTAGTGTCTACGATTAACAGTGGCACGATTACTGGTACTTCTAAGAGCGGCGTAGCTTATGGTGTTTACGCTGAAAAGATTACGATTAACGGCGGTACGATTATTGGTACTAGTGATGAGAAAAATGCATATGGTCTATATGGTGGATCTAGCTCGAGCTACAGTTATACAGGCACTATTAATGGCGGCACAATTACTGGTACGACTAAAAATTCCGAAAAACTCGGTTATGGTGTTTTTGCTACTCAGTATTACACTGTTAAAGCAGTAGGCGGAAATATTACTGGTACAAATATCGGTATTAGTGCAACCCCTACAAATAAGAGTGTTACTTTAGGCAATAGCGAGGACGCTATAAATAAGAACGCTCCAATTGTTACAGGTGGAGATTATGGTCTTGATGTAGACTATATTAACTTCTATGACGGTACGGTTATTGGTGGTACTGACTCGATTCGCAATCGTGATAATATTATGGCGATTGCAGACGGTGCCGAAACGCATACAGAGATAATTGACGGCATGACAAATACCTGGCTCATAGAAAGCGAAACTTATTTACATAACGACCGTCTAAACGAGGACTATAACTCCTTTAACGCGGCTTACGGCGACGAACGCTTCCAGGATGGCGATACGTTGACGGTTACAAAAGATTATTCTACTGAGGCGGTCCATCCAGATAATACGCATACTGTTACGATTAATCTTGATGGTCATACCTTGACCTATACTCAGCCACTCAAGAATAGTGGCAATATGACGATTGTTGGTGGCGAAGGTCAGGCTAAGGGTAAAATCGTAAATACTAATGTCCGCAATAATACCATTGATAACGAGGGCGATCTTACTATTAATAATAGTGAGCTTACTTCTGCCTGTATCGTAGTTAATAAAACTACTACTACGAAGAAGAACCTAGTCATAAGCGATAGTAAGCTCTCGATTAGTTCTTCGAGTAGTGGCTGTAATACGGTTGTCCGAGCATATGATTATACGAAATTTGAGCTCAATAACTCGACTCTAGAAGCGACGTCGAAAACAAGTACCGATATTGAAGCAATATATGCTTATGATTCGAAAATCTATATTACTGGTAGCACTATTACTGTATCGTCTGAAAAGAGTTCAACCAATGGCGTGTATGTTCCAACCTATGGCGCAGTTACTGTCTACTATACTAATAGTACGATTACTTCGTCTTCTGAGACGACTGCTGCCTATGGCATGCGCAAGTATGGTAGTAACTATAGCCTAACAGTAAACATGTATAGCGGTTATATTGAAGCTTTCTCTGGTACAGACAAAAATGACCCTTCGACTTATGCAAGTACTGCTATTGGTATTGCTTATGCTTATACTAATATCGGTAAAGAGAATGGACAACCGGAAGATAATCCACGAGTTAAGGCTATAGGTAAGGATGCCTATGGCCTCGGCGGAGCAAGGGACTACTCTGGCCAGACTGTGTATTATGGCAAGATTGAGACAATCGCTAAGAATAAGGGCTATAGTATCTATTGTGATGATGCGAATATTTATGGTGGCATCATTGATTCGTATTCGTATAGCGATCTTTCTTATGGTGTCTTTGCGGACGATGCCAATATTTATGGCGGCAGTATTTCTGCGAAAAAAGAAGCAACTGACATCAAAGCTGCAGTTGGTATTAAGGCTGAGAAGGCTAAAATCTTGGGTGGTACTATCTATGGTCAAAACTATGGCATGGATGGCGATTCTCCGAGCGCTTCCAATACAATAACTCTAGGCGATAATAGTGACGCTATTAATAAGGATGCCTTTACGATTACGGGTGATGACTTTGGTATCTATACAGGCTACGTATACTTCTATGATGGCACCATAATCGGAAAAGACGCAGAAGACTATGATTATATTCTTGATCGAAGCGAAATCAAGGGTATTCCGGCTGGCGCAACCTATAACATCGTAAAAGAAGACGGCAAGACAAAGTGCTGGCTCGTTTTGGGCAGCGAATTCCTATACAACGAACGTCTTGATCGCAAATATAGATCATTTAACGCCGTCTACGAAGATATAGACTTCCGCGATGGTGATATTATTGATGTCCTTGAAGACAGTACTTCCGAAGCCATTATCGACAATAATACTCATACCTATACGCTCGATCTAATGGGGCATACGGTCTCTAATACCCAGCCAATCAAGAATAGCGGCACGCTTACCGTTAGAGATTCAATTGGTGGTGGTATTCTCCAGGGCGTCAATCCAACTAGCTCGACTCCTGCAATCGATAATACGGGCACTCTAAATGTTCAGGCTGGTACGATTGTCGGTGCTTATAATGCGATTAATAACAATGGCACACTAAACCAAACTGGAGGTACCGTAAAGGTTTCTGGCGAGAAATCTAATGCGGCGATTTATAGCAAGGGTGGCTCCGTAGAAGTGACAAATGCCACAGTTACTGCAGAAAATGGCACCTCTACATCGCATACGATATATGGTATCTACTTTACCAACGGAACAGTTACGGTTACCGACTCGACTATTGCAACCGATAATAGCACTGGTGATGCTGATTGTATTCGTGAGGATCATTCTAATGTTGCTCCTCTTTCGGTAGGAGTATATGGCAGTATTCTTACGGCAAACTCAGAAAACAGCAGTGCATTTGGCATTAGTGGCGGTAAGGCTACCGTAAAGAAATCTACGGTAACTAATAATCCAACCAAGGTAACTGTTACAGGTAAGAGCGCAGACGGTATTGATACTGATTCAGATAACTCCAATATCTACGATGCTATTATCGATGTTACAACTGGTTCGGGTAGCGCTACTGGCGTTGAGGATGCTGGTGAAGTTGAGGGTAATACGATTACGGTAACGAGTACGAGCGGAGCTGCATATGGTGTCGATTATGCTAAGGAATTGACTTCGAACACGGTTGTGGTTACTGGGCGTAATGCTTCGTATGGCGTGCGTGGTCGCAATTTCGTGATCAATAGCGGTACGACTACGGTTAAGAGCACGAATAACAATGCATACGGCTATTACTCTAGTAGTTCATCTTCCTATTGGAGTAGAAATATGAAGATTCTTGGAGGCACGGTTACTGCTACGACTGAAGGTGACGGCAAGCTGGCTTATGGTTACTATACGAATGAATATACCTCTAGTCTAATTACTGGCGGCGAGATAAATGGTGGCGATTATGGCATCTATAACGAATCTGGCAGGTCGGATGATATTCAGACGATTGGTGTAGATGATGGAACGATTTATAACGGCGTAGATAATTCACTAGCCACCCCAGTTATTAGTGGCGGGCAGTTTGGTGCTTACGGTGGTATAGTTTACCTCTTTGATGGACGTATTCGTGGTAATGTTTCAGCATACTTTGATCGTAATATTAAGACAATTGCTACTGATTCATACATGCATGGTACTCAAGAAACCGGCTACGATGATGTGAAATATGTCTCTGTGACTGAAGCTTTGGCAAAGATTGGTAGTGGTAGTTGTCCAGCAATAGACAATGTTACATGTTTCCCATCCTTGCAAACCGCAATTACTGCTGCTGGCGAAAACGATACAATTACGCTTCTCAAGGATAATTATGTCTTTGAATATATTACTATTCCGGCAGAAAAGAAGATTACAATCGAGCTTGATGGCCATACGATTGTTACAGGCGCAAAAATTACAAACTACGGCAAAACGACTATTCAGAATACTTCGTCCACAAGACCAGTCCTTGATTATCACGAAAACAACTTCTTCTTTATTAATAAGGCCAATGCAGAGTTGACTATGAAGGGCTTCGATATTACTACTGATAACTTTGTCTCGAATGAGGCAGGCTCTAGCCTTGTCTTGGACGGCATGAATGTTAATCATGCAGATCATAGTGCTAACAAGAGCTTCTTGATTACCGGATATGGTGATGTTGAGGTTAAGAATGGTTCTGTTTTGAGTTCGAACGAAGGTGTTATTGAACAACTAGGCGGCAAATTGACCGTAAAATCATCTGAATTAGATACGGAAGACACGTCGAGTACTTTATACTACATGATTCTCGCAAAGAATTGTGAAGTAGAAATCGATCAATCGGTACTAGAAGTTGCAGATACGACAAGAGACTTCAACCGTGCCGAAAGGATAATCGATCAGACTAATGCAACGACTACGATTACGGGTAGTACTATGGAAAACGGCAACTTTGATATTACGAGCGGCACTATTGAAATCAAGAATAGTACCTACACTAATAACCATACGGTAAAGTCTAAGAGTATAGAAATTGCGGCTGACGGTTCGATGACTCTTTCGAATAGTACATTTAACCTAGTGCCTGCTGGTAACTTTGATAATAATTACAGTGACGCTACGATTCGCAATAAAGGCGTATTTAATATTACGAACAATTCGAAGGTTAAGATTATCTCTGATACGAGGGAGCATAACGAAAGTGCGTCAGTTGGTATTGTTAACTCTGGTACTATGACGGTGGATGGGTCGACTATTACGATTAATACTTCTAGCCCAAATAGCAGAAGCTACAGTAGGTACGGTATTTATAACTACGGCAGCAGCTCATCGCTATATATCAAGAACAAGAGCTTAATAGATATCGACACAAATATGACGGGCGAAACCTATGGCATCTATGCAGATAACAGTAGCACTGATGAAGATAAAGGTATCTATCTTGACGGCGAAAGTACGATTGATGTCTCGGCTCCTAAGGCTTATGGCGTATATGTCAAACAGGGTAAGTTCGTAATGGGTGTAAGAGAAGGTACGCAGACGGATACTTCGAGCAAGTCCTGGCCGCTAATTAAGGCTATTAGTAATGAGGCTGTCTCTGGCGCAACGGGTATCGGTATGACAAAGATAAACGGCTACTTCAACTTCTATGATGGTAAGATTGTTGGTAGCACGCATTCTCGCCAGTCCGAGGTCTCCGAAACTGAATACTGGTGCGACGTAATCGAAGGTATCGACTCTGATGGTTACGAGTACTCGATCCTACGCTTCTTGCCAGATGGTGACGGCGCTTAAGATAACTAAAAACACTCTCAATCCGAGAGTGTTTTTTAGGGACTAAGGACTAGAACTCTTTAGCGCTTGACAAAAATAAATAAATGCCTTAATATATAAAACATATCGCGGGGTAGAGCAGCCTGGTAGCTCGTCTGGCCCATAACCAGAAGGTCGTTGGTTCAAATCCAACCCCCGCCACCATGTTTAAGAAGGTCAAGCGGCCTATTTTTATTTCTCGATATTCTTGACGTAATATTCTTCGTAGCTAAGGCCAGAATCAGTGACTTTCTTCGCTAGATCTTTGCCAAGATAGCGAAAATGCCAAGCCTCATAGCTATAGCGCGTAATGTTTTCTTTGTCTTTTGGATAGCGCAAAATAAAGCCATAATCTGCCGCATGCTCGACAACCCAGTTAAACTCCTTGGAGTGTTCAAAAACGGCGCTATGTTTGGATTTAATATCTAGCGCTAGGCCTGTATGATGCTCCGAGAAACCAGGAGTTGCGACATGAGATTTACAATAATCGTCCCCATAAGTCCTGCACTGATTGTTCATAATAGCTTCCTGTTCTGAAACGCTTCTGTATGCAGAATTAATTTCAATTTCTAAGCCTTCTGATCTTGCCGCTGATTGCATTTCCGTGAACGCCTCATATGCTTCCTTATTCAGATAAAAACCATTACCTGCATCGACTAAATCTTTTGGCTCAAAATCTTTGCTAACGGAGAAATTCTTGTTAACGAGCATATCTACGGAAAACTCGGTGTTCTCGTAATCTGCCTCGTATTCTCCTAAATCTAGATTGAGTGAAACGTCTAAAACCGTTTGCTCGTAGTCTTTGTTAGTTTTTTCTTTGTAGCTTACATATCTATCTAGATCTCTGAGTTTTGCGTAGTCTATGGAGTAGTATTTTTGTAACTCGGCAAAATAATCCCGCTCGGAAAGTTTGACGATATCTTCATGTTCGAAGCGTTTAAAGATGAAATTTATATCATCAGTAGAATAATTTTTGTCTAGAAAAGCATTAGTAAGCGCTAGGAAATCTTCGGAATCGACATAACTAATCTGCGTGTAACTATCTAGATACTCTGTCTTGTAGTCGCTCTGTAAAAGAATATGATTTAGAGTTTCGTTGTAACCAATCTCGGTGAACTTCTCATAGTAGTCATTAGTAAGAATATAATCGGCAACCTCCCGGCTGTAGCCTAGCCCTACTAGCTCATTTCTTTTGGCGCATTTTATCCCGAAAGGAATTCCGAAGCCTGCTCCGAGTGCAAGAAGAATAACAAAAAAGATAACAAGAAAAACCTTCAACTTAGATTTCTTCATAGATAAGTTAATTATAGCATCGCAGCACAAAACGCTCGTGGCTATAAATGCTATAATAGCTATGTATGCATAAGCTTGAGACTAATCTCAGGAGATTTTTCTATCACTTGCAACATGACTTTTTGACGGCCAATAATATTGTAAATGCTGTCGCAATTATTACCTGTCTTTGGTTTACGATTGGTGCCGTTAGTTCGATGTCTAGGAACTGGGAGCTCAAGCAGAAACTTCAAGAAAAATACGTTCAGCTCGCAAAGGTAAAACTCGAAGTCGAAAAACTTCAGCTCGAACAGGAGTATTATAAAACCGACGAATATAAGGAGTTACTAGCTCGCTCCAAGGGTGGCAAAATGGCCGAAGGCGAGACGATGGTAGTTTTGCCAAGGAACTCGAATGAAGCCAAGAATGCCCACAAAGATACGGGTCTCTATACTCAGGAAGAGAAGTCGAACTTCGAGCAATGGATGGACTTGCTATTTAAATAAAAACACCCGCTAATAATTGGCGGATGTTTTTTTATTCTTAAGACTTTAGCAAATCTGAGCAACAGTTTTGGATAATCATGGACCACTCGCTTTCTGGATGTGGCACCTGGAAAATCTCGAAGATACTCATATTGTATTTGAGTGCCATAGCTAGCTCTTGCGCGATTAGACCAGCATTTGGAGCCATGATAGTTGCGCCCATGAAGATGCCGTTCTTGCTGCAAATCATCTTGATAAATCCAGAGCGGAAATTGGTCGTAATCGATGCGTTACAATAAATTGGCTTAATAACTTTTTTAATCTTGCGATCACGCTTAATGCAATCGTCCTCGGTCATGCCAACGCTAGCGATTTCTGGATAAATCTTTGTAACGTGGACTAGGCCGGTATAATCTACGGTTTCCTTGGACTTGCCAATAATATGAAGGGCTGCGATGCGAGCTTCCATTTTGGCTTTTGCGCTACTACTATAGCCGCCAATTATATCACCACAAGCATAAATACCCTTAACATTAGTCTGCATAGAAGCGTCCACTTTAACGCCATCGCTCGAGAATTTGACCTTTGCATTTTCTAGACCCAAATCAACGTTCGGTGCATAGCCAGTACAAAGAAGAACTTCCTCGGCCTTGATAGTTTTTTCTTCGCCGCCGCGTAGGATAACAATACGCTTGCCGGCAGAACCATCCTTTTCTAGGGCGATTGCTCTGGACTGGGTTAGAACGCGAATTCCGTCCTTTGTAAACAATTCTTCAAGCACCTGACCGGCTTCCTCGTCCTCGCGAGGCAAAACACGAACAGCAAGATCGACAAGAGTAACTTCGGTGCCGAGGCTAGCAAAATATTGAGCCATTTCGCAACCAGTTGCGCCAGCGCCAACGATACAAATGCTCTTCGGTGGTCTTAGGATATATGGAACATTTTCTGGTAATAGATAATCAACGTTCTGTGGTATTTTGATACCAGTATCGAGCGTAGAAGCTCCAGTAGCTAGCAAAATCTTTTTGACGCGGATCGTTTCTTCGCCAACGCTAATTTCGTGGGCAGAAAGAAGGCGAGCCTCGCCGCGCATACAATCAATCTTGTCTTCGGTATAAACTGTCTCGTCGTCTGCGCCAGCGCGCTTCATGGCGAAGTTTTTCCAGTTATTCATCGTAGGGTAGTTATAGCGAAGGTTTGCGCTAGAAAGACCAAGTTTTGCGCCTTTTCTGGCATTATAGAGAAGCTGAGAAGTGTAGCGAAGTGCCCCCATTGGGATGTCGCTATAGTTCAAGCTAGAGCCGCCCCACTTGTCATTCTCGATAATTACGACACTAAGACCTGCTTCGTTCGCCAAAAATGCGGCCTCGCTACCAGCGTCGCCACTTCCTAGAACTGCTAAATCGTAATCAAATCTTGCCATAACTTTCTCTATATTATTTTATCATGATTTTCATAAGCATAAGCAATGTCTGCATTGTAGGTCGTCAGCTCATTTACTATATGTTTTCTAATATCTGTCTCTGTGACAACGTCTTTAGTGCTTGCCCATTCGTCCATCGCCTGTGCAACTTTTTCGGCAATGAGTTCAACCCAGCCTTCGGCTAATCCGAGGCCGAGGCCGCAGTTTAAAACGCTCTGTCTAATACCCTCGTGGGTATAATCGTAAAACTCTCTTTCCTCTTCCATTTTAGATTACCCAAAAACTAAAAATTGTTGCGGCCAAGGTAATAAAACCAATACCAGAAATGATCTTTAGAAACGCTTTATTTTGTACGCGCCAACGCTGCGCATCTACGACATTGCGACCGGTCTTCATACGAATCTTAAGAACGACTAGCGGCAAGATTGCGAGCGCCGCAAATACTATAAGTCCAGCAACCTGTAGTGAGCCGTTAAGCTGCAAAATCGCATTTGCGGACGTGATATATAGCGCAAGACTAATCGGCATCTCGGCAAAAGAGCTGACTACGCCAAGAGAGAATGCTTCGATCGGATCGTTGGTTTTTCTGGCTCTTCCGGAGATAAATCTAGCAAACGAGCGTGGTAGCCAAAGCTCAGTACGATCGCCTTTTCTGAAATAGAAGAACCACATGATAAGCGCACTTGCGAGCAATGCTCCGATTAGAACAATCAACGTTTGTGTGTTCATGGCGCCTTGGTTAAAAACCGAGATTAGAAAAGCGGTGCAGCCTACGGCTAGGAAACTCATAACGCCACAGCCAATAACATAGCTCCTGGAAAGCCTACGCGTGGTCTTTTTATAGTGCTTCGAAATGCTGGAATGGTAAAGCAAAATTAGAGCGCCAAAACTAAGCTGGAGAGAAGATTGTATAAGACCAGCCAGAAAGATGATCGCGATATTCATTAAATCGCTCATGATTATATTCTAGCATAAGATAGAAACATTGTGCTAAAGCTTGTCAAAAATGTGCCTTATTAATACGATGTCGGCATGAAAGATTTTTGGAAAAATTTTAAGCAATTAGTATCAAAAATAATGGCCGTGATTGTGCTGGCGGCGGCGAGCTTTTTGCCGGCATTTGCAGACGAGTTGTCGGAAAAATCCGACCCTCCCAGTCTCTATTTCTATGCCATAAATGTGGGCTACAAGAATGATAACTCTTCACAGAATTACGACTTTTTCGAGCTCAGGAAAAGTGACGACTCCAAGCTTCGCCTATTAGACTATGAAATTGTCTATACGAACAGCAATGGCAATGAAGCGGGCAGGATTTCTTTTGCAGATTCCGAATCAATGGTCGAGGAATCGCTGGTTTTTGGCTTCGCAAAAAGCCCTCAATACGAGAATAGTGGTGGTAAATATCTCTATGCTTTCTCTTCTTCTGGCCTAGCCTCTACGGCTGGCAAATTGGGCCTCTATCAATCGGGCGAACTGATTGATGAAATTTGCTGGGGTAAAATCATGTGCGATAAAAATCTGCCCAAATTCTCAGCTACTGAAGAAGATAACTGTTCCGCGAAGCTTGTGGATGGCGAATTCGTATCCGAGAAATACTATCCAGAAATAGCCGAAAACGCCATCAAGGAAGACGAGCCTGAAGCTGTAGAACTAACTTGTCGTGACCTAGAATTTACCGAGCTCTATAGCTACTACGAAACTTCTTCTAGTGAGCAGTTTATTGAGCTGAAGAACACGAGCGATGAGATAAGCGATACTTCGGGCTGCTTACTCCGCTACAAAAACAAGAACTATGCTCTAGAGGGCGAAGTTTTGCCAGGCGCATATTTTGTCTACAAAAACGATAATCTAGTCCTAACTAAAAATCCAACAACTAGCAACCTGATTGAACTTATAGATGCCGAGGGTACGCTGATAGATAGCGTGGATTATCCTCATGGTCAAAAGGCAGGACTTAGCTATGCGAAAATAGGTGACGAATGGAAGTTTAGCTATAATAGGACACCCGGCGCAGAGAATGTCTATCAGGAGTTCCAGAGTTGCCCAGAAGGGAAAGTTATTAATCCAGATACTGGTAACTGTGTCAATGCGGAAGAAGAAGCTGAGACGACTTGTCCCGAAGGAAAATATCTAAATCCCGAAACTGGTCGCTGCAAAAATATCGAGACGGCCACTACGAAAACATGCGCTGAGGGATATTTCCTAAACCCCGAGACAAATCGATGCAAGAAAGAAGAGCAAGAAACTGCGCTTGCTGAATGTGCCGAAGGCTACGAACGCAATCCAGAGACTAATCGCTGTCGAAAGATTCAAACTACGGACGCAAGCGAATATGCTCCAGCAACCAGCGTTAGCAAAGAAAGCTACTCGGCCCCAAAAAGATTCATCGCTTATGGCATGGTAATAATCACGATTGTTGCTGGGCTTATATATGTAATCTTTCAATACCGTAAAGAAATCCTGAAACTAATCAAGAAAATCTTAGCTAAATCTAAAAGAGGAAAACCCCGTCCAAAGAAACTTCAAACAGATATAGTCTATAATTAAAGCATGTCGACCAAACGAATCTTAGGCATTGATCCAGGAACGGGCATCTGTGGTTTTGGTGTTGTATCTTTTACAACACATAAAAAGCCTAGAATGGTTACTGCTGGTGTTATCGCTACGCCGCCACATACTCCTCTTGGAGACAGGCTTCTGGATATCTACGATTCGCTTAATCAGATTATCGAAGAGACGAAGCCAGATGAAGTCTCAATTGAGAAACTCTACTTTAATCAAAACATTACGACTGGTATTAGTGTTGCTGAGGCTCGCGGCGTAGTTCTTTTGGTTATGAAACAGCATAACTTGCCAACCTTTGAATATACTCCGCTTCAGATTAAACAGACCATGACTGGCTACGGAAGGGCAAACAAGAAGCAGATGCAGGAAATGGTGCGCCAATTTCTAAACATGAAAGATATTGTTCGTCCAGATGATGCAGCTGATGCTTTGGCGGCCGCAATTACTCATGCAATGATGACCCGCGCTGGCTATCTCTAGTGTAGAATAAAACTATGATTGCACACATTAAAGGAAGCGTTGCAGAGAAGTTTGCAAATTCGGTAATTATTGATGTTCATGGCGTTGGCTATGAAGTTACTCTAACTGTTCCAGATTTTGACTCTTTGCTTCTAAATGACGAAGTAAAACTCTATACTTATCACCATGTTCGCGAGCAGTCCGAAGAGCTGTTCGGTTTTACGGCGCTAGCTGGAAAGAAGCTTTTTGAACTATTAATAACCGTCCAGGGCATTGGTCCAAAAGCTGCCATGGCGATTCTTTCGCTTGGTAGCTACGAAGAAGTCCGTAATGCTATTGCAAATCAGGATGCGGGTTATATTTCTAAGGCGAGCGGCGTAGGTAAGAAATCCGCCGAACGTGTCATTGTTGATCTAAAGGAGAAGGTTGGTTTGCCTACCTATTACGGCAGAAAGAGTGATCCAGAGACTAATACTCTACCAGCCAACGACGAGGCTCTAGAAGCACTTATGGCGCTTGGTTTTCAGCTCGCAGATGCTACTAGGGCACTTGAAGGAATTGACCAGAATTTGTCTGTCGAAGAGCGTATTCGTTTGGCTTTGAAAAATCGCTAAAAATTGCCCAAAAATCCGTCAAAAATCACACCAAAACAAAGCAAAAGCATATTACGACATAACAGGGGTGAAAATGCTATAAATAAGCATAAGTATTGACAAAAAATCAAATCTTTGATATACTCTTAGTTATGCTCATTTCCGAATATCGGAATTAAGGGGACAAAGGTCGTTTTAGAGCATACATTAATAAGGAGAATGAACCATGAAGAAGCGTAGCCGTAAGGGGACGCTGCGAGTGGAGGACGCACTTCGCTGGAACGAATACATCGAAATGTAGTCCAAAGAGCTCATTCGAGCTCTTTTTTGTTGTTCTAAAAAAACATCAAAAAACACCGAACGTTTTGCTCGGTGTTTTAAAAGAGTTATTCTTCGCTGGTTTCTTTGGTAGCTTCTTCGCTGGTTTTTGCTAGCTTTTCTTCAATAAGCTGACTGGCCGCATCTTCGACATCATCAAAAGTCATGCCGCTTGTAAGCTCTACGAGCTCGCCGTTGACGTAAATGGAAGGTGTTGCGCTAACCTTGTCGATTTCTTTGCCTAGATTGTAGTCAAAATCAATCTTTTTCTTGATGTTCTCATTGGATAGGTCATTGCGGAATTTCTCGGCGTCGCCATCTTTTGCGATGCCTGCAAATAACTCTACGAATGCGCTTGTGCGAGCTTCGCCAGTCTTTTCGCTCCAAGAGTTTTGGTTAGCAAACAAAGTTTCGTACATTTCCCAGTAGTAACCCTGGAAACCTGCGGCTTCTGCTGCTGCGGATGCTGCGCGAGCGTTTGCGTGCATAGTAAGAGGGAAGTTTCTAAATACGAATGCGACGCGATCGCCATATTTCTTGTAAAGATTGTCGACATGGGACATCATTCCGGCGCATCCTGGGCACTGGAAATCTGCGTATTCTATAACTACGACCTTGGAATCTTCTTTGCCGCGAACGTGGTCTGCGATCCCGCCGTTACCGTTCTCGTCATCGTTGCCGGCAATAATCTTGCTCGTATCATAGATGCTATAGTCCGGAGCTGTATTTTTCTGAGCGTTAATGGTTGACCAAGCTACAAATCCACCAAATGCGCCTAGTACGAGAATGATGATGAGTGCAGTAAACTTATTCATGCTAAAATTATAACAAATGCCGCCACTGTTTTATAGGATAATGTCTAAGCTTGTTCGCGCGCTTGATCCCAAGCTGGAAAGATTCCGTGCGCCAAAAAAGACAATCCCCTATACTCCTAAAAACAAGCGCGATCTTGAATCCATCTTAAAGCGTACCCCAGATAATATTCTTAGCGAGCAACAGCAGCTAATCTTTCTAACGATTCTATCTTTCAAAGATTTTACGGCTCGTGATTTGATGCAGCCAAAGGCGAAAATGACTATCCTGCACGAGACCGATGAGCTTAGCCTCTTTACTCTTAATCATCTCTTTTTGACTGGCGCAAAAACTTTTCCAGTGCTTCTAAAAACTGGCGAGATTGACGGCCTAATTCATTCGAACGTCTTCGATATCGAGAAGGTAGCGGAGAATAGTACTATTGATCCGTATCTCGACAAAGACATCTTGTTCATTCGCGATGACTATTCTGTCGAAGAAATCTTCTCGGCCTTCCTAAGAAGCGAAAAGAATTATGCGCTCGTAATAGATAGTAAAAAGAAACTTGTTGGCTGTTTGTCGCTAGAGAGGTTATTTGCTCAGCTTTTCGATTTTAAGGCGAGCACGGACTTTTGCGATGATTTTAATCCTGACGCGGTTGCTCGGGGCATATAGTCCTTCCTGGCAAAACTGGTAGCGCTTATGCTAAAATATTCTTATGCTGTGGGTACTTTTGCCAGTTGTGGCGGCTATCTTCTACGGAATTGGTAGCTATGTCGAAAACCATGTCGTAGATAATGAATTTCAGCGCAAAAAGGCGGGCGCGTTTATTTTGTCGCGCATTCCAATTTTCTGTATTTCGCTAATCGTACTCCTTCTGATTTTTGGCCGCTCTGTCTTTATGGTCACTCCAATGGATGCTCTTGGCTTGATGCTAGCGGGCGTCATAAATGTCATTGGCAGTGTCTTTTATCTGAAAGCCCTAAGAGAAGGCGATACGGTTGATATTACGATCTTTAGCCAGGTTGGGCCTCTGATTTCGCTTGGTCTTGGCGTTGTGATGCTAAATGAAAAGATTAATTCTAGCCAGTCGCTCGGCTTCCTCTTTATTATGGCTGGCGCCTGTGTTGTGGCTCTAATGAGTGATGGCAAGAAGAAGCATACTCCAGATTTTAGAGTGGCAGGAATCACGCTAATCTCCGTTTTCTTTTCGATGCTTTCTGATGTTGTCTATGTCTACTTCTTAAATCGTGGCGGCACAACAAACCTTGTTTTGTTTGGCCAAACTTTCTTCTTCTTCCAGATTGGTAGCTTGGTTGCTATGATTGTTGCCGCGGTATTGTTTGAAGGTTGGCGCAGTGCGCTTGGCAGGGTGTTTATTCATGGCAAGAAAAAGAAGATGAACTATGGTCTTGCGATGATAGAGAATATTACCTGGGGTATAGCCGATTCCTTGGCGAAACTCGGCCTAATCTTGACGCCAGTAGTTGCACTCTTTAGCGCTGTTGGTCGCGCCTCTGGCCTGTTTGTGTCGCTCTTTATTACCTTCGCGATTTCAAAGATGTTCCCAAGACTCATCAGGATCAAAAAGATGTCGAAGCAGGCTGTTTTTAGATATATGCTGTCGGCGATTCTGATCGTTGTCGGCATTATTGTGATGGTCTAAAGCGGTAGCTTGTCGAACATTAGCACTCTTGCACCATAGAGTGCTAAATGCTATAATCTGTTGATATGAGTAAGAGAGATTACTACGAGGTTCTTGGTGTTTCGAAAGGCGCTTCTGACGATGAAATAAAGAAGGCATTTCGTAAACTTGCCGTAAAATATCATCCAGACAAAAACCCTGGCAATAAAGAAGCTGAAGAAAAATTCAAAGAGGCAAACGAAGCCTATTCTGTTCTTAGCGATAAGCAAAAACGTGCTCGCTATGATCAGTTCGGTCATGCTGGCATGGGCGGTGCAGGTTCCGCTAGCGGTAATCCATTTGAAGGTTTTAATTATGGCGGACAAAGCTTCAACTTTGACTTTGGTGGCGGCGGCTTCGAAGATATCCTTGGTTCTCTCTTTGGCATGGGTGGCGGTTTCCGTGGTGCTCGCCGTGGTCGCGATTATAGAACCACCTGCACAATCGACTTCGACGAAGCAATCTTTGGTGTTACGAAGAAAGTCAGCATTGATGGTAAAGAAATCTCTCTTAAAATCCCTGCCGGTATCTACGATGGTCAGAGTATTCGCTTGAACGGTCGTGGCGGCCCAGCTCCACAAGAAGGTGGTCAGCGTGGCGATCTTTATGTTGAGATTCGCGTTCGCGCGCACAAGACTTTGACTCGCGAGGGTAACCTTATTCTATCTGAAGTTACAATTCCTATGGTTGATGCAGTTCTTGGTACAGAAGTTGATGTCGAGACTGTTGATGGTACGGTTACAATGAAAGTCCCAGCTGGTACTCAGCCAGGCACAAACTTCAAACTTAATGGCCATGGCGCTCCGCGCGTCGGCTCCGAAGAACGCGGTCCTCAGATTGTTACAATCAATATCGAGATTCCAAAGAAGCTTTCGAAGAAGCAAAAAGATCTCATGGAACAATTCCGAGATAGCAAAAAGCGCGGTCTATTTGCCTAAAAAATATCCCCTTGACTAGGGGATATTTTTAACTTCTCAAGATAAAATCTTTTGCGGCCTGCGTTACGACGCGACCTTTTGGTGTGCGCTGAATAAAACCAAGCTGCATGAGATAAGGCTCGTAGAAATCTTCGATTGTGCTAGCTTCGTCGCCTGTAAGGGCAGCGATTGTATTGAGGCCGACTGGCTTGTCGCCATATTTCTCAATCATGAGCTTGAGCATGTTTCTGTCGCCTGGATCTAGGCCTAATTCGTCGACTTCTAGCATCTTTAATGCAGCCGTCGCGGTAGCAGTGTCGATAATTCCATCAGAGTTAACATCGGCATAATCTCTTACGCGCTTCAATAATCTGTTTGCGATGCGTGGAGTTAAGCGAGAACGGGTCGAAAGCATCTTGGAGGCATCTGGCTCAATCTTGGTTTCTAGTAGTCCCGCGGAGCGCTCGATAATCTTCTGGATGTCTTTTTCTTGATAGTATTCCAGCCTAAACTGATGCCCAAAACGATCGCGAAGTGGGGCAGCAAGCGCGCCAGTTCTAGTTGTAGCGCCAATAATAGTAAACTTTGGTAAATCTAAGCGAACACTTCTGGCGGCAGGGCCTTTACCAATCACAATATCTAGCTTGTAGTCTTCCATCGCAGAATACAAGATTTCTTCTACGGCGCGGCGAAGGCGGTGAATTTCGTCAATAAACAAAACATCGCCATCGGCAAGGTTAGTAAGAATACTTGCCAAATCTCCGGCTTTCTCAATACTAGGGCCAGAAGTAACACGGAGGTTCGCGTTCATCTCGTGTGCAATAACGCCTGCCATCGTAGTCTTGCCAAGACCTGGAGGGCCAAACAATAGAACGTGATCCAGAACGTCACCACGTTTCTTGGCAGCATCAATGGCGAGTTTGAGATTAGTCTTGAGTCTGGTCTGACCAATGTATTCATCAAAAGTGGTCGGACGGAGGGAAAACTCTACGGCTTTTTCCTCTGGATCATCCTCATGAATACTGGTATCTATTACCCTCTCAATTCCCATATCACTAGTATAACAGAGTATAACGCTTATGCTGGAAGTCTTAAACTAATAGCATGATAAAATAGAGGAATAAACATGGAGGTGATATGAATTTAAGTGGAACTAAGACCGAGGCTAACTTGAATGCTGCTTTTGCTGGCGAATGCCAGGCGCGTGTAAAATACGGCTACTTTGCAAGCAAGGCCAAGAAAGATGGTTACGAACAGCTAGCTGCTATCTTCGAAGAAACTAGCGACAACGAAAAAGAGCATGCCAAAATCTGGTACAAATTGCTCAAAGGTGGCGAGGTAAAGGATACAATCTCTAACCTTAACGAGGCTATTGAGAGCGAGAACTACGAAGAAACCGAGATGTATGTAAAGTTCGCAGCTGAAGCTCGCGAAGAAGGTTTTGACGAGATTGCAGAACTCTTCGAAAAGGTTGGCAAGATCGAGGCCAATCACGAAGAGCGCTATCGTCGTGTCCTAGAAAAGATAGAGAAGGGCATCGTCTTCAAAAGTGATGGTGTTGCAGTCTGGAAGTGCCGCAACTGCGGATATATCCATATTGGCAAAGAAGCTCCAAAAGAATGCCCAGTCTGCAAGCATCCTCAGGCTTACTTCGAAATTAGCGCTGAGAATTACTAGTCCATGGCAAGCAAGGCCAAGAGGAGACTTAGGCGAGTTTTGGCGGTCGTAGGCGGCTTGGCTGCCTTTGTGGCGTATCTGGTTATGAATCCAGATATGTACAAGAATTTTATCCCAGGCGAAAACTACAACTTTTTTGGCGCCTCTCAAGTAGATTTGCCGGAAATGAAAGAGTTTCAGACGACCGCCGATTCCTTTTTGGCGCGCGATGTTCTAGAGGATTTGGCCGTAAAAGAAAAGAACACGACCGAGAAATACTATCGTAAACTCTTTTACGATAACTGGGGTATGACTGCCTCTGGCTGTAATACGCGCGAGGTAGTTTTAGCTCGGGACCTAAAGAATGTTGTCTCAAAGGGCTGCAAGGTTCAATCTGGAACACTTGAGGATCCGTATACCGGCAAAACAATCGAATTTACGCGTGGTCAGGAAACGTCTAGCGAAGTTCAGATTGACCATGTTGTTGCTCTAAGCAATGCCTGGTCGACAGGCGCATATTTAATGGATGAGGAAACTCGCTATGAAATTAGCCAGGATCCATTAAATCTTCTTGCCGTAGATGGCCCAGCGAACCAAGAAAAATCTGACGGCGATGCAGCTACGTGGCTTCCATCAAACGAAAGCTTCCGATGCGAATATGTCGCGCGTCAGATATCTGTAAAATACAAGTACCAACTTTGGGTAACCCCAGAAGAAAAACACGCCATGCAGGCTGTGCTCGTTAATTGTCCGACCGAGCCGACGGTTGGTCTAGAAGATTAGTCTAGTATTACAAACTTTGTAATCCTAAAGTTATCGCCAGAGACTTCGGCGGCAGCCAGTTTTACCTGGCATTTAAGCGTGCTCGAAGCAACGTAGGCTTCGGCCGAAAAACGCATCTGTTCAAGCTTTTTATCATCTATGCGGTCCAAACCGCTAGATTTTGCTGTATTTCTGCAATACTTCACCTCTGTAAAATAAACAGTATTGTTGTAAGAGCTAACGATATCAATCTCGCAGAACTTCGTGCGCCAGTTACGCGCAATAATATTATGGCCACGCCTACGCAAAGCTTCGGCCACGATATCTTCGGCATGCTTGCCAGCCTCGGCAGCTTTTTCTTTGTGTTTCTTCTGGACTTTTGGATCTTTTTCTAGCTTAGCGAACTGCGCGATTGGTCTAAAACTTCTGCGATGCTCTGGGCAAAGACCAAAATCCTCAATTGCCTTTTTATGAGCGGCAGTGCCATAGCCTACGTGTTTTTCGAAGCCATAGTTAGGATATTTTTCAGCCAGCTCATACATGTAGTGGTCTCGGGAAACCTTAGCGATAATAGAAGCCGCGGAAACCTCAGGCACGAGCAAATCTGCCTTTGGCTTTATCTGGCAAATATTCTCATGCTCTGTACCGCGCAAAAAGTTTATCGTGCCGTCAATAATAACCTCGTCAAACTCGGCATTAATCTGGCTGACGGCGTCTCTGGCGGCCTTGCATAAAGCTTCAGTAAGACCAAGACTATCCAGTTCCTCGGCCGAGACCCAGCCAAGCCCAAAAATAGCCTTCTCACGTATTTCTTCTGCGAGCTCCTCGCGTTTCTTGACGCTTAGTTTTTTACTGTCGGTTAAACCTTCGATTGGAGTTGGCAAAAAGCACGCGCCAACAACAAGAGGCCCTGCCCAAGGACCTCTTCCAACTTCATCTATTCCAAGAATAGTCAATTAGGCTTCTGCCTTTGCTTCTTCAGCTTTTTCTTCAGCAGCTTCTTCTACTGGTAGAGCGTTAACTGCTTTGCGGTCAAAATCTTTACCGATCAAGCGAGCGGACTTACCAGAGCGTTCACGTAGGTAGCGCAAGTTGTTGCGGCGAACCTTACCACGGCGAACGATTTCAATTTTTTCTACGAGTGGGCTGTGGATCAAGAAAGATTTCTCAACGCCAACACCACTAGTAACTTTGCGAACAACAAAGCGCTCAGTATGAGAAGCTTTGCGATCTACACGGATAACAGTACCTTCAAAAACCTGAATACGGAACTTGTCACCTTCCTTAATTTTCTGTGACACACGCACTGTGTCGCCAGAACGCACATCAACAACGGCGTTCTTCTTTTGGGCATCTCCCACCATTTTTAGTAGTTCAAACGACATATTCTTACCTTTTAATAATTAAAACTTGTCTTATTTTAGCATATTTTTGTGGGATTGAAAAGGGGTAAATAAGATAAGCGCCGTTTAGATAACTCTTCCGACCTCTTCGATAGTTGTGTCGCCACGAAGCGCGGCCAAAACGCCCTTTTGTTCGAGGGTTAGCATGCCGTTTGCGCGAGCGGTTTTCTCGATGGCCTTAGTGTCGAATGTCTCCTTTTCGCCACGTAGGAAGGCCTGAATTGGCTCAGAAACAACCATCTGTTCCATGATAGCTGTGCGTCCATTGAAGCCAAATGGATGTTCCTGATTTGGAACAGCTTTGTAGAGCGTGATGTCGTCAAGATTGTAATCAGTCTGAACGCCATCAAGAACTCTTTTGATGTAGTTAATCGTGGTCTGGTCTGGCTTGTAAGCCTGCTTGTGACTATCGAGCTTCCTTACGAGGCGCTGTGCAATCAAGAGGCGAACCGAAGTCGAGAAGATAGGGTTTACGCCAATCAAATCAATCATGCGGGCAAAGGCTGCGCTAGTAGAGTTGGCGTGGAAAGATGAAAGCACTAAGTGACCAGTGATAGAGGCCTGAATTGCGGTCTTTGCAGTGTCGGCATCGCGAATCTCGCCAACCATAACTACGTCAGGGTCGAGACGGAGAACGGAGCGAAGGCCTTCAGCAAACGAGCCGCCGTCATTTGTAACAATCGGAATCTGAGAAATACCACCAATGCCATACTCGATCGGATCCTCAAGGGTAATAATCTTGCGGTCGGTAGTGTTGAGCGCGTTAAGGATAGAATAAAGCGTTGTAGACTTACCAGAACCGGTAGGACCAACCATCAAGAGCAAACCGCGTGGGTGGGAAACGACCTCGGAAATAGCGGCACGCTCTTCTTTGGTGATACCAAGAAGGTCAAGATTCAAAAGGCTTTCGTCGAAGTTGAAAAGACGGAGAACGGCGTCCTGGCCATACATAGTAGGAACCATCTCGACACGAAGGTTTAGAAGGTGAGTTGCGCCATTTCTTGTAATATCTTTCTGCATGTGGCCAGATTGTGGCTTGTTGCTTGCGGTAGAGATATTGGCGCGACTACTAAGCTCGCCCATGAAAATGCGGTAACGATCGCGAGAAATCTCTGCGACTGGGTGCAAAATACCGTCGACGCGCATACGAATGCGAATCTCTTTGCGCATATTCTCGATGTGGATATCGCTGGCGCCAAGCCTATCTGCCTGATCGAGAAGATAATCAAAAACCTTATCTGTGGCGACAGTATTTAAAAGCTCGGAAACCTGCTGGATTGTTTCGCTGTCGCCTTCTTTTGCGATTTCGATATCGTCATAAGTGACCTGTACTGGTGGGTCATAGCGAAGCATCAAGACGCGAAAAGCAGACTCAGAGATAAGATAGAACTCGATGCGCTGGCCTTGCTCGTTGTAGCTGTCGCCTAAACGATTAATGGCGCTGCGTGGTGTCTGGCTGGTAACCAAAAACTGGTAAGGGCTACCGTTCTCGCCTGCGCGCAAAGGAACCATATGATCCTGATGCATCTCTTCTTTAGAGAGCAAGTTAGGAACTAATGGGGTCGTCTCTTCGAAATCACGAGTATCTAGATATGGAAGACCAAGAATCCTCGATCTTCGTTCAGTATTTTCTTCTTCATTCTGCCTGCGCTTGCGCTGTATCTCACCTTCGTCCATAATCTAATTGTAGCATGAAAAAGCTTATCATTATTCTCTATAATATCCGCTCAACCTACAATGTTGGCGCAATTCTTCGCACCTGCGACTGTTTGGGTGTTGGCGAAGCGGTTTTTGCTGGCTATACGCCTTTTATAGACAAGGGATTGCCACATGAACAGGAAAAGCTACGAAAGCAGATTCATAAAACCGCTCTTGGTGCCGAAGAAACGATAAAATTCCATCGCTGTGCAGATATTTTTGAAGAAATCGAAAGCCTCAAAAAAGCAGGCTATAGTGTCTGTGCTTTGGAGCAGGGTGAGAAATCTCTAAATCTTGCCGAGCCTCAGGATTTTGATAAAGATATCGCTCTGATCTTAGGCGAAGAAGTCCACGGTATTCCAAAAGAGATTCTCGACCAGTGTGATAATCTGCTCGAGATTCCGATGTGTGGCTCAAAAGAATCGTTCAACGTGTCAGTTGCGACTGGAATTGCTCTCTGGGAGCTTAGAAAGACGGACCTGAACGATAAAAGAAAACATCTACGTACGCAAATATAACGCCACCAACCATCAAAACTCCCTTAACGCCATTAATCCAATCGGCTAGCTTGACGGTCATAGAATCGTAGCTAAAGATTGTTGCGGCGAGGCCAGATAACAAAATCGTGAGCATTAGGGCAAAAATTGCTGACTCTACAATGCGAAGAATCCCAAATAGTCCACTCCTGCCGACGCGGAAATAGAGAACAATCGGAATAATTGCGACAAATAATCCATAAAGCACCTGTTGCGCAATCCAGGTATCGATAGCTGGAATCCAGGTGTGAATTACCTCAGCAAAAGAAGCGCCAAAGGCATCATAAACCGTAACGCCGGCAATCATGGCGAGAAAAGGGATGCCCACATGGTGTCTAAAAATCAGAAAACAAAGCAGCAACGCGGCTAATATCATTGCTAAAGCCATAAGCGTATTATAAAACAATTTTTGATTTGCATCAAAATACCCCGCGCTTGTTGGCGGGGTATTTATTTAAGCTTCTTTTGCTTCTTCGGAAGCCATCTCTTTCGCGACCTCTGCAGCGGCTTTCGCTTCTTCGCGGGCCTTGCGATGGTGGCTAGCCTTGACTAGCTCGGAAATCCTTTCGACCTCATCATGCGGAGTATCGAGCATTGTAAAGGTGTAAGTTGTCTCGTCGCCGACTGTAGACATCCTTAGTGTACCAATATTGAAAAGGGTATCTAGAAGGCCGTTTTTATGGAAAGAAACATCCTCGATTTTCTGCAATTCAATAATATTTGTAGATGTATTAAAGAGAGAAGTGCGAACAACCTGAATTGCGCGCTGGTTTGTAATCAGCATGGTATTCGACTTGTAGATCATATGAAGAACAAATGGAATAAATAGAGCCAAGATATATAGAATCGCGATAATGATATAGAGGCAATTGCGGGCGTTATCTTGAAGCTTGTTCATCATATCTTTTACGTTTTGATCGCTAAAGACAATAATAAGAATAGTAGTAATCGCAACGATAAGGATGGCAGAAATAAGCCAAATGGCAATAATGCCAAGCATGGAGCGCCTCATCGAAAGCTCAACATGCTCATCATCGTTGAGTTTGATATTTGGAAAATCTTTTGCACTACGAGCGTGGCGTAGTTTCTCGAGGTCGGCTTTCATACTGCTATTATATCATGGCAGCCTACACCTGTTAAATCTGGTCATTTCGGTGATTTAACCATTGACATTTTCGCACTTTTTTGGTATAATAAGCCTGTATTTTTTTAGAAGTATATTTGTTATGAAAAAGCTAATCATAGGTCGCGAAGCCAAGGTAGATATCGAAGGTTACGCCAAAGGTGTTCCTGCGAAGATTGACACCGGCGCCGACGGCTCTGCAATATGGGCAAGCAATATTCATGTCAATAAAGATAACGAACTCTGCTTCTGTCTTTTTGATAAAAAATCCGATTTTTACACCGGTGAAGAAATCCGCACAAAAGATTTCTCTGTGGCCGAGGTAAAAAGCGCATCTGGACACCTTAAACTAAAGTTCTGTCCGCGTTTCTCGATTACTATAGCGGGCGTCACAATGATGGTAAGATTCGGTCTAAGCGATCGTTCGACTCATAAATACCCAATATTAATCGGAAGACGCACACTATCTGAAAAGTTTCTAGTAGATGTTAGCAAAGATGAAGGACTCATTGTATCCAGACACGAAAGAACCAGAAACTTACGCAAGAAATTAAAAGAAAATCCATACAAATTTTATAAAGAATATTATCTAAAAGAGGACGAGTAAAATGAAAATCGCTATTCTATCCAACGGAGACAAGAACTATTCTACTCAGCGATTAGTAGAAGAGGCCAAGGCTCGTGGCCACGAAGTAGATATCGTAAAGTACAAGAACTGTTATGTATCTATCGCTAAGGGCCAAAATGCCGTTTTCTATAAGGGTAAACCGCTAGATAAATACGATGCAGTTATTCCTCGTATTGCTAGTTACATGACAAAATATGGTACGACAATCGTACGTCAGCTAGAAATGCAGGGTGATTATGTGCTTTCTAGGTCTATCGCTATTACTCGTGCTAGAAACAAGCTTCGTTCTATGCAGCTTCTAGCTAAGGCTAATATCGATATTCCAAAGACTGTCGTATCTCGTAACACTGCAGATATCGATGAGCTTCTTGATCAGCTAGGCGAAATGCCAGTTATCATCAAGCTTGCAAGCGGCACCCACGGTAACGGTGTTGTTCTAGCAGAAACCAAGAAAGCTGCTAAATCCGTTCTTCAGGCTTTCTATCTTACAAATGATGATGGTGTTAACATTCTCTTGCAGGAATTCGTAAAGGAATCCGCAGGTACAGATATTCGCGCCTTCGTCGTTGGTCAGAAAGTTGTTGCTAGTATGAAGCGCCAGAGTCTTGATGACGACTTCCGCTCCAACCTTCATAAAGGTGGTACTGGTACTCCAATCAAGCTAACTCCAGAAGAGGAAAAGGTAGCCGTAAAGGCTGCCAAGGCTATGGGTCTAAGCGTTGCTGGTGTAGATATTATGCGCTCCGCACGCGGTCCACTCGTACTCGAGGTTAATGCTTCCCCTGGATTTGGTATCGAGAAAGTTACTGGCCGCAACGTTGCCGGCAAGATTATCGAGTATGTCGAGCGTAATGCAAAGCATACTATCCGCCGCGACAAAGTTGGTGCTTAACAAAACAATAAAAATAAGTCAGGTTTCATTCCTGGCTTATTTTTTATCTCTAATTAGTTGCGATTGGTTTTGACGTAATCTTCTTCTTTTTCCATTACGGCGCGAAGCTTGTATTTCTTGCAGTGATTATCTTCGTCGCAGTTCTCGGCTTCGTAGCTATAATCGCCACCTTCTACCCAGAGGTTAATGCCGTTCGGGTCGGTGAAGAGGTTTGGGTCAATCCAAGGAAGTTCTTCGGCGGCCGTGATAGATTCTGGATAATAGCCGTTATCTTTGTAAAAGCCTTCTTCGAGAGCGTAATAGATTGCATTGATGGCGATTTTACGCTGTTTATCGCGGTCCATCTTGGCGGCGTCTTGCTTTTGTAGGAAAAATAGCACTACAAAAATGCCAGCAATTACAATACAAATAATAATTTCTAAAACAGTAAAGCCACGCTTATTCTTCATTCTGTAGTTATTTTAACATATTTTCTAGGCTGAGCTACTGGCACTAAAAATCCCCAAATCTCTCGACTTGGGGTTTAAATTCGATAATGGTAGCACCAACTGGGATCGAACCAGTGACCTTAGGCTTATGAGTCCTACGCTCTAACCAGCTGAGCTATGGTGCCATACCTAAGAATAGATTTATTATAACATAAATCTCTGAATGGCGGAAGGAGTGAGATTCGAACTCACGGAGCTTTTTACACTCGCTGGTTTTCAAGACCAGTACCATAAACCACTCGGTCATCCTTCCACTCCGCTATCTTATCATAATTTTACCCCTCTGGCAAAACATGACATAATATAAGAAAAAAGGAGCGTGATGAAAGTTAGAATCAAGAAAATTGCTGAAGATGTTATTTTGCCACAATACGAGACGCCAGGTGCGGCTGGTTTTGATTTTCATGCCTACATCAAAGAGCCTTATGTCTTGAAGGTTAACAAGCGCTACGCTGTGCCAACTGGTCTAATTTTTGAGATTCCAGAGGGCTACGAATTGCAGATTCGCGCTCGCTCAGGTCTTGCTGCTCGCAATGGTATCACTATGATGAACGGCGTCGGTACGATTGATTCGGATTACAGGGGCGAGGTTCACGTTTTGCTTACAAACCGTGGCGAAGAAGATTTTGTAATTGAGCCTGGTATGCGTATTGCTCAGGGCTTATTCGAAAGAGTCGATCAAGCAGAGTTTGAGCTAACTGACGAAGAATTTTCTGAAACAAAAAGAGGCAAAAAAGGCTTCGGTTCTACCGGAGTCTAGAAAAATAGGGCGTGGAAAAGGCGGGTCGCGATGACCCGCCTTTATGAGCATTAGTCCAGATTGTGGGCGCAGGATGTGCCGTCAGAGTAGTGAACGCAATTGCTTCCACCAGCGAGGATAGTTTCGAGTCTTGACACTATGCGTGCTACGGCGATTTTCCAGGCGTTGATGCGATTTTCGTCCAGCAAGGCGGGAGAATCGAAGTCGACCTTGACAGCCGGGCGGCCACAGCAGCGTGCGTTGGTAACGGTTGCGTAAATCATCTCGCCGCCAATAAGCTCGAGGATTACGTCCTCAATGCCCTTCAGGTCAGGCTGACCTTCGTATTCGAAGTCGCCGCACATGATGCTGATTGTGGTAAAAGCCCACATTCTGTTTTTTGTAAAAAGTTCTGAGTTACCCATAATAACCTCCGAATTAAAGTGAAGCGGTAAACTTTCAGCGGTATTCCGCAACTCCACTTTTGTCTCCGCTCAACGAGACAATATATATTATAGCATAAGCGTATTAAGAAGTCAATATAGCTGCATCAAAACGGTAAAAAGTCAAGAAAAGGCGGGCTCAGAAGAGCCCGCTGTTTTTTAGAGAGTAACAAGATATCCTAAGTCATCAAGGACAACGACCGCCTCGTTTTCGGCATTGAACTCTTTCAGAAGAAAGATCACGACTTCTTCGAAAGCCTGAAACCACTGGGTATAATCATTGTCTTCGACAACAGTAGCAGTAAAAGTTGAACTAATCGTAATTGCGGCGCTCTCGTTGCAGGAAGCGGCTACTTTTCTGCTGTCTGAGACTACGATTTCGATGCCGGACTGAATGCAAGCGTTATTGGCACGCATAAAAATGCCCAGTTCGATGCCGACCATGTCTGCGCTATAGTTCTTATTTACGCTACTCGGGGTGCGAAGGCTTGCAGTGGCGACGTGAATATGATCTAAGAACGTATTCATGCTATCTCCTCTTCTAGAGCTGTAAGAATTTGAGCGGTTTTCCGCACTCTAGGATAGTAAAGAACGATATGTATATTATGCTATAAAAAGCTAGAAACGTCAAAAAAGACCCTGGTTATAGGGTCTCTTTTGGAATTAGGCTGCGTTTGTATGAACTGCGACAACGTCGTCTAGGTCGTCGATAGCATCGAGAATCTTCTCGACCTTTTCAGCAGTTTCGCCTTCGACAGCAACTTCGTTGTTCGGAATATACTTGAGTTCGGCTTCCTTAATCTCGTAGCCAGCAGCAATCAATGCTTCGCGAACCTTTGCTAAGTCGCCAGATGCAGTGTAGATAGTTGTGCCATCTTCTTCGTCAAGGACGTCTTCTGCGCCAGCGTCTAGGGCTGCCATCATAACTTCATCGCCCTTGCTCTCAGTAAAGATTACGCCTTTGCGAGAGAACTGGAACATGACTGAACCTGGATCTGCCATACGGCCACCATTCTTTTCTAGGGTGTGGCGTACTTCTGGCATTGTACGGTTCTTGTTATCTGTTGCTACTTCGATAATGATTCCGATACCTCCCGGACCGTAAGCCTCGTATGTTTCTTCGATAAGAGCAGCTGCGCTCTTGTCTGCGACGCGTGCAATTGCGCGTTCAATATTGGCTTTCGGCATGTTTGCCAGGCGAGCCTTTTCGAGGACCATGGCTAGGGAAGGGTTCATGGCAGGATCTGTGCCGCCGCGTGCAGCGATTGCGATTTGGTTGCCAATCTTTGTAAACAAGGCACCGCGCTTCGCATCGACGACCGCTTTTTGGCGTTTTGTGGTTGCCCACTTTGAGTGTCCGCTCATCTCTTCTCCTTAGTTATTTATATCTGTTAATATCTTAACATATTATCCCCTAAAATTAAAAAAATGCAAAAAACATTAAGCTTCCGCTTTTTTATTTTGAATGTGAGTGCTATTTTAAGCACACGAATAAAAAAGGAGGTAAAAATATGAAAATTTTTCGAAGAATGCAGCTATCTGCAACGGAACTAGAACGCATTCGTGCGGAGCTTGATGATTATATTTGGCTCGCATTGGATCTTCGCCGTTGTATTTTGAGTGCCGGAGATATTTATATTGGGGATTTGCGTGATGCTATTCTAGCCCGTCGCGGCCGCGTTGACGATGTTTATTGTGCTGGACTAAATATGCGAACGGGCGAGGTAAATTATCTAAAGACATTTAACCGTCGTAATCCAAAGGTTGGCTTCAATGGAGAAATAAGTTCGGATACAAAGAATAAGATAATGAAGCAGATTGAGTATTTCTTTGGCAACTTGCCAATCTTTAGCGCAGAGGCGGCGCTGCCAAAATATTCGCGTAAGCATTTAATTTCGGCTCTATCGGTCGACTAGATTTTAGAGATGCTATCGGTTAAAATATAGCTATTAACAGGAGGTAATTGTGGCTAAGAAAAGTCAGGAAAATGCAGAAGTGGCTGGGGCGGCAGAGCAGACTTCTAAAACTACAAACAAAAAAGCGGAAAAACCAGCAATGGACGAAGGTAAAAAGCAGGCTCTAAGTCTAGCTCTATCTCAGATTACGAAACAGTTTGGTGATGGCTCTATTATGAAGCTTGGCGAAAAGTCCAAGATTGATGTTGAGCTATTCTCGAGCGGTTCCTTGTCTCTAGATTTGGCTCTTGGCGGTGGTTATCCAAAAGGCCGCATCATTGAGATTTATGGTCCAGAATCTTCTGGTAAGACTACTCTTGCCCTTCATGCTATTTCTGAGATTCAGAAACAGGGCGGCCAGGCGGCATTTATCGATGCTGAGCACGCTCTAGATCCAGCTTACGCAAGAAGGATTGGTGTAGATACTGGTAACTTGCTTATTTCTCAGCCAGACAATGGTGAACAGGCACTAGAAATCTGCGAAACCTTGGTTCGTAGTGGCGCTGTCGACTTGATCGTTGTCGACTCTGTTGCTGCACTTGTCCCACAGGCCGAAATTGATGGCGACATGGGCGATGCTCAGATGGGCCTTCAGGCTCGTCTTATGAGCCAGGCTATGCGCAAGCTAACCGGTATTATCAGCAAGACAAAGGCTACAGTTATCTTTATTAACCAGATTCGCATGAAGATTGGTGTTATGTTTGGTAACCCAGAGACTACGACTGGTGGTAACGCTTTGAAGTTCTATGCCTCTGTTCGTATGGATATTCGCCGCATTGGTCAGATTAAGAACGGTGAAGATATTTCTGGTAACCGCACCAAGATTAAGATTGTAAAGAACAAGATTGCTGCTCCATTCCGTACTGCTGAGTTCGATATCATGTATAACGAAGGTATTAGCAAGGTTGGCGATGTTTTGGATTTGGCTGTTAAATACGGTGTCATGGACAAGGCTGGCGCATTCTTGAAATATAATGGCGAGACTTTGGGTCAGGGCCGCGAAGCTGTAAAGAAGCTCTTCAAAGAAAAGCCAGAGCTTATGGAAGAAATCGAAGCTAAGGTTCGCGAAGCTGCCAAGCAAGCTGAAGAATTGTAGTAACAAATGCTCGAAATAAACACGATTTTTGATGATCTCGGACCAGTGAAAAAGTCTGGAGATAAGCCGGCCCCAAAGCGGAGTATTACGGATATAAAACAGGCGGTCCGAGACGAGAATCGTGTGAATATCTATATAGATAACAAGTTTTTCTGCTCCTTGGATATTTCTCAGGTTGTAGATTACCATCTGAAGATCGGTAAGGTTTTAACCGAGGAAGAGTTGCAAGATATTCGACGCGCCTCAGATTTTGGTAAGTTCTATTCTAGGGCTCTTGAGTATGTATTGTCTCGACCGCATTCTGCAAAAGAAATTCGGGACTACCTCAAGAAAAAGACACTGAATCGCACGGTTCGCGTCAAGAATCGTAAGACTGGTGAGTATCAAACGAAGCAAAAAGAAGGCTATGATGCGAGTTTGGTTCCGCTAGTTTTTGAGCGCCTAGAAAAACATGGCTATGTCGATGATGAGCGCTTTGCGAGGTTGTGGGTCGAGAATCGCAATGTCTCTAAAGGTATTAGCAAAAAGAAGCTGAAGCTAGAGCTGCAACAAAAGGGGATTTCTAGTAGTATTATTGAGCAGGTTCTAGAAGATAACTCTCGAGACGAACGCGAAGAACTTAGAAAAGTAATCGCAAAAAAGGCGAACCGATATCAGGATAAACAGAAATTTACACAATATCTAGTTCGCCAAGGCTTTAATTATTCGGATGTTTTAGAGGAGCTTCTGGATTTCTTCTCGCCAGAATAGTTTGGATTTCTGAACGGATTGACGTAATTTGGTACGAAATCTTTTCCGCTATTCTTTTTTGGTAGCTTGATTTGCTGCTTGCTGTGCTTGACAGTAATTTTTTCGTCGTCTATTTCGGTAATCTGTGAACGGTTGATTGTGAGTTCTGGATCGACGAAAGCTTCGAAGAATGGGCGCTGAACGATTAACTGGTAGATAGAGAATGTTCCGGAGTCGATTGTGTAATCGATGACCTTGCCAAGCTTCTTGCCGTCTTTGGTGACAACTTTAAGACCAATAAGCTTGAAGCCTAAATCCATAGTTTCGTCTAGATGGACGACGTCTTCGCGGTTTACCAATCTGTCAGCAGAATCAATAATTAGGCCGTCTTCGCTGAACTCGCGCACGTCGCGAATCATCAAGATGTTGCCGTTTTCTGGATCTTTGGTCGCAGCGCCATCTAGCTCGTAGGCAATTACGCTAAGATCTTCTGGATCAATGACCGGAGAGTCAGTAAAAGCAATCTCGCCACCAACATGGAGGCTGAGTACAGGGAAATTAATTAGGTTAGAACCGACCACTAGCATTTTTCTTTAAACTCCGCTTATGGAATAATTATAGCATATGAAGAAGGTCTTAGCGGTGTCGGGAGGCATCGACTCGGTTTGTCTACTCCATCTTTTTCGAAACGACCCAGACGTTGTGGTTGCGCATTTTGATCACGGTATTAGGGGTAGCTCTGCTGATGACTGTGCTTTTGTTGGGAAACTGGTTAAGGATTACGGATTAGAGTTTGTTTCGAAGCGTGTCGAGCTCGGTGAAGATTGTTCTGAGGAACACGCACGCGAGATGCGTTACGGCTTTCTTGAATCTTTGCTAGAGAGTCCTGGAGATAAAATTTATACCGCTCATCATGCTGACGATATGTTAGAATCTGCTGTTATTAATCTTCTTCGCGGTACGGGCTGGAGAGGACTAGCGCCACTTCGTTCTAAGAAGCTAGAACGCCCGCTACTATCTTGGACTAAGTCGGACATTTATCGCTATGCTGCGGAAAACCGATTAGTTTTTCGTCTTGATCAAACCAATAATGAAGACAAGTATTTAAGGAATCGTGTTAGAAGGGCTTTGAAGGAGCAAAATGTCGAGAATCTCGACAAGTTAAAAGAGATCATTATTAAACAGCGCCAGATTGCTGACGAGATTGATGATGTTCTTGAAACGACTTTCGAGAAAGATAATAGATATAGGCGTGCAATGTTTGAGGATATGGAAGATTTGCTTGCTCTAGAGATTTTAAAATATCTTTTGTCGGATTTTGCAAGCCTTACTAGGCCGCAATTATTGCGTGCTTTGGACGCAATTCGAAGCTTCGCGCCGGGGAAACGCTTTAGTTTGACGACTGGAAAGTTCCTAAAAATCGAGCGTTATTATTTTAGCTTTGAATCTGAATAACAGGGGTAGTTTTTACAAATTAAAGAAATTATGTTAAAATGGACAGATATGAGAATACGTAACAAGCGGGTAAAAACCTCGCTATTACTACTCGGACTGGTCTTGGCTCTACTGGCACTAGGATTTATCGCTAAAGATCATTCTATTTTTGCTGACTCTGAAAAAGCTAACAGTACTGACCACTATATTAATATCTATGATGGTGGCGAGCATATTACTATTCGTAGCGATGCCGATACTGTTGCGGATGCGCTTTCTCGCGCAGGCGTAAAATACGATAATGCAGATATTGTTGAGCCTGGTCTTGCGGAGAAGATTGATGGTCGTGATTACAATATTAATATTTATCGCTCTCGCCAGGTCTTGGTTGTCGATGAAGGTAAAAAGAAATACATCGACACGGCTGCGATGAGCCCAGAAGCGGTTGCTGAAGCTGCTGGCATTAAGCTAAAAGACAAAGATTTGGTTAAACTTGTAAAATACGATGACCTTCTAGAGAGTGGCTCGATGAACGCCTACTATATTAAGCGTGCCAAAGAGGTCAGCTTTGATTATTATGGCAAGAAGCTAACAGTTCGTACTCAGACTAATACGATCGGCGAATTTTTGGCCGAACAGGGTATTTCTGTCAATGAAGAAGAAAACTGGATTTCCTTGCCACTCGATACTGAGCTAGCCAAGGCTAATAATCTTTCGATTTATCGCCAGGGTAAGCAAACTATCTCGGTTGACGAAACTATCGCCTATACTACGCGTGAAGATTACGACTATGACCTAGATTATGGTACCGAGAAGATTTCTCAGGTTGGTAAGAATGGTAAAAAGACTGTTACTTACGAGATCGATATGCACAATGGCCAAGAGGTTTCTCGCGAGAAGCTCTCTGAGATTGTAACTGAAGAACCTGTCGAGCAAGTTAAGATTATTGGTAGAAAAGTTAATCTTCCTGCTGGCTCTCATGAGGACTGGATGGCTCAGGCCGGTATTGCAGCTAGCGACTATGGTTATGTAAACTTCATTATTGAGCATGAATCTCACTGGCGCTATAACGCACAGAACGCATATAGCGGCGCTTATGGTCTCTGTCAGGCTTTGCCGGGTACGAAGATGGCAAGCGCTGGCGATGACTGGCAGATCAACCCAATCACTCAGCTAAGATGGTGCAATGGCTACGCTGTTGGCCGTTATGGTAGCTGGGCTGGCGCTTATGAATTCTGGCAGAGTCATCGTTGGTGGTAATTTGGAAAAGATTAAATGAAGAATAGAAAATCACTTGGTCAGCACTGGCTCAAAGATAGGGATATCTTGCTAGATATCGCCGATTCTGCGAGCGTTGAAGGCGTTAATGATGTTTTGGAAATCGGTCCAGGCCTTGGAACGCTAACTTCTGCGCTCTTCCAGTTTTTTGATAAAGTTACCGCAATTGAGCTTGATGATAATCTTGCAAACAATCTTCCAAAATCTTTCCCAGGCAAAAACTTGCAGGTTGTCCATGAAGATGTTCTAAAATTGGACCTAAGCACTCTAGATTTGCCAGAAAAATATGTTGTAGCAGGAAATATTCCGTACTATATCACATCTCCAATTATTCAGAAATTCTTGCATGCTGAGCATCGCCCAGAGAAGATTGTTATCTTGATTCAGAAAGAGGTTGCAGAACGTCTAGCCGCCAAGCCTGGCGATTATTCTATCCTTGGCCTTTCGGCTCAGATTTATGCCAAGGTTACTCTTGGCCCGCTTGTAAAGAAAGAGTTCTTCACTCCGCCGCCAAAGGTAGATTCTCAGGTTGTGATTCTCGAACCTCTCGAAACGCCTCTTGCTAGCGAAACGACGATGTCTCTTATTAAGCTTGGCTTTATTGCGCCGCGCAAGAAACTTATTGCTAACTTGGCTATCGGCCTTCATAAATCTCGTGACGAGATTAAGGCTATTTTTGCAAAGCTAAATCTCAATGAAAACGCGCGCCCAGCAGATCTAACAATCGAAAACTGGTGTGCTATTGAGAAAGAACTCAAAGCTTAAGCATTGACAAAACTCGGGCTACGATTTCGATGCTAGCGAGGCTATGATTTTGATGGTATAATATACGCATGAAAAAATACTATATCACTACAGCAATCCCCTATGTAAACGGTAACCCGCACCTAGGCCATGCTATGGATTATCTCCTGGCTGATGTGCTGAGGCGATATATGATGATGCGCGGCAAAGATGTTCGTGTTCAGGCTGGTACTGATGAGCACGGTAGCAAGATTTACAAGAAAGCTGCCGAGCAGAACATTCCTGTTCAGGAATTTGTCGACAAAAACGCAAAGAGCTTCCAGGATTTTATCCATTCTCTAGATGCAGAATATACAGATTATGTCAGGACTACCGACGAGGATCATGTCCGCCGCTGCCAATTGATTTGGAAAAAACTCAGCGATCATATCTATAAAGATAGCTATGAGGGCTGGTACTGTGAAGGTTGCGAACGTTTCGTAACAGATAAAGAATACGACGAAAATGGCGGCAACTGCCCAGATCACAACAAACCATACCAGAAGCTAAGCGAAGAAAACTATTATCTTCGCATTGCAGATTTCAAGGATCAGATTCGTGAGGTAATCGAAAAGGACGAATTGAATATTTGCCCAGCTTTCCGCAAGAAGGAATTCTTGAATCTCCTTGACGATATGCCAGATGTTTCTATCTCTCGTCCAAAAGAGCAGGTTATCTGGGGTATTCCAGTTCCTGGTGATGAATCTCAGGTTATGTATGTCTGGATTGATGCGCTAGCAAACTATATTACGGTTCTTGGTTATCCAGAAAAAGATATTACGGATAGCTGGCCAGCAGATGTTGAGATTGTTGGTAAAGATATCTTGCGCTTCCACGCCGGTATTTGGCCAGCAATGCTATTTGCGCTTGATCTTCCAATGCCAAAGAATATCCTAGTTCACGGCTTTGTTACTGTTGGTGGCCAGAAGATGGGCAAGAGCCTTGGTAATGCTATTCCACCAGAAGAAATTATCGAGAAACATGGCCTAATCCCATTCCGTTACTACTTCCTACGCCATGGTTCGACCACTGACGATGTAGACTTTACCTGGGAAAAGTACGAAGCTGCATACAACGAGCTTGCAAACGACCTAGGTAACCTTGTTCAGAGACTTGCGACTCTCTGTGGCAAAAATGGTGTTAATGGCATCAAAGTCGAAGAAACAGAGAACAAAGAATTTGACGAACGCATGGAGAAGTTCGAGTTTAACTTTGGCTTCGATATCCTTTGGGGTCAAATCCAGGATTTGAACAAGCGTATTGATGAAGAAAAACCTTGGTCAGCCGCAAAAGAAGACCCAGAGAAAGCTAAAGAAATTCTTCGCTCTCTAGTTCAGGATCTTGTAAATATTTGCCCACGTCTCGAAATCTTTATTCCTGACACAGCAAAGAAGATTGTCGAAATCTTTACTGCCGAAGAAATTGGTGCGCCAAAAACGCCACTCTTCCCAAAGAACTAATAAAAATAGGCCCCAATCACGGGGTCTATTTTTTAGGCTTTGAAACATTTGCTTCGCGACCGTAGTTTGGCATGATAACTTCGTGCTTCTCGCCATTTTGGTCAAACAACGGAATATTTAGTTGTTCTGCGAGCGCATTAACTACGCAGGCGCCAATTCTTAGTCCAGTAAAGCTGCCTGGCCCAGAAAAGAATTGAATCTCGGTCAAATCTTTCCAGTCGGCATTGTTCTCTTCGAGCTTGTCGTGAATGTATTTTAGAAGGTCTCGTGCTAGGTTGCGGCCGGATTCCCAAACATATTCTTTGCCGTCGAGGCGCATGATTGTGGTTCCGTCTGAGGTATCTAGGTATAGTTTCATAGTTCATTAACCTCTCTGGTATTTTCGTCAATGTATTTTACTTCGATCTTGCGGTGTGATTCTGGCAGGAGTTCGGCAACGCTTTGTCCCCACTCGACGATTACGACCGTATCTGGTGCATTGATTTCTTCGGCCAAATCGTCCGCTATAATTCCAGGATCCTCTAGACGATAAAAGTCAAAGTGGACTAGGCGAAGTTTCTTTCCTTGGTATTCCTTGGAAATTGTGAATGAAGGTGACGTGACGTCTTCTTCGATTCCGAGCCCTTCGGCAATGCCGCGCGTAAGAGTAGTTTTTCCTGCTCCGACATCTCCAAGAAGTTCAAAAACTACCGAAGAATCAAGTTCTTCGCCAATCTTTTTGCCAAAGTCTAGCATCTCTTGTTCGGAGCGAATTAACATAAATATATTCTACCATAATTCTAGGATTTTTCCAGTTGAGTACTTGCTAGCTTTGCTGGTCTGTATGGATGAAAACTGTGCTTCGTAATAAGCCTTAGTAGTAGAAATATAGCCAGAGGCACAAGATATAAAAGAAATACTTTTGGATTTCCAGATTCTGTCTCGGTGCTACTCCAACTAATCTTGCTAAGTGTTTCAATAATATAAACATGTAGGCCCAGGATTACTTTTGTAAAGAAAGCTAGGGCTTGCGAAATAATTGGTATCCAGGAAAAGAAAACGCTAAGCAGAGAAAGCAGCATTGCGACTGGGATTGTTGATGGGATCAAGAGATTTGAAACTAGGCCCACGATTGAAAACGCGCCAAAATTATAAATACTAATCGGCAAACAGAGTAGTTGTGCCGAAACGGATTGAATGCAGGTACTAGCTATAAAATTCGGTGAATCTTTACCATAAAAATAGTCGAGAAGTAGTGGCGTTAAAAAGATTATTCCAAGATATGAGCTAAAAGATAATTGCCAAGCCAAATCTGAAATGTATCCAGGATTAATAAGTAGCGAAAGCGCTGCGACATATAAAACCGCTCTCATCGGGTGTATTTTTCTGCCAAAATACCAAGCAAACAGAGAAATGAGCGTCAAAAACGCTGCACGGAACATACTGGCGGTCAGTCCTGTAATTGAAACAAAAGCAAAGATTAAAAGTCCCGCTCCAAGCAGAGTTGCAAAACGAGAAATCTTATAAAAGTACTTTCGTGCTAGTCCTGCAACAATCGCGAGATGAAAACCGGATGCTACGACAATATGCGAAAGACCCGCGCGACGTAATGATTCGTTAAAATCTTCAGATATGTATCTTTTTTGACCAGTCAAATAGCCAAGCCCGAGAGCGCTCATTTCTGACACTCTGGAATCCTTCCCGTCAATAATCTCAATCAGTCTCATACTAAACCAATCTCTAAACTCTATAAACAAATCCGGTGGGTCTGGCTTGGATATTATAAGGACCTCTGGCTTATTAAAGAATGCGCAATACTTACCGAAAGCACCAGAATTTTTACCTTTAACTAAAACCAAGTCGGATTTACTAATATTTATATCACTCGGAGCTAAGCTGAAATATGTAGGGCAATTTATTGTCGTGTTATTGAGTTTTAGATTGGAACTCTCGAAACGAAGGGTTCCGTTTTTGATGGTCGGATCGCTATCTACTTTTGCCTCAACAGTTACTTCCTGTTTCTGCGGCAAACTCGCAGAGCTAATTCCAAGATAGTATGCCTGTCCACGGATGTACCCAAGGCTCACGCCTAGTAAAAATGAGAATAACAAGCGAAAGAATCCCTTAAATATCAAAGAAAATAAGACAAAAATCGGAATGAGCAGGATAAGAGCAATACTATCAATCTTAAAAACTCCGAAAATCAAAAGAAAGACAAAAGCAAAAATCATGCCAATACAACACGCGATTGGGATGGCGGAATAATGAATTGTTTTGCTATTTTTCTTCATGTTAAGTTCATAAAACTTACAAATTGCAATTATCAAGCATAAGCTTTTTCTTAATCTGTAAGGACTAAAAACTATAAAAACAATTTACAAATCAAAAAGTTAAAATTTTACAAATTTCTAGCCAAGGATAGAGTAAGCTCTAGCGTGCTATAATGAGCTATATGAAAAAGCTTCAAAAGCTTGGGAGAAAAAAGGTTCAAAACTCCGATGCTTCTTTTGTTACCCGAATCAAGAAGTGGTTTTCTGAGCAAAGCGAAACGAAGCGCTATTATTTCTGTAGTATCATTGCGCTGCTTATTTCTTCATTGTTTCTAACATGGTTCCTTGAATACCGCTACTTTATTAACGATATGTATCGTGCCTGGAGTTTCGCACTTACTGCGCCGCTTGCTTTCTTTTGTAATGCGCTAATTGTATTTACTGTTTTGTTAGCTCTCTGGGCAATCATAAACCGACCGCTTGCTGTTGTGGCTGTTGTTTGGGTGCTCGAGAATATTCTTGGCTATATCCACGTTAATAAGTTCAATACCAGAGGCTATCCGCTTCTTCCTGAGGATTTTCAGCTTGCAGAGCAGGCTGGTAGTTTAGCAAAGTTCATCAATATCGGTGGCCTCGTTCGTCTAATTCTATCCTGCATCCTAATGATCGTAATTGTTCTTCTTTTTGCGCATTTCTTCGAAAAGAAGCTTCATCTAAAGAATCCTAAAGAAGGCAAAACATTCCTCGGAAGACACCAGATTGCATCTCGCGCACTAGTTATGCTGATTGCTGTAACGAGCTTTATGTATGTTACTGAATTTGCAAGGCACAACTCTGGTGATAAATACGAAGAAACTCCAATCGGAACCTACTTTACGGCCTGGAATCAGAATCGCAACTACGACGAGAATGGTTGCATTGTTGGCTTTTTGTATAACATTCAAAAGCTCAGCCTAAATGCTCCTGATGGTTACAATGAAGAATATATTGAAGAAGTTGCCGAGAAATATACCGCAATCGCAGAAGAAAAGAATCTCGATCGCAAAGATCCAGCAAAAGAGAATGTAAATTTTGTTGTTATCCTAAACGAATCATTCTATGATCCTTCAGTAGAATTTAATGGCATTAAATTCTCTGATTATTATCCATATATTGGCGGCGATGTAACTCCTAACCTTCATAAAATCCAGCAAAAATACCCAAGCGGCAAGATGTATTCTATTGATTATGGTGGTGGTACGGCGAATGTCGAGTTTGAAACTTTGACTGGCTATTCAAACTACTGGCTCGCCTCTGTTCCGTATACTGCAATCATTCCGAAGCTAAAATTCGTTCCGTCGATTGCGAATGATTTGAAAGAAGATGGCTATAATACGACCGCAATCCACCCATTCAATGGTGGCATGTATAAGCGCAATATCTCGCTCGGAAAAGAAGGTATCAATAACTTCATTACCGAGTCGGAGATGACCTATACGGAGCATGATGGTGAATCCGAGTACATCAACGATAAGTCTGCCTATAATGAACTCCTTAAAAACCTCAAAGAGAGCGGCGATAGACAATTCGTAGCACTTATCACAATGCAGAATCATACGCCATACAATGATTGGACCTATGAAGAAAATAAGTACAAAATCACTGACGAATCTATCGATGAAGAAACTCGAAAACAAATCGAAACCTACTTCCAGAGTCTACACAGTTCAGACAAATATCTTGGTGAATTTATCGACTCGCTAGATAAAATGGATGAAAAAGTCGTCGTTCTGTATTTTGGCGATCATTCCGCTGGCCTGTTCGAAAAACTCGCAAACAGCGACGATAAAAAATTGGTCGACCTCGCGCATGTAACCCCATATTTCGTCTATGCAAACTTCGATATGGGAGTAGAAAATAAGAAACTCCCGACTACCTCGCCGAACTGCATGGTAAATACTGCTCTAAATATCTTGAACTGGCAAAAATCTGCAAGATATTACATGCTGGACTCTGTCTGTAGTGAAGCGCCAATTCTTGCGCCAACCTATCTAGAAGATGGTGCGCCAGAAACGGACATCTTAAAAGAATACGAGCTTACGATTTATGACGTCCTTGGCGGTGAGCGTTACTGGTTAGAATAAAAGATAGATATCTTTACCCCCTGTGATATAATCTTCACAAGGGGGATTTTATTAACCAATTGATTTATTTAAAACAATTTAGAAAAGAGGGACATGCCAGTACTATTATGTATAGTCGCGCTTGTTGTTGGTGTCGCACTTGGTGCGGGAATTTTTGCATTCTACAACAAGAGCAAAGAGCGTGGCGGCCAGAATAAAGCAGACGAAATTGTACGCAAAGCAAAGCACGAAGCTTCAGAATTGGTCCTAAACGCTAAGAAGGAATCGACTAAAATTACCGAGCAGGCAAATCGTGAAGAAGCTAACCGTCGTAAAGAGTGGCAGAAGACCGAGAATCGCCTTGTCGAACGCGAAGACTCTCTAGACAAAAAGCTCGATCAGCTAGACAAGAAGTCCGAAAAGCTTCGCAAACAAGAGGATGAGCTCGAAGAGCTAAAGGGTGAAATCCGCGAAATCCGCGACAAAGCTCAGCAAAAGCTAGAAAAAATCGCCGGCCTAAGCAAGCAGGAAGCTCACGACAAGCTCATGCAGATGGTTGAGCGCGATACAAAGAAAGACCTTGTTGATCTTGTTGTAAAAGAACAAAAAGCTATCAGTGACCATGCTGACGAGACCGCCGAAGCTATTCTTCTAACCGCCATGGAGCGTATGAGTAGCGAAGTTACGGCTGACCGTACGGTTACTAGCCTCAAGCTTCCAGATGACGACATGAAGGGTCGTATCATTGGTAAGGAAGGCCGCAATATTCAGGCTCTCCAGCATGCTACTGGTGTCGACGTCCTCGTCGACGATACTCCAGGCATGGTCGTGCTTAGCTCCTTCGATCCAATCCGTCGTCAGGTTGCTCGCTATGCGCTTGAGCGTTTGATGAAGGATGGTCGTATCAATCCAGCAAGCATCGAAGAGGCAGTTGCAAAAGCAGAACGCGAAATCGAAAAAGAAGTCGTTCGCGCTGGCGAAGACGCTGCTCGTGAAGTTGGCGTTGTTGGTATTCCGAGTGAAATCTTGCACCTACTTGGTGAACTGAAGTTCCGTACAAGCTATGGTCAGAACGTTTTGCTTCACTCTGTCGAGATGGCGCATATGGCCGGTATGATTGCAGAAGAAATCGGCGCAGATGTTAACATCGCAAAGACTGCAACTCTTCTTCACGATATGGGTAAATCTGTTACGCACAAGATTGAAGGCAAACACGCAGATATCGGTGCCGAGCTAGCAAGAAAATATGGCATGAACGAGAAAGTTGTCCATGCGATTGCTGCCCACCATGACGATATCGAGCCAACTACTCCGGAAGCTGTCATTGTTAAGATTTGTGATGCCGTTTCCGCTGCTCGTCCAGGCGCCCGTAACGTTTCCGCGGAGAACTTCGCAGAACGTATGCGTGGTCTAGAAAACGTTGCTACGAGCTTCCCAGGTATCGAGAAGGCCTATGCTATCTCTGCTGGTCGCGAAATCCGTGTTATTGTCGAGCCAAAGACGGTTGATGATCTAACCGCTTTGAAGCTTGCAAGAGATATTGCAAACAAGATCGAAGCAACGATGCAATATCCAGGCGTTGTTAAGGTTAACGTTATTCGCGAAACCAGAGCAATCGAATACGCAAAGTAGCACTACGAATCAGAAAATCCTGCAGAAATGTGGGATTTTTTGTTGTTCCGTCAGGCCGGCTCTCGGCTTTATAAATGGTAGCGCTTATGCTAAAATTGATATAAGATGTCAGAATTAGAGGGTGAGAATAAGGTCAAAGACACAAACATTTCTTTTGATTCCTCGGAGATTGAAGATAAAGATAAAAGCGAACTCTTCACAAAAATCGAGGGCGAAGAAGCTAGGAAAGCAGCCGCAGAGAGAGCGGCAAAATCCAAGCACGAAAAAGATATTAAAGAAAAAGCCAAAGAAGTAGAAGACTCAAAGAAGCTCGACGAAAAACTCAAGAAAGCAGAGAAAGAGTCTAAGAATTACGATGGCAAGAAAAAGAATAAGTTTCTAGAATTTTTCTTTGGCGGATGGCGTAAGTGGGTGTTTGTCGCTGTGATTCTTATTGCTCTCTTATTGGTTATCGTCGCATTCTATTTCTTGAAAGACAGGAGAACTGCCGTAGAGCGAGCGAGCGAAAAAGTGGAAGCATTTAAAAGCTCTTGCGAAAGCGAAAAACAGGAAAACGGTTTTTGCTTCAGCTCTATTGATGACATTGAAAATTACATAGAAAATGAAAACGATCAAGATGCAAAAACCGAATTACTAAAAAACTATGAAGAATATGTTATGTCAGAGTTCGGCGATGCTGGAAGAGTAAAAGCGTTTTTGGATAGAAATATTCCAGAAAAATTAAGCGACCAGAACAGACAAACGCTTTGTGATGTATATAGTAATCTATATTATGAATCGGACAACTGGGAGGAATATGCAAAAGATTGTGAACTCTAGAACTAATATAAGGATGACGGTTGCCCTTGCGTTATCTTTTGCTGGGGTGCTTGTCTGTTCGTCGTTAGTTTTTGGTGAAACTCAGAATGCTGATGGTAATTCAGAGAACTGTAATGGTTCTAGTATTGATTATGCTCCGAATTCGTCCAATGTATGTCAATCGGACACGGGAACGGATTATAGGTTTTCTAGGTGGGTTTACTATACGGTAAATACAGACAATCTTCCTACTGAAAATGGCAAAAAATATATACCTCCGATTGGTATAGCTAACAGTGGTAACGGTATTGCTGATAGTGGTGTGGATGGATGGCTTGTGGTAGAGCCGGCTATGTCAGATTGTATTGTTGAGAACGGTGGTTTTTGGAGGAGAGGATACTTTCAGAAGAAAGATAATATCTATCAGGAAAGGCAGTATAAAGGCTTGACTTTTGGTGCAACGCAGAACGGTGTTGCGCCAGTAGGCTTTACAGGTAGATCTAGCAATAACATTAGTAGTGCTAATGAAGTCGGCCATAATGATTCCGACCACAGTGTAGGGGAATGGTATGAGGAGTTTAAACTTGGTGAACAGACATTGTATAAGAGCGATAGTAAACAGGTTTGGGCCAAAATGGACACAAGCGCTGGGATGATAGATGATGCTCAGGCTCAGAGCAAACTTAATGAATTTGCTGATTCTAGTAATCCTGAGACATTAGACTACGGCGACTATTTCTTAAGCGACTATGATAAGAAAAAATATGGTGATGATGATTCGAGTAACGCTACGGTTCTTTTCTGTTACTCCGACATATCTCCATTTGATGGCGTGGTTAAGATTGGCAGTGACGGATCAAATTATGCGTTCAATAGCAAAAAACATGGCGAAAGCAAAGAGCAAGGCACATATAAAAACGGCTCTAAAGTCAACAATGATAATACTATAGATTTAGGCGTAGTTAACGATTATAACTACACGCCAGGCTATCTATTGATGCAGGTTAGTAAGGCTAACGATAAGACTGGAAAAACCAACTATTCTGCAATTATGACCTTAAACGGTGCAACTAAATATGCCTTTGATGGCTCGAATTGGACTAGCAAGGATCAGGCAATCGATAAAACGACTAGTTCGACCGTTACGTCGTCTACGAGCCCTAGCTTTGTGCTGGAAAGTGGAGATAATACAATCTGTATAGCGCTTGATTATAAAGAAAAACAGAACGATAGTAGTGCTCAAGAATTGAAAGCATGTGCTAAGGTAAAATATGTCCCCCTAATCGCTAACGAAATCAATTCTAAGACTAGTGCTGTAGTCAGTGAAGGATCAAAATCTGGAGTAAGTGACATAGACAATGGCGATGCCGGCAATCCTGGTATCGATGCGAATGTTCCGTATGGCAAGAATGTTACTGTAAACTGGAAACACTCTTTGGGTATCAAGAGGGTCGAAAAAGATGACGGTAAACATGTTGCTCTCAATCCTCTAATGGGTAAATTTAGAGTAAAGTACGCAAAACTTGGCGAATCATGGGCGACGAGTGGTTTGTCGAAAGAGCTTAGTAGTGGCACGTATAACAGCGGTCTAGATAACTTTAACGTAGATAACCTCTACGAAACGGACAATGTAAAGCTCCTTCCAGGGGATAGAAAAGAGCTGCTAAAAGGTATTACTCATCCTAAAACGGTCAAAAACGACTCGGCTGCAACATCTGAGGGCAATGAATCGTCCTCGCTAAAGGTAACCTTAACTGCCGATACTGTAAAGTGCGCTATTAACGGCAAAGATATTGGCGTAAACAATCCAGACAACTATGCCAAAATGTCTATGTCTATCAGTGAATCTTATAAGTCTCGTACTGTAGGTGACGGTGTCGATGATAGCGGCAATCCATACCCTAGCAGTTCAACTGTTTGGTTGAAGGGTAATGATAAGATTAAAAAGTTTAGCTATAGTATCTGTGACGGTGCTCAGATTGCGAAGGATAGAGCTTGGTTAGATAGCAATTCTTCGGTCACGGATTGGACGAGCGCAAGCGTTACTAATCTTGATAAATTCGAGATTTCGATGAACCCTCTGAACAATAGCCTTAACGGAAGGTTATACAATACGAACTCTAACGGACGAACTCCGGCATCTAGTATCAAACTATCTGGTCCAGATGGTAAAAACATTCGAGCTGATGAAATCGGAGACAATAAATATCTTCAGGCTCGCGTTGATGCTGGTTATCAACTTGAAGATCAGGATACGGTTGCTGCTACGGAAGCAAGTTATCAGCTAGGTCAAACTATCGAGCATAGCATTAGCTTTCAGACAAGCAATAATGATACTACCGTAAAAAAGTACTCAATCACGACAAAGGTTCCGTACAACTACATTATAGATCCGGGTTTCGATCAGTTTGATGGCAGCTCAATCTATTATGGCGAAGATATTAGTGCAGTCTCTAACGTAAAAGTGAACGGACGAGTAAACGAAGATACGGGCGCTACGGCTACGGATGTTCCTACGCTTACAAAAACAAGCAAGTATTATACCGCTATCTTTACTCTTGATGCGGGTAAAAACCTCAAAGATCTTCTGGATAATATATCTGCCAGCGGTGCAACTCGTATGAAGGATAGTTTTGGAAATGAAACAAGAGATTTCTATATTCAATCCGATGAAGAATTTGAAAGTATTCTAAACGACAGGATTGATGGTACAGTAGTTTCGTCAACAACAGAGAAGGACGGTACTGCCACTACGAAGGTCGGTGAAGGCGTTACGGTTAGTGTAGGTACAAAATACTGTGCCGTTGCTGCTGTCTGGCCTGCAGATAGCCATAACAATATGAATAATACAGGTGATTCCGTAATCGTATCTGGCGATCCGCAGACGAACGCTTTGATGGGGGATAACCCAGGTTCTGGAGCATATTGGCGCTTCGAGATTAGCTGTAGAACGCTAGGCAAGAAGCCAACTGTAAGTGTAGAAGGCTCTGGTATTGTATCTGGTGGTGGCGTAATTACTTCGACCACAAATTATGGCGGGAATATCTTTGGTTCTTGGTCTGAATATGGCCTAATTGCGGATAATAGTACTTCGGTTAACTTTGGTACTGGCGCGAGCCTTGCGTACCATGGTCCACAGTTTTTCGTTAATGAGCAGGCTGATTCATCTGAAGCTGGTCTAAAAAAGGATGCTAAATGTATAGGCATTGAAACGGTTGGAAATATAAACTGTAGAAACCAAGTAGGCCTAGATTCGGGCGAAGCGTACTCCTATGCTTCCAGGGCTTATAGCGTCAAAAACCAAATTGTTGGTAAAAGTGGCACTACTAAACATAATGGAACCCTGATTATTAATAGTAATGTTAACAAAAACGCTGACGGCTCAACCCCGATAATCTATGCGGATAATATCAAAATTCATCCAGATGTTACGGAGATAAATGCAATTCTTATTGCTGATGGCAATCTAGATACCTGTTACTTAGAAGACAAGCAAAACGAGACTACGCAAGGTGGAACCGAGGGCAACTCTGGTCTTAAAGATCTATGTGACAAGCAGCTTGTTGTAAATGGCGCAGTATTTGCAGAAACCATTACACTTGATCGCACCTTTGGTGGGGGTAGCTATGGGGATAGTGTAATGCCTCGAAGCTTAATTCAGCGCGCTGAAATCTTTAACTTTGATCCAGCATACGTTTCGGAAGTTTATAAGCAGTCCATGGAGGAAGACCCAATTACGACTACTTATATTAAAGAACTTCCATCTCGCTACTAGTCTAGCCTCGAATAAAGTGAGCCAATCATGCGTTGGCTCATTTTGCTTATGCTAAAATAGTATTAGTATGGCTGAAAATAATCAGGTTAATGGTCAATCAGGAGAGCCTCGCGTCTCTTTTGATTCTGCGAAAATTGCCGACAAAGAGAGAGTTGAGCAATTTACCAATATAGCTGGCGAAAAAGAACGCAAAGCGGCCGCCGAGCGAGCGAAAAAAGAGGCCGAGAAAAAGCAACAAGCCGCACGTGATGCAAAAATCGAGCAGGTAATTGAGCTTAGAAAAGCCGAAAAAAGAAGCAAAAAGCCTCTAATTATCATTGGTGCTGCTGTAGTTTTGATAGCCTTAGGCGTTGGCGCTTTTATCTTCTTTAATAACACGCGAGAACAAACAACCGAGGAAAAAATCGCGGCAGCCAAGAATAAAGCTAGCGAGATTGGCTCTTTTGTAGATGAAAAGACTAGGGCAGAGAATCTAAATGAGGCATACGATCAAATAGAAGAAAAGTTTCAGCAGTCCTTAAGCGATGCTAAGAATGACTATGAGAAATACTATATCTTGATGAAATACGCCTCATTCAAATATACATGTACGAATGATGAAGAATCTATAGCGAGTATTATGGAGCAAATAGATAGTTTAACGTACAAAGATAATGATATTGAGTATAAGTGTAGCGAATTAATGTATCGAAATAATGACGAGGAATGGGTTAGTAAAAATCCAGATATCGTAACGGAGTGTACGACAGATGAGGCGAGGTAATATTACGAAAATAGTAGCAGTCTTGCTATTGCTTGTTGTGTCGGTTTTGTCTAGCGAAAAAGCTTTTGCTGGAGGTATTTGGACGGATAGTGGCTCTGGTTCTGGTAGCGGCGATAGTGGCAACTGGTACGGCTCAACAGATGTTGGTGTATCGTATTTTTGGACGACGGTAGTCGCGTGGTTTGAGTATACATACGATGATCCAAATTACGAAGGAGAGGCTAGTGTGCCTGGCTTTAACCGAAGCGGTTTGAAGGCCCCGGGTGTTACAGTGCCGGCGGATTGTGCTAAAGGTTCAACTAAGTTCTATAGTGCTGGCGCGGTTGGATATAAAAGGCCTTCGTGGGATACGGGCAAGAATGCTGCTGTCGCTGATTTTTATAGCGCCAATGGAAATACGCAGCAGCTTGGCGTGTATCACAGAGGAAGTACGAGCGATTATGTCGGCGCGACGAGCAAGTCTTTAAGCTATGCATATGATACGGCATTTACGATAACAGGGGGTACTTGGCCGACATATGTTAATAATAACTATGTTAGCAATCGTGTTGCTACTGGTAGAATTGTAACTTATGCGGAAGCAAATGCTGCTTGGAAAGCAGCGCTAGTAAGGCAGGGAGAATCGGAATATGAACTCAGCGCCGCCAAGAATGGCGATAAGGGCGTTACGACCTTCTGTGCCTATGATCAGCTTCCGCCTCCAGGTACGGAGCAAAGTGCTGCCGTAACAATCAATGTAAAAGGCACTGGCGGAGAGGGCTCTAATACTAGCGGCTCTGGCTCGACGCCACTTATTATCGTTAATTCGCCAAAAGTAGATTTTTGGTCGTCTTATGTATATACCAGGGAAGACAGCAGCAATGCAATGAGTTTCTATGCGAAAATAAGTGCTTTGAATAGTTCTTATCCGAGTGGGGACGGTACACTAATTTCGTATTCTGCTGAATCCGCTACGGCATCTGCGACTAGCGGCACGGCTTCTTCGCCTACGAAAATTACTCTTTCGGAGCCAAATAAAGAGTACACTTACTGTTCGTCGACTAAGTATCCGGTAAAAATTACGGATACGGAGAATAAAAAAGTATCTGATTCTGATCCGGAAGCTAAAGCTTGTATAAAAGTTAAATGGGATCCAGTCGTATCAAAGATCCAGTCCAAGACTAAGATTAGTGCCGCCGGTAAAAGCGCTGAATCCGACTGGGATTCTTATGCTGTTTTGGATCTCGGGACTGCGAAGCCAAATGCGGATGAATATAATAAAAGCATCGCGTATGGTTCTAATAAGTTCAACGTTACTTGGACTCATACTCTTAAAGTTACTGGACAGCAATACTATACGAAACTCGAATCTGGGTCGGGTTATGGTAGCATCATCAATAATTCGCCAGTAAAATTCCATGCCAGACCTGCCGATACCGGTTCGCTTGCTGGTCTAGATAAGCAAATCCAGAGCGTTACGCCAAACTCTATGCGTACGATTAATAGCTGGGATTCGAGTATCTTTAAGGATTCATCATTGCCACCGAGGTATAAAGACGGCAAGATTTCTGAAACCGGAAACATCTTCCCAGGCCAAAAACTCGACAGTGTTTCAGAGTATGTTTTTCATGATAGTGAGGTTTATGGCGACGGTAAATCATACAATGGCAACTTTAACGACAAGGAATCTCATGCAGCTCTAACTGGTGTTGCTAATTATGCAGAGTGTAAGCTAACTGGCCCAGAAGGCAAAGACGTTACTTATTACATAGGCGTAGAGGGTGCAGCAAATGACTATGCGGGTCTCTATCTTGACTCTTCAAAAGGTCGTACTATTGTTGGCGATGGCTCCGACAAAACTACCGATGTTGTTTGGTTGAAGGGTGATAATAATAACGCGACACTGAACTATGAAGCCTGCTTCGGTGCTCAGATTGCCGAGGATGCTAATGGTGGAAGTGGAAATGATGTCTTCTTGCTAAATACTGACAGTGAGGAACTTTCTAAATTGTCGATTAGTAAGGACCCTTACTATAATGGCGACTCGGCGATTAGTAGTAAGCCAACAAGTGGCCGCAGAAAAGATGATGGAAACAAAAATATCTTTGCAAACGAAATTGAAGATGGCAGCATAAAAAGTAGGCTTGATAATGGCTACGTTATAAAGCAAAGTACTGAATCATTTAAATCTAATATTTTGCTAGGCAAGAGTAACTTGAGCTATATTGCTAAAACAAACGGCGTAAGTTCTGTTTCTAGTAACGTGTACTCAATAACTACAAATGTGCCATATAACTATATTCTTGACCCGCAACCGGCAACGGGTAGTATGGGACAGGATCTCACTACGGTCACTGTAGGCACGCCGATTAATTTCAAGGCAAAAATTGCGGTGTCGGGAAGAAAGAATAAAGACGTTCAGGAAGACAAGTATAAAACGGCTACAAAAACTACTACTATTAAGGCTAACGTCTTTACTGTAGGTCCTGATGAATCTATCGCAGATATTATGGGAGAACCAGGGGCTACATATAAAGTGTTTAACGTCCATGGTAAAGGACAGGATGCCACAATTGCTGATCTAGTTGACCATAGCACTGTGCCGAATGTTGATGATGAAGTTAAGAATGAGTCGATAGGCACTTCTGGTACTACTATAGATACGCCAAAAGACAAGGTCTTTGCAGATACTATTGGTCAAAAGTACTGCATGGCTGTTGCTGTCTATCCGGCCGATAGCCACAATACAGAAACGACCGATATTGAAAAGAATGCCAATCAGAGTGTCGCGCTAAGCGGTGACACTGCTGGGGACGGTGCTTATTGGCGCGTTTCTATAAGCTGTCGTACGGTTGCGAAATATCCTTCGATGAGCGTGGAGGGTAATGCCTTGCATGTTAGGGGTGATATCGAGACAACCAAAACACCTGTAAATGGTAATGTATTTGGTAGCTGGGCGGAATATGGCATTATTGCGGGTTCTTCTTCTATGGCTTCAGGTGCAACCTTGGCTTATGCTGGCCCACAGTTTGAGCCGAACCGCACAGATAGTGCTGGTGGCGTGCCGATATCCGAAACTACAAATGTAAAACGTCACGATATTGAAAGTGTTGGTAATATAGATCCTAACGCTAAGGCTGGTACGCCAGAATCCGTTATGGTTTCTGATGAAATCGCTAAGTTCAAAAATAATCTATCTAAGTATAGATCAGACAGCTGCGAAGGAATGCTTTCTGATGCGGATGGCAAGATCTGCTCCAGGACCGAAAACGGTGTCTTTAGGGTTTGGGATAACGCAAGTGCGGTAGATCTCGAGACTTATATAAATGGATATACGAACAACGCTGGCGGCTTCGATGTTCTTGCGGTTACGTATAAGGGAACATTAAAGCTAACCAAAGACATTAAGAAAGAGAGTGGCGTCGCAAAGACTCGCCAGATTATCATCTTTGCAGATGATATCGAAATATCTAATAATGTTAAGCAGATAGATGCATGGTTAGTGGTTGACGGCAATATTGATACCTGCTCAGAAAAAGACGTTGGCGACCTGACTATAGATGATTGCAATAATGAATTAATCATCAATGGTGCTGTTGTCTCGGATAGTCTTGAGCTGGATAGGACTTATGGTTCAGAGTCGGAAGGCGGTAATCCGAATGGCAATATTCGCCGTGGCGAAGTCTTTAATTACGATCCTTCAAGCGTTCAATGGGCATACAAAGAATCTTTGAAGGAATCTAAAACCGAAATTCAGTACGTTAAAGAGCGTGCCGTACGTTACTAAAATGCTTAAGTTAATGTATAATAATAACTATGAATAAAAGGGTGCAAGGCTAATCTTTTATGTCTAAGCAAAAATCTGGCTTTACCATTATTGAGACGATGCTATTTTTGGCAATCACTGGCTTGGTTTTTGCTGGCGTAGTTATTGGTACAAATGGCAGTCTTCGTAGCCAGCGTTATCGCGATACGGTCCAGAGTTTTGTGAATAGCTTGCGTGATGTGTATTCTCGTGCTGAAAACATAGAGATTGCTGACTATGGCAACAAACAGGCGAGATGTGGTTGGTGGAATAATAAGACTTCTGACATAAGCGACGTTAACGGTGCCCGCGGAAGAAGTAGATGTGTTGTTTATGGTCTAGCCGTAGCTATTTATACGAATAATAATGAATCCTATGTCATGTCGTCTCTTCTGGGCGGTTTTGATGAGGCTCAAACGAAGGAAAATCTCAAAAGCACTGATAGTAGTCCGTATGATGATTTGCTCTATTTAAAGCATGCTGGCGTAAGCGAATTCTTTACCTATGATGCTGGCCCTTCTTATAGATGGGAAAGAAAAGGCGAAGTAAAATCAAAACTTCTTTGGGGTGCCAAGGTTCATGTGCTATGCAGCCAAGATATGGTAGATTCGGGAAAATATGATTCTTGCAAGAGCACGGATGATATTGCTGATAATATCGGCGTAGAAATGATTGTTTATCGTTCTCCAAATACCGGTTCGATTGAAAGTTTTGCTCGTTATGCGGGGAATGGTATTATTAATCCTATTGCTGGTAAGTCCTCTACTACTAATGCAAATGATAGTCTTGTCGAATTTGATGATGGCATAGCGGGAGAAGCGACAAAACTAAAACATCGCGATGTCTCTTTCTGTATCGAGCCGGGTGATGGTATGAGTAGCTCTGGTGGTATGCGCATGGTAACAATTGATGGTGACGCTTCTGGCGAAAACGCAGTCCGCCTGATTGAGGCTGATTCGGAGGAGAATAGATGCAACAACTAAAAAAGCGAAAGGCAAATAATAGTAATATCTCGAGCAAAAAGACTCGCTATGGAGATACTATTGTTGAGGCTGTTATTGCTATTTCGATTTATTCTATTGTCGCGGTCCTTGCTCTTAGCATGATGAACAGTGGGCTTTCTCGTGCTCAGAAAAACCTTGAAAGCACGATGTCTCGTCTTGCAATCGATTCACAATCTGACACTTTAAGGTATATATACGAGGCTTATATTACTGGCCTAAAGAGGGATCGTTCTTCTGAAGGTGATTTCTTTAGGGATGTTTGGAATACGAAAAGAAGTGGCGCTGCGGGCGCTCTGCCAGCAATGTATACCGTTGCGAGCGATTCAGTAAGTAATGTTAACGAAGCTGCTACTTGTGATGAAGCGCTTAAGAATGATCGCGAAAAGTATCCAGTTTTTGTTTTGAATCCGCGCGCTCTTGCTTCTGTTGTGACTAATAGCGAATGGCATACTAAAGGTTACTATGGTTTTGGCTCCGATGCTTTAAGAAGTACTTTGATCAATAACGTAGTTGTGTTCGATAATGGAGGCTATGAAGGTGCGCCTTCTTCGAATATTACTACAACACCGCTATACCCAAGACTAAGTTACAAGACTATGTTGGCCGAAGATGGTTCTATGGTCGCCTCGGATTATGGTATGGATATTCTAGCCGGCAATGGCGGCAAGAGCGGTGTTGTGAATGCTGATGGCACCGAAGAATCGACTGTTTATTTGCAGTCTAATATTTTGCAACGCTCCGAAGGCGTTTGGGTTTTTGGTTTGAAGCGCAATATTGCTTCTGATATTGATCAGACTAGCTATGATTTTTATATTCGCACTTGCTGGAATGCGGTTGGTGCTAAAGCTCCGTCGACAACTTCAACAGTAGTCCGTCTTTATGAGTATGGAGAATAATTGATATGAAGAATAACAAAAAGAAAGCTTTTACTCTTATCGAATTAATGCTTGCGGTTGCCTTCATTGGTACCTTACTTCTCTCTGTCGCAATGCTAGCGATGCAACTTGTGAATATGTATACAAAGGGCGTTGCTATGCGCTCCATAAATGCGATTGGCGGAGATATTGCTGACGACCTAAAACAAACAATTACTTCCTCTACGAAGTGGAGTAACTCTATCGACCCAGAATATGGCGGTACGTATTACACAAAGGATATAGTTGAAGATGCAAAAAAAGAATATTATGCCTATAACGACAAAGGCTATGGCATATTCTGTACGAACAGCTATACCTATATCTTTAATTATCAGCCTGCAATGCTAAAATTCCGTGAGCAGCCCGTTACCACGGATACTGAAGATTACATTTCGATACTTCAAACCGATACTAGTATCCAGCAACCTTATGGGTTAGTTCGCGTAAAAGACCCTTCGGCAACCTTATGTAATTCTGCGAAAGCTGCCGACAAGGATGGTACTAGTACGACCGACTTCTTCTGGAAAGATGATGAGAAGTATAAAAACGTAAAAGATGCTCATATTATTCAAGTTGATTCTAAGGATTTGACGATCTTGCTTGATGGTAATGATAGTAATGACGGTTCTGATCTAGAACTTTATGATTTTTCGGTTATGCATGCAACGAAAAATAGTCTAACGGGGCAAGCCTTGTTCAATGTTAGCTTCGTGATTGGTACGATGCGCGGTGGTATTAACGTCATGAGTTCGAGTAACTACTGCAGCCAGAAAGCTCAAGAAAATGCAGATGACGAAGTTGCTACGAAAGAAGCTAAAGAAAAAATGGCTAATGTTGGCATGAGTTACTGTGCGGTAAACCGCTTCGAAGTAACGGTTCGTCAAACTGGTAATGCTGGTATATAATAGGAACAACTGGAGGTAAAAATGTCGAAAAATAGCAAAACTAAGCAAGGTATGGCGTCTATATACATTGTCGTATTTACGACTTTGTTAATTAGCATTATTACGCTTAGCTTTTTGCGCATTATGCTTTCCGAATCTGGCCGTACTTCCAGAGACACTCTTTCTGATTCTGCCTACAACTCCGCTCTTGCTGGCATCGAGGATGCAAAAACGGCATATTCCTTATATCAGAAAGCTTTGGCTGGAGATAATAGTGCTGCGACGAAACAGGCTAAGGACGTTCTTGAAGCGAAAGGTCAACCTGACGGCTATCAACCCGAAAACGACTGTGACTTAGTTCGTAAAGCGTTAGGTGGTACTGGCTCCTCCGAATATACGATCGATAAAGACATTACTGACCAGGCCTATACTTGCGTATCGATGTCGCTTGAGGGCAACTTTAAAGGTTATATTACAAAAGATGATCCTACGCTTGTTGTGCCATTAAGAAGCAAAGAAAGCATGAAGGCTGATGGCGATGCTGACGATATTAAGGCCGTTAGAATCGTCTGGCGCAATTTTGGTAGTGCGAGCACTAACGAAATTCCTAATAGTTATGGATACGCTACTGGAGACAACTTGACTGAGAAAGCAGAAGGTATCTTTGGTAAAAAGGGTATGAAAGATGATGATTCAGCGGTTAATCTTAATGCTCTAAACGTAATGTTGGTTCAAAAATCAAAGTATTCCGATGCATATTATTATGCCTCTGACGGTACGAATACGGATAGGGGTTATCTGACATTGGTTCCATACGAAGATGGCACGACGAATTACGATAATACAATTGCTGCGTCCGATGTTGTTGCATCTGCCGATAAAACTATGAATCAACCGATACCAGTTCACTGTTATACGGGTCAAGATTCTCACTGTGAAGTAGAGATTAAGATGCCGGCCCCTACTGGCGGTTTTCCGCGTGATTCACAGAACTTCTTCTTGGTCTTAAGCAAGATCTATTCTGATCCAGACCTTGACGTTACCGTAGAGATGCGCGGTGATGACGGAGAGATTAAATTCTGGAATATTCAGCCTATTGTCGATGCTACTGGCCGCGCTGGAGACCTTATGCGTCGTGTTGAGGCACGCCTAGGTACGAAGAATGGTGCTGACCTACTTCCTGCGGCAGAACTTATCGTTGGCGGTAGTGACGGCATTAAGAAGAATTTCTACGTCACAAAGAACTGTATTCAAGGCGTAGCGAAGTGTGATGACTCTGGTACGAACTAACCATTAGGATAACTATCAAAAATCCCCAATAATCATTGGGGATTTGTTTTGTAACTAATATGGTCCCCGAGGCAGGACTTGAACCTGTACGTTATTGCTAACACTAGCACCTGAAGCTAGCGCGTCTGCCAATTCCGCCACTCGGGGATAAGATAATTATATCACCCCTTAAAGGGGATAGAGAATGCATAGTATGGTCCCAGATGGTATAATTGAACTATGAAACGCTTTTATACGGATGGTTCTGCAATTCCTAACCCTGGCGACGGTGGTTTTGCTGTAATTCTTGATGGTTCTCCAGTTGCACTTGGCAGTGAGAAAAATTCTACGAATATCCGTATGGAGGCTAAAGCTCTAATTGCTGCATTTGGTCTAGCTGAGGCTGGCGATGAGATTATCACGGACAGCGAATTCTGGATTAATGTCGTGACAAAATGGGCTCCAACTTGGGAGCGCAATGGCTGGAAGAAAAAAGGTGGCGAGATTAAGAATCTAGATCTTGTCCAAGAGCTATTTGCCGTATATAAGGCCAACCCAGGCGTAAAGCTTCAGTGGACGCGCGGCCATGTTGGTACTGATGGTAACGAACTTGCTGACGAGTGGGCAAACAAAGCTCGTGCGGGTGCAACTATTGTAAATGGGGAAGTAATCGAGGGTTAATAAAGAAAGAGTTTATGAAAAAGGCAATAATTAAAACGAAAATTCATAGCCGTGTGGGCTTTTTCGAAACTCTAGATAGTATTGGTTTTAATTTTGAACCAGATTATTGGCAGCATGATCGTATTTTTGTGCCAAAGAATTACGATCGCAATCGCGCCTATCCGCGCCTCTCGCTTCGTACCGTCGTACGAAAAGACGGCGAAACGCTCTATGCGCTCGTCATGCGCCAGCATTTTACTCAGAATAACCTAGATATTATTAATCGCACGCTTGTTGGGGATTATACCGAGGCTGCGCATATTCTCTATAGCCTTGGCTACGAATTCAAGGCCGAGGTTAGCCGTCGCCGTAGCGAGCTTGCTATGGGCGAAACGGTTCGTATTTATGTAGATAAAATCGACGGCCTTGATGGCTATTATGCGAAGATTGAGACTATCCTAGACAAAAACGAAACCCCAGACGAGGCCCGCGAAGATTTGATCCAGAGCTTCCATGTTCTTGGTGTGGAAGATGTTGTGCCGATTAACAAGACTTATGGTGAGCTAGTAGAATCTGCTGCTCACGATATCGAGGACATTCCAGAAACTGGCCACAATAGCCTCAGTGACACAAACTCGCAGATGGGCGAAGGCCACCTATCTATTAGATAATCCAAAAGCAACAAAAATCCCCAGACGAACTGGGGATTTTTATAAACTATTTAGCTTCTTTTGTTGTAGCTTTTTTGGTTGTAGTTTTCTTTGCTGCTGGCTTCTTTGCTGCGGTAGTTTTCTTTGCAGTTGTAGCCTTGGTTGCAGTTTTCTCAGCAGCTGCTTTCTTTGCTGGCTTTGCACCAGATAGAGCCTTTGCTAGTTTTGCAAGCTTAGCTTTGCGGCGGCTAGCGGTATTTTTCTTGATAAGGCCCTTCTTGTAAGCCTTGTCGATAGCGGACTGAGCGGCGGAAAGATTCTTTGCGCTTGGGTCTTTTGCGACAGCCTTGCGGGTGCTTGTGATCTCTTTCTTAATCGCTTCGTTCTTAGCTTTGCGCTTGATAGCTTGGCGCGCAGCTTTCTTCGCAGATTTAATAATCGGCATTAAATTCTATTCCTTTAAATATTATTTATACAATTAATTACATATTATAAGCTAAAATTCTCTAAAAGTAAAGGGTAACCCCTGTTATACTCTGTTGTTATCTTAAAACCTTAGTTGTACCCCTTGCAAAGCTCTTGTGCTTATGCTAATCTAGGCTTATAAAAGGTCAAAAATAAAAAGAGAAAACATGGCAAACGATAATAATAAGGGTAAGGGCGCCCCTGATATCTTGACGCAAGTCGCGAATCGTATCCGCGAATGCAGCAATGTCTTGGTCGCCCTTTCAAAGAATCCAAGCATCGATGAATTAACGGCCGCACTTGGTCTAACTTTTGTACTAGATAAAATGGGTAAGCGTGCAACTGCTATCTTCTCTGGAGATATCCCAAATATCATCGAGTTTTTGCAACCAGAAAAAACCTTCGAGCAGAACACGAATAGTCTTCAGGATTTCATTATTGCCCTAGACAAGGAAAAGGCTGACCATATTCGCTACAAGATTGATGGCGACTATGTTAAGGTCTATATCACTCCATACAAAACCACCATCTCTGAAAAGGATATGGAATTTAGCCATGGTGACTTTAATGTTGACCTAGTTATCTCTTTGAATGTTGCAAGCGCCAAGGATCTTGATGGTGCTCTAACTGAGTATGGCAGAATTATGCACGATGCTAGCTCGATTAATATTTCTGCCGCCGCTCCTGGCAAGTTTGCCGATCTTGAATGGGGTAGTCCGGAGGCTTCCTCTATCTCTGAAATGATTTCCATCCTCTCGAACGAGCTACGCGAGCCAGATAATCCTCTAATGGATAACAATATTGCGACGACTCTTCTTACAGGTATTATCTCTGCTACAAATCGCTTCTCGAACGAACGCACGACTGCAGATACTTTGGCTACGGCTTCTGCTCTTATGGCAGAGGGCGCTGATCAGCAGCTTATCTCCAAGAATGTTCCAGTAGATATTTTGACTCAAAAGCCAGAGCCAAAAGAGGAAGAACCAGAAGAAAAGAAAGAAGAATCAAAAGAAGAAAAAACTGAATCGGAAGAAAAAACAGAAGAGAAATCCGAACCAGAGTCAGAAAAGAAAGAAGAGCCTGCTAAACCAGTAGACCCAACCGATTTTGCAATTTCTCATCGGGCCGAAAAGAAGGAAGAAAAAGTTGAAGCTCCAGCTCCAGAAACGCCTGTAGAAGAAAAGCCAGTTGAGGCTCCAGAATCTCCAGCAGAGGAAGATAACAAAGATATTGCGATTCCGAAACCAGAGCATAAAACCGAGCTAGAAGAGCGCCTAGAAAACAAAGTCAACGAAGATGAAGCTGCGACCAAACAAGCCGAGGAAAATAATGATATCAAGCTTGATGATGACGATGGTGGCGCAAAGCGCAATATTGCTCCACTCGAACAAGCTATGTTGCCACCTGAACCGCCAAAAGATTATGCTCAGATGCTCGATACTGAGCTCAAGGCTTCTGGTGCGGATAAAATGTATGTTCCGTCATCTGTCGATGATTCTCCAACGCTCAGGAGTACGGATCCAGCTCCAGCTCCAATGGCTCCGCCAAGAAATGTTGAAGTTCCGGCTGCAGAAATTGGCCCGTCTGGCATTTTGCCGCCTCCGCCAGTTCCGCTCTCCGCAATGATGCCACCATCAAACCCTGAACCAGAAGAACCTAAGGATATATTTGAAGAAGCCGGAAGCTATATTCCAACCCCATCTGTTCTTGATGAGAGCAAGTCTGTTCCAAAGGAAGCTCCTACTAAAGAGGCTCCAGTTCAAGCTCCAACTCCATCAGAACCAACTCCTGCTCCAGCAGAGGAAGTTGGTCATATTCCGACCGCAAATGAAATTGTTGCAAAACTTCAGAAAGAAAAAGCCGAGCAACAGAAAAAGGCGACCGAGGTTCCGGTTATGCCTGCCGTAAAGCTGCAGATTCCGAGTCAACCAACCGCTCCAGCTCCAACGAGTGCTCCAGCAACTCCTGCCGCTCAGGCTCCTGTAGCTACTCCGGCTCCTTCGGCTCCAGCTGGCGCATCTTTGGCTCCACGCCCAAGCACTCCGCCTACCATTTCTGCCGCTTCGGTTCCTGGTGCCAATTCTGCTAGCGCCGCTCCGGCTCCATCCCCAGCTCCAGCACCTACGCCAAGCACGATTCAGGATGATCCTGGCGCCTTCCATATTCCTGGAATGTAGGTGAATATGAATCTGTTTTGTGATGTAGATGGTACTTTTTGGCAGCACAGCGATACGGACTTTGTACAGTACAAAAGAAATATCGAAGCTGTAAAGCGCTTTCGTGCTGCTGGAAATATCTTTGGCTTTGCAACTGGCCGCGGCAGGCCTAGTATGCTCCGGAATTTTCCAGACTATATAGAAAACGCAGATTATCTGGTAGTAGATAACGGAAGCTTTGCTGTAGATATTAAAAAAGACAAGCTAATTGGCGAGATTGTTTTTGAACCGAGCGAGCTCAAGAGGATTATAAATATTGCTACGAGTTTCTATCCAGATAATCGAATGGCGATTTCTTATCACGGCTATACGCAGGAGTATCGCTTTCCGATCGCTCCAATAGGAAAAGTCCGTTTATGGCTACTTAGTGATAGCCTAATCGATCCACTAATAGATAAGATTAGCTCTGAGCTTGGTGGTGACAAGATAAAAATGCATCACGAACGCCATGCTGTAAAATCTAGTCTTTCTTGGGTTGGTAGTGAATATAGCGCATTTATAAATGTGATGCCTTTCGAATCTGGAAAAGAAGAGGCGATTTCTAGACTAGTTAAGAGTGAAAAGTTACAGGGTGAGACGATTGTCTTAGGTGATGACCTTAATGATATTGCCATGATCAAGTGTTTTAATGGCTACGCAATGCGAGATTCTCATCCGAAATTACTTCAAGAAGTAACGGAAGACCATATCGTAGATAGTCCAGAAGAGTTAATAGATAAACTACTAGAGAAATAAAAAAATATCCTCGAATCGAGGGTATTTTTAGTGAAAATTCAAATTATGGTCGGGGTTAGCAGGCTCGAACTGCTGACCTCGCGCTCCCAAAGCGCGCGCGCTACCAACTGCGCCAAACCCCGTCAATAGAGGTATTATATCACAACTATGTTAAAATATAAAGCATGAAACAGTTCTTTCTTGAGAGACGTCGACTTTTCTGTCTTTTGGCTCCAGCGCTGTTTGGTCTTGTTTATCTATTTTTATGTGTAACTCATCTGGAACAATCTGTTAATTTGAGCGAATCGCAAAACGTCTACATGACTCGTTTTGGTGCTTTTGAGGCCATAAAAAACGCTCCGCAGAGCACAAATTTGCCATTTTATTATCTTATCCTAAAGATTATTGGACGAGATATTTACTCGCTTCGCTTGCTATCTGCAGTACTCGGCGCGGCTGCAATCTTCTTTATTTTTAAGTGGACGAAATACAAATATGGCGCAAAAGCCGCAATTCTTGGCGCACTTTTTGTGAGTATCTGTCCGTTCATGATTCATTCTGGTCAAAGTATCCAGGCGAATATCCTAATTATTTTGGAGGCTTTCGCTTCGCTATATTTCTTGCAGCTTGCAATTGATACAAAAGAGAAGAAATGGTGGGTAGTCTATGTAATTATTCTCTCGCTCGGGCTCTGGACACATCTATCTTTTGTTTTGGTCTGGCTTGTTCAATTAATCTATGCCGCTTCGATCTATAAAAAAGAATTCTTTGATAGGAAGCTATTTCTCCTGTTCGTAGTTCCGATTTTTACTTTTTTGCCTTGCTTATTCATGTTAAATTTTAGCTCTGTCTCGGAAACAAGTTTAAATACTCTAATGGAAACTCTTACTGAGATGACGCTCTATTCTTCTACGAACGAAACCAAGGCACTCTCGTTACTTCTTTTGTTAGCTGGCATCGTTTCGCTTACTTATCTATTTATAAAGACAAAGAAAAAGGCAGTTGCGCCAGTCTTGTTAATCGCTATGTCGATATCTTTGCTCGCGGTTTTGTCTATTATTATCCCTGCTATCTCGTTTTCGTCGGAAAACCTAGCGGTCGTTCCGGTATCTACCTGTCTACTGATCGCAATCTCTTTGGCTGCTCAAATGAATAAACGCGTCAAGAAAAACTATCAAAGCCGAAAAAATCTAAGAATTATCATCTGTGGTGTTATCTTCGTTTCGATTTCTGCCCTCGGCATATACAACGTTTTTGAAAAGGGCAGTTTTGATTTTGAATCAAATTCCCGTCCAGCTGTCAGCTTGCTCTACAAAAACATTGAAGCATTAAGCTACGGCAAGGAAGCCATTGTTACGTCTTCTGAAGAATTGTATTTTGAGCTCAGTGCTTACGAAACTTCGGCGCATCCAGTCTACTTGCTAGGAGGCAATCAGATCGTGAACCGAATCGACGATACGAAAGATATGGACGATTTCTGGTTCGTCTCAATGAATGAAGATGCTTTCCCGAATGATAATCTAGAAGTGGTCGAGGAGGCTACCTTAAATCTAGATAAATATTCCCCTAGTTATTCCTTGCGCAAGCTATCTGCTAAGTAGTTTCGTGATATAATAACCCTTATCGGGGCGTGGCGCAGTTGGTAGCGCGCGCGGTTCGGGACTGCGAGGTCGCCCGTTCAAGTCGGGTCGCCCCGACCATTTAATGAGTTTTTAGGAGTTTTAATGCCAGAATACAAGAAAACGGCTAACAAAAAGCCAAACAAAAAGAAAACGAACAAAGTAGCAAACGGTTTCCGTCTTGTTGTTTTTTGGCTAATAATCCTTTGTATTGGTGGCGGCCTATTCATGACTCTTTCGGGCGGTGAAGGCGGCGCAGAGACCGAAAAAGATATTACTACTGTCCTTGGCTACGCTAATGAAGAGAAGCTCGACACGATTATTGTCCGTGGTAACGAACTTCATGTTATTCCTCGTGATGGCCAAGATTTGCCAAGAATGGTATCTAGAAAAGATGGTTCTGGTACGCTTCAGGAGCAAGGCTTCGAAGAAGCAATCACTTCTGGCAAGGTTAAGATTAAGATTGAAGAAAATGTCGATGTTATGGGCACCATCCTAGATATCGGTATGATTGTTCTTCCTGTTGTCTTTGTACTACTGTTCTTGAGTTATATGATGCGTCAGGCTCAGAGCATGAACAACCAGTCTATGGGCTTCGGCAAGGCTAAGGCTCGCCTCTATGGCAACGAAAAGAAGCGTGTTACTTTCAATGATGTTGCTGGTAATGAAGCTGCAAAGCAGGATTTGTCCGAAATTGTAGATTTTCTAAAGAGTCCAAAGAAATACGAAAAGCTTGGTGCAAAGATTCCGCGCGGTGTTCTTCTTGCTGGTGATCCGGGTACTGGTAAAACTTTGATGGCTCGTGCTGTTGCTGGCGAGGCAAACGTTCCATTCTTCTCAATCTCTGGTTCTGAATTTGCTGAAATGTTCGTCGGTGTTGGTGCATCTCGTGTTCGTGACCTCTTTGATAAGGCTAAAAAGAATGCTCCAAGTATTATCTTCATCGATGAGATTGATGCCGTGGCGCACAAGCGTGATGCAAGAGGTGGCGCTGGTCGCGAAGACGAGCAGACTCTAAATCAGATTCTTGTCGAGATGGATGGTTTCGAAAATGAGACAGGTGTTATTGTTATCGCTGCAACAAACCGCATTGATATGCTTGATAAAGCTTTGCTACGCCCAGGCCGCTTCGATCGTCACGTCAATGTAACCCTTCCAGAGCGCAAAGACCGTGTCGAGATTCTAAAGGTTCACTTCAAGAACAAGCCAATGGCGAAGGACGTAAAGATTGATGCTCTTGCTGCGAAGACTGCTGGTTCGAGTGGTGCTGATCTTGCAAACATTGCAAACGAAGCTGCCATTGCCGCTGCGCGCGCAGGTCGCGAAGAAATTACAAATGCAGATATTACGGAAGCCTTCGAACGTATCGCAATTGGTCCAGAACGCAAGTCCAAGGTCATGAACGACCAAGAGCGCAAGATAACGGCTTATCATGAAGCTGGTCACGCAATCGTTGGTCACGTCCTTCCAGATTCCGACCCAGTTCACAAGATTACAATCATTCCGCGTGGTCATGCTGGCGGTGTTACTTGGTTCCTACCTCCAGAAGACCGCAGCTACAAGAATGTTTATGAACTAAAAGATATTCTCGCTCGCGCAATGGGCGGTCGTGTTGCAGAACGTATCATGTTTGGCAAAGACGGCGTAACGACTGGCGCAAGCTCTGATCTTCAGCATGTTGCAGAGCTATCTCGCGAGATGGTAACGACTGAGGGCCTTGGTAACAAGCTACGTGATCAGGTATTTAATTCTGACGAAGTAAACTTCTTTGGTGATCGTGCAAGGAATTATTCTGAGAAAACTGCAGAAGTCATCGATCAGGAAATCGCTGATCTTGGCGCCGAAGCAGACAAGCGTGCAGAAGTTGTCCTAAAGGCAAACATGAAGAGCCTAGATATCTTGGCGAACGCTCTTCTAGAGAAAGAAACGCTCGAAGAAGACGAGGTTGTAAAATTGCTCAAAGGCGCAACTCTTCCAGAAGAAGCAAAACTTCACGAATAGTAAACAGAAACTGGAGCTACAGACAGCTCCAGTTTTTTGTTGTAAAAAAATGTTAAAATAAAAAGCATAAGGAGTATAAATGCAAGATCAAAATAATTTAGGTCAGGCGGCTCAGCCTACCCAAAGCGTTACGGTAAATAACGCATCTCAAAAATCATCAAAAGGCGCAGTGGTCGCCCTTACGGCAATCCTCGCACTATTAGTCGGTTGTGGTGGTACTTTTGCCGCGATGAAGCTAATTGATAACGGCGAAAGCAAGACTAACTGTAGTGACAGCTCAAAGTCTGGTGATAATAATTCTGCAGAGCCAAATGGCGCCCCAAATGCAGAAGACCAAAAATATGCAGAGGATCGCAATGCTTATGAAGCTCTAAATAATTATATTGATTATAAATATAATATTGTCGGCAAAATTTTATATCCAGAATATCTCTTTCCTGGCGCTAAGTCTGAGCAAGTTTCTTCTGAACAAACCGACAACGCACTTATTATAGTCGATAAGTATAGTAGCGTCTCCTATGATGATTTTGTCGCTAAGGCAAAAGCAACCTATGCAGATAATATTATTAATAGCAATCCTACCCTAGAATCTGATTCATACACATTCGAGAACTGTGATGGCTCTCTTTGTGTTAGATATTATGGTGGGCTAGGCGGCATAGCTCCACTTTATGCAACGGATGCTTCCAGATTTACTAAGGTATCTGATGGTATTTATGAACAGATCGTATATGTAGACGACATAGATGGTGTCGGCAAAAACTATGTCTACCGCGCTACCTTCGACGCGTCTGGTGTTATGACTGATGTAACGGTGACCGAAAAGACAAATTAGCCCCAAAACAAAGAGTAGCTCTCAAAAGCTACTCTTTTTTGTATCTTATAGAATGGTATAATTATAGAGATTATGCTTAAGAAGCTCAGCAAGAAAAACCTAATCCTGATTCTTTCTGGCTCTGCCATGCTTCTAGTATTAATCGTTGTGCTTTTTACAACAATCTTCAAAAAAGACGCTGAGCTTTATGTCTTGGTTGCTCCGAGCACGGCTACAATTAAGATTGATGGCCACAAGGTAAAAAATGGGCGCGTTCCGATTCGCTCTGGCGAGCATAAAGTTGTCGTATCCGCTGACGGTCTAGAGACGAAAGAGCAGAGCTTTACTATTTCTAAAGGTGAAACTAAATCTCTAAACCTATATCTAACAGGTCAGAACAATAGCTTTGATTATTACAAATATTATCCAGATGAAATTGAAAACTTGGCGCTAGTCGTGGATAGCGACGAGACTGCCGAGGCGGTTTCCAAGCTTCGTCATATTGTTACGATTAGAGAATTGCTTCCTTATACGATTGGCTATGATTCTGGCAGGAAAACTGCAACTTTGAGCCTCGGTACGAAATGTTCGAAGGCTTTCTGTCTCAAAGAAACGGATGAAAATACGGACATGCAAAAGCAAATGCGCGAAGAAATAAAATCCCTTGGATATAACGCTGACGATTACGAAATAATCTACGAAAGAATCGATACAGTTGAGGCGGAAGAAGAATGAAAAAGATAGTAATCTGTGCAGCGTCTCTACTATTAGCAAGCTTTGTGACGAGTCCAATTATTGCTGTCTCTGAAGAAGATTTAATTAAAAACGACGTCTTGCTTTATGATCCTGCTGTCTGTAATGTTGAGGATAGCTTGATTCGTTCACGTGCGATGGATGAGGAATTAATTGGTCTATCTACACTCCAGAAAAAGTGGATTGACGAAAACCATGGAATCGCACAAAATCTATCTGTAGAATTTGGTATTCCTTGGGAAGCTGTGATGGCTCAGAGTATCGTAGAATCTACTGCCGGTACAAGCTATTTCGCTACGATGCGCAACAACTTTTTTGGCCTCGGCGCTTACGACTCGAATCCAGACAATGCCTATTATTACGACAATCTAGAGGCTGGTTGGCGTGGTTATTTTGAACTAATCCAGCAAAACTATAAAACCTATGGCGCCAAAGGTGTCTTTACGAAAGAAGCTATGACTGACCCGTATAAATATCTTGAGGCTATCAAGGCTGCTGGCTATGCGACGGATCCAAATTATGTTGCCAAGGTGTCGAGCTACATTGATTATGTCGTTGCGCGCTCTATGCAACTTGGCTGGCTCAGCTCTGCGGAACTAGCGGAAAGCAACGAGAGAATGAGTGAACATGCTAATCAGAATAGCTACTCGAAAGATAACGTTAACTATATCCAGAATACGGTTCTAAACAACGATTGCTCTTGCTCGGACAGCTCAAAATCTTCTGGTACACGCTTTAATGATGGCTGGATTGTTGGCGATAGTGTAAATGGCTTCCATAGAGAAGAAGTCATGGGTACGAGCAGGGAATACTCCCTAAAAGTTAGTGACTATGGCATGACTTTTAAAGCCTCGGACAAAACCAATGGCGAGAAAAAAGCATATAAAATTGTCGTGAGTGTTATATCTCCAAAAGACAACATAATTGGCGAAATTTCGAATTATAGTAAGCTCTATGACGGCTATTATCCGCATATTACGGTAGATCTGTTTTCTAAACGCACGGTGCAGCACTTCCCAATTAACAAGTCTGCCGCCTTCTCGAAAGATTCGAATCGTGATGGTGTGATTTATATTACTCTTGTCGGGGATTTTTCTGATAGCAGTGCATGGAATCTAGGTGATAATAATCTCTCCGCGCTCAATGATTATTCCTATGCTTCGAAGATTGTTCTGGGTGTTGCGGAGCAATATGGTATTACGAAAGATAAAATCGAGACTACTAACTCAAAGCTCCAAGAAATTGTCACGACTAACTTTAGTGACGAAATCACTAAGACTTATAAATGCATGACTGAAACCGCCAAAAAGTCTGGTCTAGAAGAGCGCGAAATGAAGCGAATTATCAAACACTATAATTCCTCCTCGGTGTCTGCGGAAGATTGGAATTTGCCGCTCGGGACTAAAAATAACGACACGAGTCTCGTTGCCTACTTTGTTCAGCGCTTCACGAATCTTGGTAAAGTTGACCGCGATTGGGGTTTGCCGCGCGACGTAGCAAAGAAACTCTCTGATGATTATCCTCAATTTTCCACTGGTACAGAGGTAAAACCACTCGCAGTCTTTAGTGTTACGGATGACAGTATTAAGTGCGGAGATTACTCCTGTGGCCATACAGGAATTGTGCTTGGATTTAAGGACAACCTGGTCTATACAATCGAGGCGGACTACCCAAATACTTCAGCAAAGATCAAAAAACATCCTATCTCATATTTTGAAAACAGTGCCAATGGAGTAACTTTTGTATATCTCGAGTCGGAAATTAACCAGGAAGAATTCAATGTGGGAAAACAAGGTAACTAGTTCCAAACAGGCGGCAAAAAAGACTTCGGAAGAGAAGCAGGCGAAGGCCGAAGAAGAAAAGAAGCCTCATTTTGCGATGCCTCGCAAACTTAAAAAGATAATTACTATCTTCTGTGTAATTTTGATTGTCTCCTGTCTATTTGCTGGTATTGTCTCGAATTTTAATTTCAAGAAGCTGAACGTCGAAGGTTTTAATGGCGAGCTGCGTAATATCTCTTCTTCGTCTCAGGCACTCGCTCAGCAAGAGATTGATAAAATCGTTCTTCTAAACACTGGTAACAAGAATGTAAAAGCTACCTTTACTGTGCGCGAGAAAAAGGATGGCGAATATGTCTACCGAACAGATAACGAAACTAAGCAGGGCTACGCTAGCTTCTATATTGATAGCGAAGATTTGCAGCTATCTCTTCTCGTTCAAACCCAGTGGGCGATCGGCTTCTTTACGGAAGACGCTGGCGGTACTCCTGCACGCGTAAGTTGTGCCGAAAAAGAGCATAGCAAATATCCAGAATCTACTTGTGTGGACATTATTTCGGATAGCTATTTGTGGGGAACAGATATTCTAGATAACTTCGCTCTGCTAAAGGCGGAAAAATATGGCAGCCTGAACGATATGAATCTTTCGGTTCTTAGAGAAACGCTTAAAAACTATCTAAAGAAATTTGAAAACAATCTGGATTCGATTATGACTATGCCTCGCTCCATTGTTAAAAATGGCAATAATGTTTCTGCAATTATTGAGACGAACAACAAAAAGAGCTATCAACTCGTAATCGAAAATGTAGATAAAGAAATAACAATCGTCTTGAAATCTGACGGTAACGAGCTTCTTCATTATGATTCAAGCAAGATAAAAACTGCTTCACGTCACTTCTTATTGCTCAAGAATTATCTTCCTGCTGAGATTGAACTAGATGACGGAACTGCTATTGCAATTCGTTTTGCGGGTGGCAAAAAGTTGAATGTAAACGTCGAAAACTGCGCCCTGGAAAAAGATACGGACATGGCGAAAAAGCATATTAATGAATGGATAAAACTGCAAGGGTTTAATCCTGAAGATTTTGAAATTAACGTTATAAAACACTGCGAAAAATAAGCATTGTCTAAGTGATAAAACTGGACTGGATGGTATAATAAGAACATGCCGCGAAGAAAGAACTATGTACGCTCAGCAGTTTCTGCTGCTAACATGAAATTGTCAGTCAAAGCCGCATCTTTGGTTCTTGCTTCGTCTACTTTGGTTTCGGCGCTTCTCGGTATTTTCCGCGATCGCTGGCTAAACTCTATGTATTACGACACCTACCCGGAAGGTCTCGATGCTTATACGGCGGCCTTTACGGTACCAGATTTTTTGTACTTCGTTATTACATCTGGTGCTCTTTCTGTGACATTTATTCCTATTCTTAACGAACGCTTGGTTGCGAAGAATAGAAAATCTGCATGGGAGCTCAGCTCTAGTACACTAAACTTCTTGGCGCTTCTTTGCTGTGTTGCTTCGATTTTTATCATGATTTTTGCTGACCCTCTAGTTCGCTATGTTGTTGCCCCGGGTCTTAATGAATCCTCGATGTCACTCGCAATCAATATGATGCGCGTGATCGCAATTAATCCATTCCTATTCTCGATCACTACTGTTTTAAACAGTATGCAGCAGGCAGTTGGCCGTTTTGTCTTCTGTGCTGCCGCTCCGGCCCTCTATAACATCGGTATTATTGTTGGTATCCTGAGCTTCACGAAGGGTATTAATATCTTTGGTATTCAAATTTTCGAAGGTGGCATCATGGGTGTCGCAATCGGCGTTGTCTTTGGTGCTTTGCTTCAGCTTATCGTTAGTGTGATTGGTCTCATTGGTCTAGGCTTTGATTACAACTTCAAGATTTCGTGGAAGAACCGCGGTTTTAGGACTGTATTGAAGCTTCTTCCAACTCGTTCTCTTGATCAGGGTATCGACTACGTTACTGGTATTGTAAATACCAACCTTGCTTCTCATATGGGCGAGCAGTCGATCCGTGCCTATCAACAGGCTTCGAGTCTCCAGCTTATGCCGGTAAACCTAATTGGCGTCGCTATTTCTACCGCCTATTTCTCGAAGCTTAGCGAGGATGCTGCGAAGGGGAAGAGCAGCAAAGATAACTCGGCCTTTATTGAGACTTTCTGCAAGGCACTCCGTTCTATTGTTTGGATTGCGATGCCTATCGCGGTGCTTGTATTCTTTGAACGTGGCTACGTTGTAAACTTTATCAAGAACGGTGGTGATCCAAAGATTGCTAGTGTCTTAGGTTCCTTTGTCTTAGCAATTTTCTGTCAGTCCGTATTTCATATTGCTTCGCGCGGCTTCTATGCACGCCAAGATGCAAAAACTCCGTTTATTATTTCTGTCGTCGCCTTCGTATTCTGGCTAATCGTGGTGTTTGCTTTGAATGCTCTTGGCTTTGGTCCAGATGGCTTGGCTTACGCTGTCTCTCTCTCAGCATTGTTCGAGGTTACGGTTCTTCTAATCTTCCAGAATAAGGCTCTAGATAAAAAGATCTTCACGCCAAAACTTTGGGGCGCTCTTGCTAGGATGTTACTCGCCGCAGCTTGTACTGGCGTAGTCTGTTATATTATGACTCGCCTATTACCACTCCGTCAGGCAGATAACTCCTTCCTCGAAACCTTCCCGAAGTTCTGCGTTATCTCTTTCGTAAGCGTTGTGGCTTATATGATTGTCTGCACCATTCTTCGTCTTGAAGAAGTTAAGCCTATCTATGCTGGACTAAAGAAAATCCTATTTAGTAACAATATCTTCAAGAGTCAGAAGAAATAGAGAAATAATAAAACCAACAAAAAGCCCGCCACTAAGAGCGGGATTTTTGCTAGTCAATTATTCTTCAGATTTATCTTCGGATTTCTTTTTGAAATCTTCGATTTTGTCCTTGGCTGCGTCTTTGAGCTTTTCTGCTTGCTCGCCAACCTTCTTGCCGGCTTCCTGACCTTTCTTGATGGCTTTTTTGCCACCTTCTTTAAGGTCTTTTCTGGTTTCTTTGCCAGATTTTGGAGCTAGTAGTACGCCAGCGATTGCACCAGCGGCGGCGCCTAGGATTGCGCCAAGAGCGAATTTGCCACCTTTGCCTTTGCAGCTACAATCGTTGCAGTCGCAGTTATCGCAATTACTCATCTTTGTCCTCGCTTTCTTTGGAAGACTTGCCTTCCTTAGAGCTTATTTTCTTAGCAGAGTTGCGCTTTTTGCGTGCACTCTGCTTGTCCATGTAGTTGTCTACAAAATAACGAACTAAACCACCAACTGTTGTAAAATCGCGTACATTCTCCGCGATATCTCCAGCGGTTTCGGCAATATTCTGGCCTTGTAGCATGATTTTCTTGGCTTCTTTTGTAACTCCGATAAGTGCAATAATAAGCACGATTCCGAGAACTAAGAAGATAAATAGGGCTACAGACAAGAAGATTACCAATATCCAGGCTGGTGCTTCCATATTACTGGTTTTCCTCCATGCTCATGAATTCCTGGTAAGCTTTGTAGAAGTTTGCTGGATCACCAGTAGTTAGCCATTTGCCCTTGCTCTTCGTAATGATAACGTCGCCGTCCTTGGTTAGGCGGGTAATAGCATCGACTGTCCAGAGTTCGTTGTCTAGGCCAGTGTTGCCAGGAACGAGATACTTAAAGATATCTGGTGTAAGTAGGTAACGACCATAGGAAGTTAGATTTGATGGAGAATCTGCTGGAGTTGCTGGCTTTTCGACAATATGGTCGAGAGTCATCTTCTCCTTGTCTGCTAGAGCAATCATGCCATACTTCTTCCAGGTTTCTTCTGGCATTTCCTGAGCAGTAATGATTGCCTTTGCTTCTGGATTTGCCTTGTAAGCTTCGAGAAGAGTCTTTACGTCGCCTTCGCCGAACACTAGATCGTCGCTATATAGAGCAACGAAAGCTTCGTCTTCGTTTAGGTATGGCTTTGCGCTTACGATTGGGGAACCGTTACCGTAAGGAAGGCTCTGGTCCTGCTCGATAACTGTAATGTCTGCCATGTCGAGAACTGCTTTGACGCTTTCGAAGCGATCAGACTTGCCCTGAGAAGCGAGCTGCTTTTCGATCTTTTCTACTGGATTATTAAAGTAATCTTCGTAGATTGGCTTACCTTCAGGTGTAGCAACGATGATAATTTGCTTAATGCCAGCTGCGACACATTCTTCGACGACGTGCTGCATGATTGGTTTTGGGCCAAGTGGAAGCATAGCTTTTGGCACAGTCTTAGTAATTGGTAGGAAGCGGCTAGCGAAGCCTGCATCTGTGATTACTGCTTTGGTTGGCATTTTGTAGGACATATTTTCTCCTTTTATCTTTACGATAACTTCTTTTGAATTAACTTATTTACGGCGCCAGGGTTTGCCTTGCCCTTTGACTTCTTCATAACTTGTCCCACTAAGAAGCCAATCGCCTTCATTTCGCCGTTTCGGACGTCTTCTGCTGCCTTCTGGCATTCAGGGGCGGCCAAAACTTCGTCAATAATTTGCTCTAGCGCACCCTCGTCGTTTTCCTGCAAGAGATTCATTTCTTTAGCAAGCGCGTGTGGTGTCTTACTAGTGTTTTTCTTATTATACAACTGAATGAAGACTTCTTTACCAGCAGTTGAAGAAAGTTCGCTTTTTTCTACCATTTCGGATAGCTCGGCAAGCTCGGCTGCAGTTGCTAGAGAGAAATCTTTATCTAAGTTTTCTTCGGCAAGAAGAACGCCAGAGAACCAGTGAGCGACGCGTGGTGCAAGCTTGATATTTTCTTCACAAACCTCAGCTAGACGTCCAGCAAGAAGTGGATAGTTAAGGATCGCTTCGCGTTCGCTGTTGTCGAGCTTGAGTGGCTCAAACTTTTCGCGATAAAAATCTGGCATTGCTGGCATTTCGCTAGCAACTTTGTCTACGTATTCCTGAGTCAAAACAACTGGTGGAATATCTGGTTCTGGCATATAGCGATAATCTGCTGCGCCTTCCTTACTGCGCTGCCCGGTAGTTTTGCCGGTAGCATCATTCCAACCACGGGTTTCCTGAACGACTTTCTCGCCTTTTTCAAGCAATGCGATCTGGCGAGCAGCTTCGTATTCTACTGCACGCTCGACACTGCGGAAAGAGTTCAAATTCTTAACCTCGGTACGAGTGCCAAGCTCGTCGGTCTTGGAAACAGAAGTGTTAACGTCAAAGCGCATGTTTCCTTGATAAAGGTCACCATTAGAGACACCTGCATAAATCATGAGGCGATGAAGTTCTTCGGCGTAAGCACGTGCCTGGGCAGCAGAATGAATATCTGCCTCAGAAACAATCTCGATAAGTGGTGTGCCAGCGCGGTTTAAATCAACGAGAGAATAATCGTCGAAGTGAGTTAACTTACCTGCATCACCCTCGAGGTGGGCGTGGTTAATGCGAACATCATCGAAGCCCTGAAGATGGATTACGCCGGCGCCAATAATTGGCTTATACATCTGGGTAATCTGGTAACCAGCAGGGGAATCTGGATAGAAATAATGTTTGCGATCAAAGCGGCTTTCTAGACCAATCTTACAATTCATTGCAAGACCAGCCTGGACGGCTTTATGGACGGCTTCTTTGTTAAGAACTGGAAGCATGCCAGGAAGTGCGTAGTCGAATGGGCTAACGCAGCTGTTTGGTTCTTTGTCTACGGCATCATTATCTACGGCGCTAAAAAGTTTCGTCTTAGTATTTAGCTGAACGTGACATTCGATACCGACAGTAATCTTATATTCACTCATTAAATAGCTCCTAAATCTTTTAAGGCCTGTTTGTAGGTTTCGAGTGCGTGCGAAGCTTGAGCGTAGGTTGGCTCAAAATCTGGTTCGTGTGCAATCTCGTTACGTAGTTTGTGTGCGTGCCATACGGCATTAAGCTGGCTAAATTTGGCTTTGCCAACCTTCTTCAATCTGTCACCCATCGTACGACCGGAAGCACCAGTCTCGATAAGAGCGCGATCAAGGAGTTTATCTCCGTTAATAATCGCCATGGCGCAGCTGCTTGGATTGTCTTTCTGTAAAGAATTCTGGATTCTTAGGAAATCAATCTGGTACTGTTCTTTGTCTAGCTTTGGGCTACGCTTCTTTGTAAGTTGGATTGTGATAAATAGCAAAATTGCTACAACAAGCACTGCGACTAGAAAGATTAGTGGGGTGTTGTTCATTACTTAGCCTCACTGTCTTCGATTTGCTTTGCGATACTAAGAAGAAGCTGATCGCTCTGGGCGCGACCAATTAGCTGCGCGCCAACTGGAAGGCCAGCTTCGGTTTCGCCAGCAGGAACGGATAGAGCTGGAAGGCCAGCCATGCTTGCTGGAACTGTCATAGCATCTTCGAGATACATTGTAAGCGGATCGCTCGTCTTTTCGCCTAGCTTGAAGGCTGGGGTTGGAGCTACAGGGCAAAGTAAAGCATCGTATTTTTCAAAAGCTTCATTATAAGCATTAATCAAGAGAGTGCGTGCTTTCTGGGCTTTAAGATAGTAGGCATCGTAGAAGCCAGAGCTTAGTACGAAGTTACCGATCATGATGCGACGCTTGTTTTCCTTCATAAAGCCTTCGTTGCGGCTATTTACAAAGACGTCGTCAAGGCTCTTAACATCCTTGCTGCGAAGTGCATAGCGAACGCCGTCGTAGCGGCTAAGGTTGGAAGCAACCTCTGCGGGCTGAACGACATAATAAATTGCAAGACCATACTTAAGGATTGGCATATCGAATTCTTCGATTTCAAAGCCCTGAGCTTTGAGTTTGTCGCCATATTCGCGAACAATCTTTGCAACCTCTGGGTCGATACCGTCGCCAAAACAGTCACGAATCAAACCAATCTTTTTCTTGGCTGGCTTAACTTCGTCTAGGTTCTTAGTCCAGTAATCTGGCAAAGTTGTAGAATCTTTTGCGTCCTGACCAGCCATGATGCTCATAACTAGGTCGACATCTTCGGCTTTCTTTGCAAAACAACCCATTGTGTCGGTAGAGGAGGCCATAGCAACAACGCCATAGCGGCTAACTGCGCCATAGGTTGGCTTGATGCCATAAACGCCGTTAAAGCTGGCTGGCTGGCGAATAGAACCACCAGTATCTGAACCGAGGGCAAACTCTACGATATCTAGAGCAGTTGCAACTGCGGAGCCACCAGAAGAACCACCAGCGACGCGGGTGTCATCTGCGGAGTTTTTGGTTGGTCCAAAATAAGAGTTCTCAGTAGAACCACCATGAGCGAAAGCATCAAGGTTTGCGCGACCAATCATGATCGCACCTTCTGCTTCGATTTTTGCTACTGCGGTAGCTGTGATTGGCGAGTGGTAGCTATCAAGAATGTGAGCTGCGGCGGTTGTATTGCCGTCGTGGCTAGAATAGTTGTCTTTGAGTGCGTAAGGGACGCCAGCGAGTTTACCGACTTTCTCGCCCTTAGCGATTTTTTCGTCGATTTCGGCAGCTTTTGCAAGCGCAGCTTCGGCATTCATGGAAATAAAGACATTGTAATCTTTGTATTCTTCGGCCTTGGCAAGCGCAGCTTTGACCAAATCGACTGCTTTGGTATTTTTGTCTGCTATTTTCATAATACTTTTGGCACCTTTATCTGATTATCTTCGGATTCTGGAGCGAGAGCTAGCAAATCTTCACGCTTTGCCTCGAATTCCTGAATCTCGTCTTCGCGCCAAACATTCTGCATATCAAAGCATTGGTAAGTTGGCTCGACGCCATCGGTATTTAGCTCGTTGAGCTGAGAAATGTAGGACACGATGCTGTCGAGATCTTTCTTAAGGGGCTCGATTTCTTCCTCGCTGATGCTAAGGCGAGAAAGTTCTGCTAAATGTAGCACGTCTTCTCTTGATATTGACATAGGAATATTATAACATCTTTTCTCTGGTCATAATAGGGGTGGGAAGGGTTAATTGACGCGAATTCGTACCAATTAAAAAATACCTCCTAGCGGAGGCATTTTTTATTAACAGCTGTAATATTCGCAATTTCGGAGCGGAATAAAGTTCTCGTCGGTCTGTTCCGCAATTGCCTTACGGCTATCGTCGGTAGAATGGCACTCGATAGTTATATCGGCCAAACCAAACCCAGGTCCAGTCTCGACCTTGCCGTCTTCGAAATGTCTCCATTCTTTGGCGAGGACATAAGCGCCCGCAGAAAGTCCAGCCAAAATAACGTCGTTTTCTAGGGCATCTTCCAAAAGCTGTTTACCGCCCCATTTTTGGATGACATCATACAAAACTTCCGTGCTACCGCCACCAAAATAAACCAAGCTAGCGCCAAGTAAAACCTCTCGCGCTTCTTTGGCTGAAGTGGTAGATTTTAGCATTACAAAATCTTTCTCGTCGCACATCGAAGCATAATAATTCTTAAAACATTCATAGTAGCTTTCGGAATCATTTGCAGCTGCGCCAACAAATACGATAGCGCCAGACTTCTTGCGTGCCGCTAGCGCCGCGCGGTCAATTTCTTCGGTCTCGCGAGATATGATTTCGCCGCCACCAATTAGAAATACTTTCGGTTCGTCCATAAACTTCCTAAATATCGCTCAATAACTCGATATCTGCGCCAAGTTCGCATAATCTCTCGGCAAACTTTTCGTAGCCGCGCGCGATAGAGTAGGTGTTGCGGATAATCGATGTGCCAGGTGCGGCGAGCATTGCGAGCATGATTACAACGCTTGGGCGCAGTGCAGATGGCGCCATCATCTCGGCTGGACGCCAGTTGGTTGGGCCATAGACAAAGATGCGGTGAGCATCGAGCAATTCGACCTTGGCATTAAGATTACTAAGTTCCGTAGAATAGATTGCGCGGTTCTCGAATACCCAGTCATGAATCATTGTGCGGCCTTCGGCTTGCGCGGCAATCAAAGAGAAGAATGGCAAGCTGTCAATATTGAGGCCAGGGAATGGCATTGGGTGAATCTTGTCGGCTGGAGCGACGAGCTTAGATGGATAGAATGTGGCGTCGATAAGCTTTGTAAAGCCATTCTCGCTGATGTACTCCTTGGTAATTTCGATCTTCTGACCCATGCTGCGCATAACTTCGAACTCGATCTCGAGAAACTCGATTGGGATGCGCTTAATTTCTAGCTCGGATTTGGTTGCGATTGCGGCTGCAATAAAACTCATAGCTTCAATTGGGTCTTCGCCAGGAGTAAAGTCTACATTAGTATTAATCTCTTCGACGCCATGGATGGTTAGATTTGTAGTACCAATGCCTTCGATCTTAACACCAAGCTTCTCAACAAAGCGGCAGACGTCCTGAACCATGTAGTTCGGGCTAGCGCCAACGATTCTGGTAATACCAGGAGTCAAAGCGGCAGCCATAACGGCATTCTCTGTGACGGTATCGCCGCGCTCAATAAGCACAATTTTACGCTCGTCGTCCTTGATAGGATTTACGCGAGCAAGGTAGAATCCGGATTCGCTCTTGGCGTCAACTTCTAGGCCAAAGTGACTGAGTGCCATAAGGTGTGGACCGACCGTGCGAGTACCAAGCGAGCAACCACCAGCATAAGGCAAGCGGAAGCTACCGAAATGATGCAGAAGAACGCCCATAAGCATAATGACAGAGCGCGTGCGACGTGCGGCGGCATTATCTAGGCTATCGATATCGAGTTTTTCTGGCGGAGTGATTTTTAGACTGTTATTCTTTTCGTTCCAAACGACCTTTACGCCAATAGATTTGAGGACTTCGATAATACGATATACTTCCTCGATATGCGCAAGGTGATGTAGAGTAGTAGTACCCTTGTTGAGCAAGCTAGCGCAAAGAAGGCCTACAGCGGCATTCTTAGAGGTGTTAATCTTTGCGGAACCATGCAAGGCATTGCCACCACGGATGCGATAGCTCTGAGTAGAGCCATTACTAATACTGACAATTTGTTGATTCAAAGCCTTTGAAATCTTGCTAATTATCTCTAGAGAGGCATTCTGTTTGCCATGCTCGATGCGGTTGATCGCTGATTGGCTAGTGCCAATCTTTTTAGCAAGTTCAGTCTGGGTCATATTGCGGCGCTCGCGAGCCTTAGCAATATCTTGCCCAATTTGTGCCATAAAATCTGCGATATCGTTCATGCCTATAGTATATCACCAAATGCATAGAATATCGATATTTACATTTGTAATCGATTAGTCTTAAAATAGTGTTATGTTCGCATTAGCAAACACAAAAACTATAAAATAAAAATAGCGTATAAGCAAAAGCGGAAACACTATATATAGCGTCTGAAGCCAAAAAATCGTCAATCTGTTAGGCGTTGTATTATTTACAAACAGTATTGCAGGGCTCCACATATAGCGTTACCATTATTTCAACACACACTACATATGGCGTGCTGGAATAACAAAATTCATTAGAAATTGAAAATTGAAAAAACATACGGAGGTAATATGTTTAAGTCAATTCGAAAGCGTGACGGCAAAGTTAAAGCTTTCAATCCAGAAAAAATAACAGAAGCCATCGCTAAGGCAGGTGCAGCCACAGGCGAATTTGGCCACGATCGTGCAGCAAATATCACCGAGAAGGTGCTTCGCGTTGCTGAGGAAGAAATAAAAGTTCGCATTCCTAGCGTCGAGCAGATTCAGGATATCGTCGAGAAGGTTCTCATGCAGTCCGCTTTCAAGAAGACAGCAAAGGAATATATCGAATATCGTGCAGAGCGCAACCGCAAGCGCGAGGCAAAGTCCAAGCTCATGCAAACCTACCAGACGATTTCTGGTGCTGATGCAAGTGAGGATTCTGATGTTAAGCGCGGCAATGCAAATGTTGACGGTAACTCCGCTATGGGCAAGATGCTTCAGTTCGGTGCCGAAGGTTCGAAGGAATATGCCAAGATTTGCATTATGCAGCCACGCTTTAGCTATGCTCATGATAATGGCGATATCCATATTCACGATCTAGATTTTCTAGCCACCGGTACTCTTACTTGCTGTCAGACCGACCCTCTAAAACTCTTTGAACATGGTTTCAATACTGGCCATGGTTTCCTCCGTACGCCTCAGTCTATCGGTACCGCAGCCGCCCTATGCGCAATTATTCTTCAGGCAAACCAGAACGAACAGCACGGTGGTCAGTCTATTCCAAACTTCGATTATGCTCTCGCTCCAAGCGTAGATAAGACTTTCCGCAAGAGCCTAAGCGACAACATCAAGAAATTCGAAGATTTCACTGGCACAGAGCTAAAAGCTACTATCCCAGAAGACCTAAGCTATGGTGACGAAAAAGCCATCAAGAAGCTCAAGCTCCCAGAAGCAGTCGTCAGAGACGCTAACGAAGATACCGAAAAGCAGACCCTCCAAGCAATGGAAGGCTTCATTCATAACCTAAACACGATGCATTCTCGTGCAGGTGCCCAGGTTCCATTTACGAGCATTAACTTCGGTACAGACACTACTCCAAGTGGTCGCCTAGTCTCCAAGATGCTCCTAGAGGCTACAATGAATGGTCTTGGTCATCATGAAACGCCAATCTTCCCAATTTCAATCTTTAAGGTTAAGGAAGGTGTCAACTATAATCCAGGTGATCCAAACTACGATCTCTTCAAGCGCAGTATGGAAGTCTCCAGCAAGCGCCTATTCCCGAACTTCACCTTCATTGATGCTCCATTCAATCTTCAGTACTACAAGCCAGGTGATTACCATACAGAAATCGCAACCATGGGCTGCCGTACTCGTGTTATGAGCTCGGTTTTCCCAGAATCTGATGGTACGCCTGTAAGCCGCGGAAACAACAGCTTTACAAGTATTAATCTTGTCCGCCTTGGTATTAAGCATGGTATTGCGCTAGGCGAACGCAAAGAGGCTGACTGGGATGGCTTCTATCGCGAACTTGACGATCTTATGGATCTCTGTCGTGACCAGCTCCTCGAACGCTTTGAGTTCCAGGCAAACCAAAAAGTTAAGAACTTCCCATTCCTTATGGGTCAGGGCAACTGGATTGGTTCTGAAAAGCTTGGTCCAAACGATACGCTTCGCGATGTTATTAAACATGGTACGCTCTCGATTGGCTTCATTGGTCTTGCCGAGACGCTCGTGGCTATGATTGGCAAGCATCATGGCGAATCTGCCGAGGCTCAGGAATTTGGTCTAGATATTATTGGCCACATGCGTGATAAGTGCGACGAATATAGCAAGAAGAACCGTCTTAATTTCTCACTTCTCGCAACTCCAGCTGAAGGCCTCTCCGGTCGCTTTACAAGAATGGATAAGAAGGTTTACGGCGAAATCAAGGGCGTAACTGACCGCGAATTCTATACGAACTCCTTCCATGTTCCTGTATACTACCCAATCTCTGCCTTTGAAAAGATAGATATTGAGGCTCCATATCATAACCTCTGCAACGCAGGTCATATCACCTACATTGAGATGGATGGTGACCCAAGCGAAAACATCGAAGCTTTCGAAGCTGTTATTCGCCATATGAAGGAGGCTGGTATTGGTTATGGTTCAGTTAATCACCCAGTCGATCGCGACCCTGTTTGTGGCTACTCCGGGATCATCAAGGGTGATACTTGCCCAGGTTGTGGCCGCCACGAAACCGATGGAGAATTTGGCTTCGAACGTCTACGCCGCATCACTGGCTACCTAGTCGGCTCTCTCGAACGTTGGAATGACGGTAAAAAGGCAGAGGAAAAGGCTCGCGTAAAGCACAATGTTGCTGTTGGTCAGTATGATGTAAAGACCAAGGTAGAGCGCGAATGCAAGAAATCTAAGGCGAAAGCTGCTGTCGGAAAGAAATAATGACGAAAGAAGCAAAAGGTCCAGCCGCTGTCTCTAGTTCGCCAAAGCCATGGTTTGAAAAGCTTTGTGAACCACAATTGAAGGTCCCCGAAGGATATATTCTCCTTTCGGGTGACCTCGAAAGCGACTCGATTGTAAATGGTCCAGGTCTCAGAGCAGTGCTCTGGACCCAGGGCTGTCGCCAGCATTGTCCAGGCTGCCAGAACCCAGAAACTTGGGCAGAAGAAGACGCTGGTATGCCAGTTAAAATCGAGAAGGTCAAAGAAGAGCTACGCAAGCTCAAAGGGCAGAGTGGTATTACTTTCTGCGGTGGCGAACCGCTACTTCAGGCAAAAGCTTGTCTAGAAATCGCAAAATTCTGCCACGAAGAGCTTGGCTGGAATGTCTGGTCCTTCTCTGGATTGGTTTACGAAAAAATCCCACGCGATTCCGTTGCTTGGGAATTTGTAAAAGAACTCGATGCGCTTATTGACGGTCCGTTTATTCAGGCGGAGCGAGATTTAACTCTCAAGTTCCGCGGAAGCCGCAATCAGCGAATCCTTCATCTCAAGAATGGCGAAATTGAATCTATAGAATAATCAAACGAAGAAGGGGGTTCTGAAAGAGTTTGCGCGCTATCGGGTAAAAATTCTGCTAACGCTAAGGGTATAAAAACACGACAAAAATACGACGCTGTAAGGTGCCGTATTTTTGCTAAAAATACGATGCTAATCGTTACTCGACGATAATGTATTGCTGGTCAAAAAAAGAGCCCCAGTTTGCCTGGAGCTCTTAGCGTATTATGTCATCTCGTGGTAGAGGTCAAGATACTTGCAAAGTGCATCATCGAAACTGTTTCCAATTACAACTTCGCCATGCAGCCTCATAATAGCAATCTTGTTTTCCTCAAGAATTTCATAGAGCTTTTCTGCTTGTCCGAAACTGCCATACGACAGATAGCTTTCTGTCTTGTACTTGTTTGCAAGCGGAGAATAGGTAATTTCCGTACAGTGGCCATGAATGATAGCCTGAGCTGCGGGGAAATGCTCGAAGAGCTCCAAGATCATTGGAGTCTCGGAAGAAGGCGGGAATTTACCTACCCAATAGATGTCTTTGTTATCGCGCTTGGTAATAAGAGTCAAATCGTCGCGACTTAACTTTCCGACCTTGGCGCCAGTACGGGTAGTCAAGATGCCTTCAGGGATTCTAACTCCAAGACATCCTGCGGTATCTCTTGTGAAATGTTGCCATTCCAGTGTGTTGCCGGTCTTAATAAAAGCGTCCGCCCATTTTTCGAGAATACCCTCGTTAACTCTATCGGAAACCTGATGGCTAACGAACCGACATTTCTCGAATTTGTGGCAAACAGAATCCGCGACCTTTTCCCAAGGAGACATCGTGAGTTTGATAAACTCCCCGTTGTCCGAATAGAGAAACTCGGGCCAGATCAGCTCGATTCCGAAGGAAGACAAGGTTTTGCGGAAATTTTCGGCAAGCGGATGATTCCAATAATGGTCAGCCATAGAGAAAGCTACGATGATGGGCTTCTTCTTGCCGATGGCGGCATGAAGAATACTCAGAGGATAGCTACTCGCGTCGCCGTTTGCGATCTTGCCCATCGTATTGAATGTGCAAGGCGCAACGACAACTACGTCTTCCTCGGGAATCTTCTCTTTGGATGTAATAGAGTCGAATCGCACGGTAATACCTTCCGGTATTTCTGCTTCTCTAAGGAATGGACGAGAGTTTTCTGTCGGCATGAGGATAATATTTTTGAAGCCGAATTTTTGCAGTATGACGAGGAAATCGCCAATCGTTTTTGTGCGATTGGCGCCTGTCACGATACAGTAAATGGTTTTGTCTTTCAGCATCGTGAACACCCCCTAGAATGCTGAACGCTTAGGCGAAGTGGATCTGGCGATAGATCTCGTAACTCATTGCGGAAACCGCAACGGGCAGAGTGAGGAAATCGACCTTGCTCTTATCCATCGGGAGCTTTACGACATCGTCAAGCATAGCCTGCTTTGCGCGAGTGAGTCCCGAGGATTCGGTACCGAAGACAATAACAATGTCCTTGTCTGTCGGGATGCTTGTCGCATAGAAGATCTTGTTTGTTTCGCCGCTGGTTCCAATAAGGTATTTGCCTTTTGCCTTGAGGTCAGCGATGGCTTCCTCGAAGGTATTGTAGTGAATAGCCTTGAAACCATCAGGGATGTTCCAAGAGCGAACCTTGTTGAGCACCTTGGGATGATCGAAAGACAGGGAATTGCCGCAGGTGTAAACCTGAGCATCGATAGACTGTGCAATCTGCACAATGTGCGCCATGTCGTACGGCGATCTGAGGGCATCGAATAAGATTTCAACTTTTTTCATAGTAGACTCTCCTTTTGGATGGTCGTGCTCAAGCCTGGGCTACCAGGATGAACGGGTCGGATGTTACGGTTGCATTGTTATGAAATTTTTCAAGAATAGCCTTTTCGTCGGCTTCCGAAAAATCACTAACGAATGGAAAACTTTTGGCGATTGTTGCCAGCTCTTCTGCGCAAGCATACCGTCTCTGAATAGTATATTCTTTTGCGGAGACAATAGAAAGTCCAGCTTCGGTAAGAGCGTCTTTGTAGAACGAAATGGTTCGCTGCCTAATAATTCGACCACGAAACATTTCTGCGATTTCGCAAAGCCCCTTGCCGGGACCATATTCACGAAAGACGAAGTAACCGCCGGGCTTCAATACTCGTGCGATTTCTCTCGCGTTGATGCGTGTAACGTTTTTTGCACACACGACATCGAAGCTTGAGTTCTCGTATGGAATTGCTGCACAATCGGCTTGCTTAATCTCGGCAGAGTCGCCAAGCTGCTCTGAAGCAATCTCGACCATTCTGACGGAATAGTCAATCCCAAATAACTTCAGTTTTAACTCTGGCGTAGCTCGTTTGATTTCAGCAAGAACATAACCGTTTCCAGTTCCAATATCCAGAACCCTCGAGTCGTTAAAAAGTCGGCTAGTAATCTCTTTGAAGAAGATATTACCTACGTCAACTTCTTGCTCGGGCTGCAAGGACATGGCCTTTTTGCGGCTTTCAAGAGTAGCGGTCGTGTAATCATCAAGCAACTCAATCACGCTTCCTTTCTTGTAAAATACGCTTGGTTATAAAAAAGCGAAAGGACTAGGTCCAATCGGTAAAATGATACCACAAGAAGTAATATATTGCAATATATTTGATAAATATGCAAGAAGGTGGTATTATGATTTTGGTTCGTCTTGCAGATGGGCTAGTACTTTCAAATAATAAGGGGTGATATGCATGAAGATGGAAGCCGATTCTATTTGGCTGTTCGACTATGATCAGGGTATGGCATACGAGAGATTCAGCCAGTGCGAAGACGCAGATGGTGCCATTGCGCAGTGTCTGTCCGCAAGGTTCGATTTTTCAAACAAGGCCATCCTCGAGATTGGTGCTGGTAGCGGAAAGTTTACGGGCTTTCTTGCAGAGCGCACAACGTCTTTGGCGGTGGTCGAGCGCAGTGCATCGCTGATCGCAATCAATGAGTCCAAGAATCGCAACAGAGCTGATTTTATCAACTCCGATCTTGGGAAACTTGATTTCGACGCAGACAGTTTCGATGTCGTTTTTGGCGGTTGGAGTCTTACATCTATGCGTGACATGTTTGGTAGGGTTTTTCCTATTTTACAGAACGCAATGAAAAAAGATGGACAGATCATTATCGTCGAAAACGCAGGGAATGACGAATTCACAAAAATCGCAGGCATCGAGGAGCTTACTTCTCAGATGCGCAACTTCTATGCCGAATGCGGTTTCAAAGAAGAAGCCGTGCTCGATACAGTTATCCGCTTGCCGAATCAGGAAACCTTCTTTGACGCTTTTCCGAATTTGAAAGCTCAGGGCATTAAGCTGCCTTCGCTGGAGATTTCGCACAAAGTTGTCATCATGAGGGCTTCCGCACCTGACTTCAGACTGGAGGAATAATATGAAAATCGTCGAGAAGAAACCTGGTCACGACGAGAAGCTGGCCAAGCTCAAGGTTCAGATGAGCAATCCGCTTTCTCTTTGCTGGCAGGTTACAAAGAAATGCAACTACCACTGTCCGTTCTGCCTGAGTGGCGAACAGGACCCGAACGAACTTCCTCTCGAGAAGATGCTTGAGATTGTTGATATTCTCAAAGAGAACAATCTTGTTCGCATCGATTTTACGGGAGGCGAGCCGCTGCTTCGTCCCGATTTCCTCGATATTCTTCGCTATGCTAGCGAGAGCGGAATCGAGACACTCGTTACGTCGAACGGCAGTCAGTATTCCGACAAGATTGCGCAGACTCTGCTTGACACAAACACTCTGCTCCTGATCTCTCTTGACGGCAATAAAGAGACGCACGACAAGTCTCGCGGTGATGGCGCGTATGATCGTGCAGTTGAGAGCATCAAGCGCTACAAAGCTGCCGGTGTGCCTCTTCGCGTGAATTATCTTGTCCGCCGCGATAATCTCGATCAGATTGACTATATCTACGATCTCGTGAAGGAGCTTGGCGTTGAGCGCCTCTTCTACATCCTGATTGCGCCGCAGGGCAAGGCATACAACAACGATGATCTTTTGCTCAGCGACGAGGAGCGCGAGCATTACCTCGAGATCCTTCGCGAGAAGAAGAAGGCGTCCGGAGACAGTCCTTTCATCACTATCCAGGATTATGCAGTTAATCTGCACAGCTGTTTCCTGATCAACTCCCGTGGCGACATTGTTTCTCAGGGCTATAGCGAGGATGACTGCATTATTACGGGCAATATCTTCAAGGAGGGCCTGATTAAGTGCTGGAACCATCCGGCATTTAACCATCGCGGTCACTTCCTGCAGTACGCCTACATGTTCGACTACATCATGTAATTCCTTATTATTATTTATATCTAGGGTTAGCTTCGGCTGGCCCTTTCTTTTTTGCGAGACAAAAATACGACAAAAATACGACACTTAACGTGTCGTATTTTGCTATCTAAGGCTTATTAGCGCTTATTGAATGCTCTGCGGAAGATTGCTGCGAAGCTTACTGCAGAGAAGGCTGCAATGGTAAGAATCATTGGAGTCACGTCAACTGTATCTGGGTTTGCGGCTGCCTTAACAGTGAAGGATAGGACGTATTCGTAGATAATATTGCCGTTTTCGTCATAGACGATGAAGCGGATATTTGTCGTACCTTCGGAGACGCCGGTTACTTTACCATTCTGATCTACGGTTGCGATAGTTGGATCATCGGATACCCATTTACCAGTAGCGGCATCATCCATGACAACGCTTGGTACCTGTGGAGTAAATGGATCGGAAGTTTCACCTGCGGTAATGGTATTGTCTTCTGGGTTCGTGCAGACAAGGAGAGTGCCCTCGTTCTGGTATTCGCACCAGTGGTCAAAGGTGTCTAGATCGTTTAGATTTTCGGTTTCTACGTCGAAATATTTACCATAAAGATCCAAATCATCGCTTGGGACCTGGTCGCCTAGTTCATCTTCTAGACCCTCATCTGTATACCAGCCACTAAAGAGCTGATTGTCGGTGCTGCCTGGGATAGGAAGATCGTTGCCATCTTCTGTGAAGTGATATTCGCCATCTTCTGGAGCGTCTACACCCTCTGGGATGTCACCATCGATATGGAAGGTGACGTCTGCGGTTACGCCTTGGCCGTAGCCTGCGATAATACTGTACATTTCATTGCCAGAATATTCGATGCCGATATCTAAAGATGTAGAAGAACCGCCTACATAGAATTTATTGCCATTTGTGGCGACTGTATAAAGCTCATCGTCACCTTCGCCGGATGGGTTCAATGCGGAAATCAAGTTTATGTCGCTAGAGAAGCGTGCGATAACACCATCACTGCCGCCCTTAGGGTTAATAGCGGAACTTGTGTAGTTTGAAGTACCTACTGCAACGATTTCGCCATTATCTAGAGCTTTTACGGAATGGAATTCAGAAACCTTACCCGCCGCATTGCCTCCGCCTAGGATATAATCATCTGTTATGCTACCTTCGCTATTAATCTTAGCGATATAGAAGCAGCCGCTTTCCTGACCGACGCCGATATAACTATCGCCGTAAGGAATTACGTTATTAATAACTGTGCCACGGCTCAAGATTGTCCTAATTGTTGGATATGCGCCTGCACGGTCGCCGTAGTAAAGAACGCTAGAGTTGCTATCGTCGTCACCGGTATTATCGAAGCCTACTGCGACATAGCCATTATTACCATTAGATTCGATAGCTCTGATCGGCTTGCCATCCTGAATATTAGTAGCATTCTGAAGCATATATCCAGGACTCTGTGGATTATAGGAAAAGAGATAAATTGAAGCGTTTTCGCCGTCTACGCCAACAAATTGAGGGTTATCGAATGACTCATCAAGGGCAATACTTGTAACTTTTATTCTTATATCCGAAGCGGTCACGACGCTGCCATCTTCGCCATCGATTTCAAAAGCTGTTGGCACGCCATCGATTTCGCCGACAGCCAAATAATTACCACTCTTGAGCTGCTCGACGTCGTACATGTATGTACCGTTAGATTGGGTTCCGCCAAGCTCTGTGCCCCAAATCATCTCTCCTTTTGGAGAATATTTAGCGATGACTGCAGTATCAGTGCTTCCGTTAATTTCGCCAACGCCAACGACTACAAGATTGCCGTCGCTGCCTACGACCGAGCCTTTAACCCAGTCAGAGCCGCTGATTCCTAATGTAGTAGCGAAAACTGGGACTATGCCCTCGGAATATGCATTGACTTGTGAGATAGGAAACTGTGCAATTGTGGCTGCGCATGCAGCAGCAATTAACAGCTTGCCGCCAAAATTGGCCTTTTTCTTAGCCATATAAAACCTCCCATTTGTTTTTAATATTTTTATTTTGACCTTTTGTAAGCCCAATATAGCATAAGCGAAATGTAATGTAAAGACCTTTTCGAAAAAATGCAATAATAGAATTATGAAACATCTCTTTACTATAGATTTGAAAGATTATAACCCAAACGGCAAAAAGTTCTATCGTCCGTCGGTTCGTGGCATTATTTTTGATGGAAAGGGCAATATTGCCATGATTTATAGCAAGAAACTTCATTTCTATAAATTTCCAGGCGGCGGAATCGAAGGCGACGAGACTCATCTAGAAACGCTGACTCGTGAGATAAAAGAAGAGACCGGCATGACGCTAATTCCGGAAACGGTTAAGGAATTTGGCGAAGTCCTAAAGATTCAGAACGGCGATGAATCCGGCAAAGATATTATTCATATTCAGAACAACTATTACTATACTTGCAAAGTCGAAGAAGAGATTGGCGACCAGGCGCTAGACGAGGACGAAAAATCACTAGATTTTGTATTGAGATTTGTTCCGATCGAGGAGGCTATCGCTGCGAATGCTACTCTCAGGTGCGATAACTCATTCGTGATGCAAATGGCCGAGCGAGAAAGAAGAGTTCTCGAGATTCTGCTAAATGGTATAATCGGCTAAAAGGACGACTTAAAATGAGCAAAGCATTACTTGTAATTGATATGCAAGAAGCGTGTGTCGGTAAGAACCACGCAGAATTCTTTAAATACGACGGCGATATTATCACTAAAGTTAATGAAGAAATAAAAGCCAATGAGAATGTCGTCTATATTCGCAATCTCATGAAGAAAAACTTCATTAATAAACTTGCACCAGTACAAATATTTGATGGCGACAAGAGTGCTGAATTGGCTGAAGATTTGCTCAAAAAAGGCAATGCAGTTTTTGATAAATACAAAGGCGATGCTTTTTCTAATCCACAACTGCTTGAACACTTACGGAAGAATGGTATCGACACCGTAGAAGTAGTAGGCGTTGATGGCGGCGGCTGTGTCGCTTTGACTGCGCTTGGTGCAATTGAAAATGGTTTCAAAGTTATCGTGAATACGAAAGCTATCGGAACTATGTTCGAGAAAAAGAAAGATAAATACTTCCAAATGCTAGAAAAGAAGGGCGCAACGTTTATTAGATAAAACGCATAATAGCGGAAAGGAGAATAGATGATAGATTCTAAAGCATGGAACTGGAATATAGTAAAAGGCGACCACGAGAAATATTGGCAAGAGCCAGCGATGGAATCTTATTATCTCATCAACCGATGGCTTTCCCAGAACAAAAGCGATTTCCTCGATCTCGGTTGTGGTTTGGGGAGGCATACTATTCAATTTGCTAAAGCAGGATTTAATACTTCCGGGTTCGATTTAAGCGAAACATCAATCGAAAGAACGGGGGAATACGCTGAGCGAGCAGGGGTAAAAGTCGATTTACGAGTTGGTGATATGTTGAACTTGCCGTACAGTGACGATAGTTTCGACTGTATTTATTGTCGCAACGTAATATCTCATACCGATACAGCGGGAATGAGAAAAATTGTTTCTGAGCTAAAACGAGTCTTGAGGAAAGGCGGGGAGTGTTATTTGACTTTGGGGTCAAAGCAGACCTGGGGTTTTCAGCAAGATTGGCCGGTGGTGGACGAGAACACAAAAATTAGAGTTGAGGATGGACCGGAGAATGGCATACCGCATTTTTATGCCGACTATGATCTAATCGTAGATTTATTCAAGGACTTTGAAATCGTGAAAGTTTTTCAAGTTGAAGATTTTATTATGAAAGAGCAAACTACTAGCTCATATCACTATCACGTACTAATCAGAAAATAATAACCTGATTGTTTAGGGTATTAACTGAAATATACTACTAAAAATCGGACAAAACGCCGAGTTGTATAAAATCTGGTGAGTCTTAATTAGCCAGGTTTTAACGATATACAAAAAGCCAATTAGGCTAAAGAATTTGGATTCATAATTGCCATTCGGCGTAAATCAAACATTTGTCCATTGTACGGACGGTTGGCTGGCTGCGTGCCAAAACTCAAAAAGCCAGCTTTTTCGTAACTTTTAATTGCGGCTGGGTTTCCTTCGCTTACTAATAGTCGGATGCTTTTTAAGCCACGATTTTCGAAGCCGTATTTTACCAATTGCTTGGTTGCTGCCGTGCCAATGCCTTTTCCGCGAGTATCTTTACCATATAATCCGATACTGAGCATTGCGGATTTCTTTTCGAGGTTATAGTCATATAGTGCGCAATATCCCGCCATTTTTTCGTTGTTCAAGATAATAAAGTAATCATCTTTATTTGCTATATTTTTACTTATCCATTTTTTTACGGATTCTAAATTTGCATCTGCCTGATAAAAATCGTAATTCGTATCATCTAAGCGCATCTTCAAAATAAACTCAGCAAATTCTGAGTTTTCTAAAGTCAGTGAAACGAGTCTAATATTCGTCATAAAAAAATGGTGGATCTTACTGGGCTCGAACCAGTGACCTTGCGAATGTGAATCGCACGCTCTAGCCAACTGAGCTAAAGATCCATATCAAGAATTATATCACGGAATCACCTTAGGCTCACATACCTTGACGGATGGGGTAAAATATATTATAATAATATAATCCTGTTCCAAAAGGAGGTCGTTATATATGAGTAAAAATGAAGGAACAGTAAGAAGGACGCTTGATCTTGGTTCGCTGGTTAGAGATTATCAGTCTGGCAAGATTAAACTGTCTTTTCCGGCGCACTACAAGAAAAAGCTGCATCAGCCCGACAGCAAGTCCGAAGACATCGAGGAAGATTTGTATTGCTTCTGCAGGCATTACCTCGACAGCTGTTGGCCTGACAAGATAATCGCCAAGAACTACGAGACTACCGCCGATGAGGTAGAAAAGGAGCGTGGCCGCTGGGCAACTCTTCTTAGTGCCTACTATATTTAATTTATCTCGCCCCGCATCCCGCGGGGCTTTTTATTGACAAAAACCAAGAAAAAGCCGCAGGACTAAAGCCTACGGCGAAATAAAGTGCATATATTCACGAAATGAAACAGTATCATCTGGGAGCATTTGTGAGTTCTGAGTATTTGCGCTGAATGAACTTTTCGAAGGGCTCTCTGCATTCGGTTGCGAAGAGTGTAGCTACGCAGATTGCTAAAAAGAATGTAATGATTGCGCTAGCCCAAAGATCTATGCGGTTTAAAAAGGAGTCGACTGACGCCTCTGTAGCGTCCTGGTGATGATTATTGTGCCACAGAGCCTCGTCTAATTCCTTGATTGCGGTGCTATCCTTGAAGGTTCCGGAATCGGCAATAATTCCGTTCTTATAGATAACATAGGTGTGATTGCTGGCGATGGTAAAGGAATCGCTATCGAGACTGCCGCTATAACCGATTTCCTGAGCGACGGCCTTCTTCGCCAAGAGCAAATGCTCCTCAAACGACTCACCTGCAGTTTTTCTATTAAGATAGAAAACGCCGACTGCGAGCAAAAGCGACATAACGAGTGTAAGGATTGTTGCCACTTTGTCGTATATTGCGCACGCGGTTGAACAGTACTTTTCTTGCATGTTTGATACCTCCTTGTTGGCGGGTGTGGATGCGTTTGAATAATTCTTTTCCATACCAGTTTCCTCCTTCGTGGTATAGGCGATGATGTGTATCTGATTCTTGTCCTGCATACCAATAACCTCCTTCTTTTGGTAAAGCGGGTGTGAATGAATAAGCTTGTTTAGGTACGCGCAAAAAACGCTTGACTATAATAACATCGGAATATTATTATGTCAAGCATTTTGAGGCCGCATAATGCCAAAAGGGCTTTTTTATGTTATAATACCCCTTAATGAATCTAGATTTTGATGCTCTAAATAAAGAAAAACAGGAGATTACCGACTTCCTTAGTCAGCCAAATGCTTATGCTGACGCAAATTTTGCAACCAAAAATCGCCGTCTTGGCGAGATTGATGCCCTCCTAGAACTAGGTCACAAAATCGAACAGCTTAAATCTGACATCAAAGAAGCTGAAACTGACGCCGAGCTTGCCGAATTCAAAGCCGACCTTGAAAAAGAGCTCGAAGAGTCCGAAGCTAAGCTTTCCGAAATGCTTCTTCCTCGCGATCCTAACGATGACAAGCCTGCTATTATCGAAATTCGCGCCGGCGCAGGCGGTGACGAGGCTAGCCTTTTTGCTGGCGACCTCTATCGCATGTATCTCCGCTACGCTGAAACCCATAACATGAAGGTTGAACTTCAGTCCGAAAGCGTTAATGACGCTGGTGGCTACAAAGAGGTCATCTTCCGTGTTTCTGGCGACCGCCCATATGGTCAGCTAAAGTTTGAAGGCGGCGTTCATCGCGTTCAGCGTATCCCAGTGACCGAATCTCAGGGTCGTATTCATACTAGTACGGCAACCGTAGCTGTTCTTCCGGAAGCAGAGGAGCAGGATCTTGAAATCAATCCAGAAGATCTTCGAATCGATATCTATCGTTCTGGTGGTCACGGCGGTCAGGGTGTTAACACTACCGACTCCGCTGTCCGTATTACTCACTTGCCAACTGGTCTCGTTGTCGCTATGCAGGACGAACGTTCTCAGCAGCAGAACCGTATCAAGGCTATGACTGTTCTTCGTAGTCGCCTCTTGGAGCGCAAGCTTGCCGAGGATCGCGCTAACGCCTCCGATGCTCGCAAATCCCTTATTGGTACTGGCGACCGCAGTGAAAAGATTCGCACTTACAACTTCCCTCAGGATCGCATAACAGATCACCGTATCCATTATTCTCGCAGTAATATCTCTGCTGCTATGGATGGCGATATCGAAGATATTATCGAGGAGCTACAGAAAAATGAACGTGAGCTCATGGCTGAAAAGAGCAGCGACATCGCAAATTAGCCACCTCGACGCGGAATTAATTCTAGCGCACGCTCTTAACAAAGAGCGTGTCTTTTTGCATGCTCATCCAGATTACGAATTGACCGAATCCGAGCAAAAAAAGGCCGAAGATTACCTAAAACGTCGCCAAAACCACGAACCTGTCGCATATATCCTTGGTTCTAAGGAATTTTATGGCAGGGAGTTTGCAGTAACTCCGGATACGCTTATTCCTCGCCCAGAAACCGAGGCGATTATTGATCTTGTTAAAGAACTATCTCTAGAAAAACCAAAAATCCTAGATGTTGGCACGGGCAGTGGCTGCATCGCTATTACTCTTAAGCTTGAGCTTCCCGAAAGCGATGTTATTGCGGTAGACATTTCCGAAAAAGCTTTAGCAGTAGCAGAGAAAAACGCAAATAATATGCATGCGAATCTAGAATTTAAGAAATCCGACCTTCTAAAAAATGTGGATGAAAAATTCGATATTATCGTTGCAAATCTCCCTTATGTGGACAAAAACTGGGATTGGCTCAGCCCAGAGTTGGATTTTGAGCCAGAAACTGCCCTCTATTCCGAGGATTTTGGCCTCAAAGATATCAAGAATCTAATCTTAGAAAGCAATACGAAACTAGCCGAGCAGGGCAAACTAATCTTAGAATCGGATATTAGCCAACATGAGGCGATCGAGAGTTTTGTAAAAAGCAACACAAATATGCGCCTTGTCAAGACCTCTGGTCTGGCCCAAATGTTCGAAAAATAGCTAAAAATGACGCCAAAAACAGCCCCATAAATCACACAAACCGCTTATGAACAAAACAAAAAGCTAGTGCTGTAAACTCCCCTATAATGCTATTGACAAAAAAGCAAAGATTTGATATAATAAGGGCATCTTATTGTAAGACCGCGCAAGGCCCTACGAGAAGAGCTAATTAAAATCGGACTGTTACCGTGCACAACAGTGTACGGCGACACTTTTGAGCAAGTGTCAATAAGTCAAAGGGCTTTTATACTTCGGAGGCCCGAAAAATTTTTGCCACACCTTAAGGAGGTTGATCTTATGGCAACAAGTAAGAAGAAGTCCACGAAACCCAGCACCGGTAAGCCTGCTACTGCAAAGCAGGTTGCCCAGATCGCCGCTGCAGCCGCAGCTGCAACATCGAAGGACAACCACAAGCAGCACAAGCAGACCCAGGCAGTCATCGCAGCAGCCGCTGCAGAGACCGCCAAAACCAGCAAGAAGCAGCACAAGGCCACCAGAGCCGTAGTGACTGCTGCAGCTGTAGAAAACGCCAAGGCTACCAAAGCCGAAGGCAAGAAGTCCCGTGCTGTTACGACAGCAGCAGCCACCGAGGTTACTAAGGCAGTCAGGAGAGAAGGAGAGGATACCCGCACCATGCTGGGTACTCTCATCGCAAGAATCGGCGGCGGTGTGCCTACATGGCTCACTATCCTGCTGATCGTGCTTGCAATTGTCGCTGGCATCATCGTCGGCCTCAATATTAACGCTTCTCTTCTTTCTGAGGTAACCAACATCGTAGATAAGGCAACCGGCACAGTGCTCTATACCGAACCGAAATACAGCACATTCGTGTGCAGACTTATCTCGGTTCTTGTAGGAGCAACAGTTAGCTGGGTTGTCTACGCCGTCGCTCAGGCCATTGCGGCCTTTGCGTACAGAGTCGCTAGGAGGTGACTTTAATGAGACGATTGATCGTAACGGTCGTCGTTCTCCTCTTCTCGACGGCTATCGTCGGTCTTCTGACTGGCGGCGCCTACGGAGATATGGTGTCTAGCTTCACTGGCGATGACACCCCCACTCCTGAATGGGTGGAATACGAGAACGACAAGGTTCAGAACGACGGGGACGCAAACAATGATTATAATTTCGGCAAATCCCTGAAGTTCGATGACGGCAAAGCCGAAACCGCTCTGGATGATCTGTTCGCAAGAATGGATGGTTCGGATGACGGTAAGGCTGACCCTGTTCTCGGCTGCGCGATTGCGCTGGCTATGGATCAGGGCCACGGCACAAAGTTTCTGGACAAGTGGTCTGGTTCGCTGATTGGCGCAAGAGCCAATGATGCGGCTGACTACTACGTCAACGACGGTGGCAAGGGTCACAAAGATGAATACCTCAAAATGGTTGAGTCTATCAAGGACGAGATCAAGAAGGGTAACATCAGCACTGAAGAGCTGAACAATTACACGAGTCAGATGTACCAGATCAATGGTGCATACGACAACGGTAAACGTCCGGCGCTGACTGTCAAGAACACTAAGAACGATGGCGGTACTGCAATCGTAATCAAGTGGGATGACGGTTCGATCCTGAAGCTCAGGATTCAGTGCGGTGGACAGCCGGTGGATGTTCCTGATTGGAATCCGCCGACAGGAACCACGACCCCACCTCCGACAACAACTGCACCGCCTGAGGAAACAACACCTCAGACAACCACAGTTACAACCCTCGCGCCGAAAGACCCGAGCGTTGCTCCGGTTCGTCCTAACGATCCGAGCATCGGTGGAAAGGTTGATGAGAGCAAAATCCACACGGATGAAACTCCTCGTGAGACCGCTCCGTCTAGCTATGTAGCACCGGAGCTGCCGACGGAAGCCAAGAAGACCGAGACACAGACTGAGTCCGTTCAGACTCAAGCTCCTCCCGCAACGGAGAAGGTTGAATTCGTGACAGGCGCTCCGTATACAGTTCCTTTTGAAGAGGTTGCTCCGGCAACTGTTCCTCAGGCTGTAGCTACGGATAAACCGCACGGAGAACTGAACGATCAGCAGGAAAAGGCAGCCGACGATAAGTTTGGCTAATTCCTGAATTGCTCAAACGTTCCTTATAGGAGGGGTCACCCCCTGACCCCTCCTGCTTCCATGTTCTGCATAGTAACAGTCCGATTTTGATAGTTTAACAATAAGGCAAAATGATATAGTTAACATTTCCACTTAATCTACTTTTTAAGAAAGGAATTAATTTTTATGAAGAAAATCACTAAAGCTAGTATCGGTGTTGCAGCTGTTGCTGCAGTCGCTGGCGCTGGCGCTCTCGTAGCTTTGGCCTATGGTCCAAGTCGTGATACTTACACGATGGAACAACCTGCGGACAAGGTTACATTCAACTCTATCACTAATAACCCCGCTTTGATTCAAAGCACCAATATTGCAGACTGTGAAGGTCGTGGCGCTGCTTGTGATGAGCGTTACTTCGTAATCGCATCTGAATATACTGGTGATGCAAATCAAAACAACTGGTCTGATGAAACTATGGTTGAACCAGGTAAAGAATATGTTGTTCGTATGTATGTACACAACAACGCTGCTTCTAACCTAAATCTTCAGGCTGAAAACGTAAGGGCAATTGTTAACCTTCCAACGACAACTGGTACATCCATTTCCGTTCAGGGTACAATTCGCGCTGATAACGCAAGTCCAAAAGAAGTTTGGGACGAAACAACCTTTATCTCTGCTAACGGTGAAGAATTTAACCTAGCATACGTTGAAGGTACTGCAAAATATACTAATAACGTAGATAAGTTTGGTCTTAATACTGAGCTCTTCACAGAAGACGGTGCTCAGCTTGGTTATGAAACTATGAATGGTATCATTCCTGGCTGTGTCGGCTATTCTGGTTGGGTTACTTTCCATGTTAAAGCTCAGTTCGCTGAACATCCAAACTATGAAATCGTAAAAGATGTTAAGGTAAAGGGTGCTGAAGGCGATTTCGCTGATAGCACTAATGCAAAAGCTGGTGATACGCTTGTTTACAAGCTTAAGTTCACCAACACTGGAGATGTTAGACTAAACGACGTCAGCCTACGTGATACGCTTCCTGAAGGCGTTACTTACGTCCCAGGTACAACCTATGTTGTAAATGATCAGCACACTGATGGTGTTCAGTATCCAGATACTCTCTTCTCTTCAGAAGGTCTAAATATCGGTGATTACGAACCAAACGGTGAAGCTATTGTTTACTTCAATGTTACTGTTAATAGCGAACTAGGCGACGAATGTAATCCAGCTCCACGTCGTAACGTCGTCGAAGCCAAGGCTTATAAGACTGATGGTACTGTAACTGATGTTAAGACTGATACTGCCGATGTTTACATCGATGGTAAGGTCTGTACTGAAAGTTTCGAAATCGACAAGATGGTTCGTCTTGAAAACGATACGGAATGGTCTGAAACCGTTAAGGCTAAGCCAGGTGAAAAGATTTATTACCGCATCCGCTTCTTCAACACTGGTGAAACCGATCTTAATGACGTAATCGTTAAAGATCAGCTTCCAGAAGGTGTTGAAAACGTAAGCGAAGTTGTTTACGGTCCAATTACCGAAAATAGCAACAACGACCAGCTAACTACTGGCGAAGGCTTCTTCGGTGATGGTATGAACATCGGTACCGTTAAGGCCGGTCAGACTATTGGTGTTTACTTCAACGCTACAGTCTCTGGCGTATATGCTGATAGCTGTGAAAAGGTTGACTTGATCAACACTGTTACTGGTAAATACGGTAACGACGACAGCAAGATTAAGACAGACATTGCAACCGTCACGATTGATGGTAAGGTCTGTACTGAGGAACACCCTGGTTACACTATCGACAAGATGGTTCAGATCAAGGGTTCTGATACTTGGAGCGAAAATGTTACCGCTAAGGCAGGCGAAACTGTTCGTTACCGCATTCAGTTCAAGAACACTGGTAACACTGTTCTTAACAATGTTGTAATCAGCGACGCATTGCCAGCTGGTTTGAACTATGTAAACGGTTCTACTATCGTTTATAGCTCTGAATATACCGATGGTAAGACTATGGGTGATGAAATCATTGCCGATGGTCTAAAGATTGATCATGTTGATGCTGGTACTGAAGTAACTGTTTACTTCTATGCCACTGTTGACGAATCCTATGCAGACAATTGTGATTCTTCTAAACTCACAAACGTCGCTAAGGGTAAATACAATGACGACAACAACACGGAAAAGACCGATGATGCTGACGTCACAGTCGAAGGCCAGGTTTGTGAGGATACTCCAACCGAACTTCCTAAGACTGGTAACGCAGATGTTCTTGGCGCAACGATTGCTATCGCATCCGTAAGCGCAGCAGCTGCTGGCTATATCATTAGCCGCAAGAAATAACTTGACCGCCTAGTATAGAGCTTCCCCAGAAGCTGATGACTAGATTGGTCGGGGATTGCTGGGAAACGACTGGCGGGGCTTCGGCTCCGCTAGTCGCACAAGCTGTCCTTCTTAGATCAAGCGATTAGTCTTGATCCGGCTTGTCCCACAAAAAGCCTCTCGAATTTTTCGGGAGGTTTTTTGTGCGATAAAAATCATAAAACGTTTATGCTAAAATAAAACTAACATTATGTCGCAAAAGACTCATATAAGAAGGTGGGGGATTGTATGTGCAGTTTTTGCGGCCTTTTTGTTTGCGGGCGTCCTTAATCTTTTTGGGCAAGATACTTATGCAGAGACTACCTGTACAATGACGGTTGACCAAGTAGAAAGGGGTGTGACTTGCGAAGAAATCTGGGCTCAGCAGAATCAGCAAAACACTACGACTACTACAACCGAGCCGACTGAGTCTACTACGACAACTACAACTACCACAACTACTACCGAGCCGACGACCGAACCGACGACTGAGCCGGAGACAGAGCCAGCGGGGCGAGATCCATCTGTTCCGAGTGATAGTACTACGACAACTACTACGGCCGTACCTACCGAAGACTATTGTTTGCAGATGCAGGCAGGCATAATGCAAGGCTCGGGCCACTCGATTAGTGAGGTTGTGCAGTGTATACACGAGGCAAATGGTGATGGGACTGAAGCGTCTACGGCTAACTCTGCAGATGCTATGGCTGCTGGTGGTGAGTATGAAAACTTCATGACTGAACAGTCGACTTGCTACGGAGATAATCCAGAGATGGGCTGGTTTGCCTGTCCGCTCGCGGATGATTTGTCTAATCTAATTACGTACCTCTACGAACATCTTATAGAAGAATGGCTTATTTATCCGCCACAAGCTTTGCAGCAGTCTTCTAATGCAGGAAAGGTAACATTCAAGGTTTGGTCGGATATTCGTAATATCGCCAATGCTCTGTTTATTGTCTATCTTTTGTTGATTATTTTCTCGCAAATTTCTGGTTGGCAGATTCAACAATATGGTATCAAGAAGGCGCTTCCGCGTGCTGTTGTTATGATTATAATCGTGAACCTCTCGTATCTTGTCTGTCAGGGAGCTGTAGATATCAGTAACATTCTTGGTAGTGGTGTTGGCGGCATCTTTAAGACGCTAAATCAATCGGTGGTTCTTTCGGCTGAGGGTTCAAGCGCCGTGAATGGCACGGGGGGATTATTAGCGCTTATTGTAGTTTTGGTCGGTGTTATTATTGCTGCCTTCTTCTTTGGGCCTGCATTCTTGTTGCCAATCCTCTTTGCACTCATAGGTGCCGGCGTAACTATCTTCTTCACTTTTATAATGCTGGTTGTGCGCCAAGCATTAATGACGGGCTTGGTAATCATTTCGCCGATAGCGATTGCCTGTGCGGTGTTGCCTGGTACCGAGAAACTATACAAGAAATGGTTCGGACTATTTAAGGGGCTAATATTTACTTATCCAATTGCGGCATTTTTGGTTTATGGTGGTTCGTTTGCTGGGCGCCTAGTTGTAAAGTCGATGGGCGAGGATAACTTCGTCTCGGGCCTCATTGGCATAGCGGTGGTTGTTGTTCCGCCGTGTTTCTTGCCAAAGATTACGACTAGCTCGGTCGCTGCTATTGATGGCGCAATTTTGAGAATGAGACAGCGCGTAACTGGTGGAGCTCAGAACGCTGTAGGCAACAGTCGTATGGCGGATAGGATGAGGCGCCAGACACAAAAGCGCAAGGTCGAACGCGCGAGTGGTACACATATCCGAAGAGATGGTACGGTCGTGATGCGCCGACATTTTAGAACAAGGCACATGAATGATCATTTGGCCGATGCTCAGGGATTGGGTGCTCGGATCGGGGATATGAATAATTATAGGGATGCCCGTTTCAGGCGTAATACACTTGATGAACAGCTTATTTCTGAGGCAAATACTCGCCTAGATAGACAGGGCAGCATGACATCTGAGCAGCTTGCAAATATGCTTGGCACTACTAATGATCCGGCAATGGATGCTGCAATCACGCGCAGACTCAGGCAGCAAGGAGATAATGGTCGTGATGCGCTTGCGAATAGAATTGGTCAGCTCGAAACTACGGGCGGCGCACAAGCAGAGACGGCTCTTACGAATATTGCTGGCGAGTTGAATCGCGGTCGTGAACAGCTCAGGAATGAAGATATGGTTATGTCTGACTGGGCAAGAGATGTTACGACTAATGGTGTCGCCGCCGCTGGTAGGCTATCTACGCGTCAGCTCACTAACGATCAGGTTAACAGAACTACGGGTGCAAGCTTCAAGACGATGGATACCCGTGCCGTAGATAATTATCTCAATCAGATACGCCAGAACTCGGGTACGCACGCGGCAGCACATGTACAGCAATCAGTTCGAGATTTGCTTAGTAGTAGTAACGCTAGTGAGCTGTCGGTAGAAAAGAGAAGAATGCTCGAGCAATTTGCCTCCGAGAACCTAAGTGGCCCATCAACAGGTTCGTGGCTAGCGTAAACAAAATAAATAAGCATAAACTTTGTGGTAAAATAAAAATATGGATAAGAGCAATCAGGCGGCTCAAAACAACAACAATTCCGCCAAGGACAATTCTTTTGCAGACGGTACAAATAATGCGCTTCCTGCTAGCAAAGATGCGCAGCTAGAAGAGCTTAGAAGCCAGGTAGATAACCGTGCGTATGCTACGTCTTCTCATGATCGTGCGAATGCATTTAGTGTTACAAATACAAACTATGAACCAGAGGTTACTGTTGCGGGCTCTGCAACTTCTTTTGGTCATGGTGAAGATGATAATAACTTTCAGTTTATTTCTGGCGAGCCAGATTTGCCACCAACTCCAGAACCAGAACCAGTGCCTGTTGCTCCAGTTGTCGAAGAACCGGTTACGCCTGAACCGGAACCAATGCCAGCTCCAGCTCCAGAACCAGAACCTGTCGAGGAAGAACTTCCTCCGCCAGCGCCTGAGTTTAAGCCGGCTCCATCTCCAGAACCGGCTCCAGTTCAGAATTTCTTTGCTCCAGAACCAGAAGTTGAGCGTAAGAAAGCTTTGTCTTTGCCGTTAATTATTTTGATTGCTCTTGGCGTCATTGTCTTGATTGGCGGTGGTATTTTTGCGTTCTATGTCTTGAATAAGAAAAACGAGCCACAGAATCCAAGTAAGCCTGCAGAAAGCGACGGCAAAGTGAGCTACGAAGAATACAATAATAAGATCAAGAATAGACAGGCTCTAAACTGTACTGCAACTTACAACAAATCGTCGCATAACGGTTCGGATTACGCCGAAGGTGAGTATGATATCTTTGCCGAGAAGGCTTGGACGATTGCTGCTGACGATGGTTGGAAGAATGTCTTTATTAGTAACTATGACTTTAGCTCTGCGAAGGCCAAAGAAAACTCTATTGTAAACCGTTATGATTTGAAATATAGGCCAAGCTCGATCTATATCGAGAACAACACTGCATATATTTGGTCCGTAACTAAGACTCCACGCGCAGGTGGCGACGGCAAAGCTGTCTATCGTATTACGGACGCTTATGAAGGCATTGCGCCAACACTCGAAGTTGACCGCGAACAAATAGAAAATGCTCTCGAAACAAACTTGTATGATAATTTCCAAATGAGCTCTGCTGATGCAAATGATACTGAGGCGGGCGACGTTACTATCGTTTGTAAAGATGCGGATATGAGTGAATTTGCAGAGCTACTAAAAGCACGAAAGGCTGAAATTAGCTCTAGCAATGACTAAAAAATGGCTTGTAAGATTTGGATTTATTCTTCTTGCCTCTGTTGTGTTTGGGCAGAATGTTTTTGCTGACCCAACAACTACTTGTGTAGATACGCACGATTATCTCTTTGGCGTAAATTACGAAAAGAACGTCAAGCCGAATAGCTCGATCCACGTCTCGGGGGTTATTGGCGGCCCCAATAAGAGCGCGGCTGCCCATGAATATACCGTAGACGATATCAAGATTACCGATTCTAGCCACGACGAAAACGTTACAGCAAAATACCAGGTTTATAGAGTCATTAAGCAACAGGACGGCACCTATAAATTTTGGGGCTCCAAAACTTCTGGCTCTATTTCAAATACAAATGTTAATCAGGGCATAGATAAAGACGGCAACAATATTTATGGTCCTATCCCTCTAGAAGACCAGTACCCAGCTTTTTACGAGTTTAGCTTTAATATTTGTATTCGTGAGGCGGATGCTTCGACGGCGTATTGTAGGGAATATAATAACAAGAATTATAACAACCGAGTCATCGAACAAAATGGTATGCCTGCTGCCGATGATATTGATGGCTGTCCAGAAATGCTACCTACTGTTGCAGACGAAAAGGTCGGCTACGAAGAGGTAGAAAAAGAGGATGAAGAAGACATTGCAGATACTTGTAGATCTACGAATGGTCTAATCGGTTGGATTACCTGTCCGCTTTTGACTGGCCTTGGCGATGCTATTACGAGTCTCTACGAAGATGTGATTGCGGATATGCTGCGACTAGAGCCAGAGCTCCTAAATAGGAATGGTGGCGGGTCTTCTGTTTTTAATGCGTGGTCATGGTTTAGAAATATAGCTAATGGCTTGCTTGTCGTAGTCATTATTGCGATGATTTTCTCTCAAATTTCTGGCTTTGGTATTACAAACTATGGCATTAAGAAAATGTTGCCGCGTGTAATTATTTCGGCCATTCTAGTAAATATGTCCTATATTATCTGCCAGGCAGCAGTTGATCTTTCGAATATTGTCGGTACAAATATCGGTGGCTTCTTTGATGTTGCTCTAACAGATTTGAGTGTTTCGGCGGGCGCTATTGTGCTTGCTGTTGGCTTGATTGCGGCGACGATTTTTGCTGTTATTATGATTCCAGCCTTGATGCCGCCGCTTATTATGGGCTTCCTTGGCATCTTGGGCGGCGTCTTGATTTTGATTATCTCTCTCGGTTTGCGTCAGGCTTTAGCGATCATTCTCGTAACGGTTGCTCCGATTGCGTTTATTTGTAATATTTTGCCAAACACTCAGTCAATATTTAAGAAGTGGTTTGATTTATTGAAGGGTGTTCTAATCGCCTATCCTATCGCCAGTATTATGGTTTATGGTGGCGCAATGGCGGCGCAAATTTTGCACGAAGTTTGGGACACGGATGCATCTAATCGTCTGCTAACTACGGTGGCGGATTTGGCGGCTCTAATTATTTGTGTTGTTCCATATTACTTTATTCCAAAGACAATTACGGCCTCTCTTGGCGCAATCCAGAATATGATCAGTAAGATTCAGAGAAGTACAAGTAGAAGTGCGAATCGTGTCGTTAGTAACAGTACCTTTATGTCGAATCGTATGCAGGATCAGGCAGATAGAAAAGCTTTACGTCTAGCTGGCGTGAGAATTCGCAATGGTCAGCTAGTTCAGCGACGCGGCAGAAGAGCGAGTCAGAATATGTATCTTCCTGGCGCGCAAGCCGTTCTTAATAAACGCAATAGGCGTAATGATATCGCTCAGAACCCTGATGTCTTTAGAAATGAGCAGTTCCAGAAACAGGTTGGTCTTGAAGAGAAGCGCCTTGAAACGATGAATTATTCTGCTGACGAGCTTGGCGAAGAGCTAGAGCGCGCACAGGCGAGCGGCAATCACGCAAGGGTTGCGGCCTGTACGAGAAAGCTGTCTGCGACTAGTGATGGTCGTACGGTTTTGCATGATAACATGCAGACGCACAACTATGACGACGAAACTGCAGATGCAATGGCAAATGCTTTCTCTCAGGAAGAGCTTTACGATATGACCAAAGAGTCTCCATATATTGCACAGCATCTCTTGGATGTTAAGAATGGTAACCATGGCAATATTAATTACACTCGCCTCAGCGATGATCTTCTTAGCACATTGTCTGGTCAAGATTACCTCAAGATGGATGACCGCGATTCGCATCGCATGGCTACCGAGGCGGGCGCAAACTTGGGTGGTGCTATGGCGGCTAACCTACAGAGGATGATGGAAGAAGCTCAGAGCAATCCTGAGTTGTCTCAGCATATTAATGCTCAGGCGCGTCAAGATATTACTAACTTTACGACTCAGCGCAGCAATGCGGTGACTGCTAATGCTGGTGTAATTGAGAGCGGCAGTGCTTCTGCGATTAGTTCTGGCAGGTTTACAAACGAAGTTGATTACTATCAGGCAGAATACGAGAGGAATGCGCGCAATGGCGATACTGTCGGTATGGAAGCTGCCGAGCAGGCCTTTAGAAATGCGGCTACACGCGCGGGCTCGACTATTAATGCTGCTACGGTTGAGGATACTTTGTCTGGTTGGCGCACGAATGTCACGCAAGCTTCGTTTACTGGCGATGAGCGTGTGCGCGGCGCAATTCGCGCTTCGGTGGGCCTAGTCCGCGCAAGAGAGAACAGATTCCGCTAATGCTAATATGGTAAAATATGATTATGATTAGGGGCTGGGTCAATAAACAAAAAAAGAGTAAAAAATCTCTGGTAAAGCTGAAAATTCTATTTTTGGCAGTTTTTAGTGCTTTTGCTCCAGCCTCAGCAGCCTTCGCAAATGATATTGATTGTAGTGCGTTCGATCAAGTTTCAATATCGTCCATTGATGTTGATAAAGACGGTAATGTAGAGCTGAACGGCTATATTCATGACGGAAATAACGGTGCTGCCAAGAATGAATACGAGGAGAAAAGCTTCGCTGCGACCTCTTTTGGAATATCGGTTCCTAAGAAAGGCGATTCTAGCATTGAGGAAGATTCTGGAATGTCGTCTTCGGATCGGGAAATAAAGGTTACGAAATTCGAGAAGCAGGACGACGGACGATATTATTTTGAAGCGGAAGATGAGATACAGCTGGCGTCCGCTGTGGATATAAGTCAGGTTGCGGTTGGTGGCGGAGGTATGAATCGCAGACCGTTCTCCATGTGGTCCGTTGGCGCATGTATCCTAAACAAGGAAGCTGACAAAGCAACTTGTGATTTCAGAAAAGGATTAATAGGCATCGATAGTACTGGTTTTGTGTACGGCTACGAGATGGACCTTCTGAAGAATAGTGACACTACTACTTGTTCTGGAATGGCACTTTTTAGGCCTATAGATGTACATATTCATAGCAATATTGCGGATAGGTGTCTAGATGAAGCTTCTGGTCTTTTTGGCTGGGTGTCTTGCCCGTTGCTCTATACCGCATCTGATTTTATTACGGATATATATACGAATGTTATAGAAGATTGGCTTTTGGTTGAGCCGCAATTATTTACGCGGTCTGGCGAGGGAAATAACGTCTACGAAGCTTGGTCTAGATTTAGGGATATAGCGAATATAGCAGTAGTTTTGTTGTTATTGATAATTATTCTCTCTCAAATAACAGGGTTTGGTATCTCTAATTATGGTATCAAGAAGGCATTGCCGCGCCTTATTACGGCTGCAATTTTAATCAATCTTTCGTATATTGTTTGCCAGGCGGCTATCGATCTAAGTAATATTGTTGGCTTTGGCCTAAAGGGGATACTAGAGGGTGAAATGAATGCTATTAGTCAGGTAACCACTGCCTCTGGTTCCGTAACTTTGGGTGCGGGAGCAGTCCTGTTTGTTGCCGGACTTGTTGCATTGATTCTTGTAATGATATTCGTTAACCCGGCGCTCTTATTGTTTGCGCTTGCCGCCCTCATTGTTGCCCTAATTGCGATTCTGTTCCTATTCATTACGATGGGTATCCGTCAAGCGATGATGATTTTGGCAGTGACTGTTTCTCCGATTGCTTTTGCTTGCTATGTTTTGCCTGGTACGAAGTCGGTATATAAGAAGTGGCTCGATTTGTGCAAGGGCTTGCTATTATCTTATCCGATCGCCAGCTTGATGGTCTATGGTGGCGCCTTGCTTGGTAAAATTATGGCATGCGTCTGGGGTGATAGTTTGCTTACTTTTTCTAGCGCTTTAGTAATTACGGTCGCGCCATTCTTCTTTATTCCGAAAACCATTACGGCTTCATTAGGTGCTGTCAATAAAGTAGTAGATAACATTAGAAATAATATAACTGGCCACGCAAGGAACCGCCTTAATAGATCTGGTCTTGGCCAGGATCTCAGAAGGGCTGGCGACGAAAGAAGGATGCAACGTTGGGCAAGAATGCCAGGCGGCGCTGCTTATCGAAGACAGGCCGATGCTATTAATGCAAGGCATAGGCGTGTACAGGATTATAGAAATAACCCGGACATGGTAAGACAGGAAGAGGCGCTTGCTAAAGTAAGGGAGAATGAGAGTCATATTGATTCCGCTAATGAAACTGTTCAGGATATGACCACAAATCTAAATGCTGCGCTTGCTGCGGATGCTAGCGATGATAATAATGCTCTAATTACGGCCTATACTAACAAGCTTAAAGAGTCTAGCGAAGGTCGTGCGGCACTTGCTAATATTTTTGCCACTCGTACAGCTGGTCCAAATGCGTTAAGCGATGAATCATTCAATGCTATGATGTCTAGTTTTGGCGCAGATGAGATTGATGCTTTGCGCGAAGTAAGCCCACATATGGCTACCTATATCGAAGGTGTCAAGAATGGAACTATTGGGCGTGGCGATTACAATACTATCAATGTATTTAATTCTGGTATGCTGGATAACCTCACGGAAGAAAGTGTTGCCAAAATGGATACTGCCGAATTCAACGAAATCGTCAACCAGCTTACTGCTAACCCTGCAAACAATAATAGTAGACAGGCTGTTGAATTTGCCAGGATTGCCGAACGTCTTGCGAATAATGAGAAGTTGGCGCCAAGCCTCAACAGCCAAAAGCTCGATGCTCTCACTGGCGCAAACGGCTTCTTGACTCAGCGCAATAGTCGCATTAGGGCTACGGCGAGTAGCGCATTTGGTGCTTATAATGGCATGAATTCTGCTCAATTGAATGCTCAGGCTCAGGCAGATTACAATGCCGCGGCTGCGGCTGGCGATGCCGAGAGAATGGAGGCTGTTGCCTATGCCTATAGAAATGCTGCTGCTAACCGAACGAACGATGCGGCCGTAGAGGCAGCCAGGACGAATATTGATAGCTGGGCAAATGGCGCTCGTGCTGCTGCTCAGGCTAATGGCCATCAAGACGTAATCGGTGCTCAGCTTGACCTAATTAGTATGCCTGGGCACAGAATTGCTTAATTAGCTATAAAATAGCATAAGCGTTTTATGATAAAATAAAAACATGGATGGCCAATCTGGCGCAAACACGAACGGCGCCGATAATGCGCAAGACAAAAACGAGTCGAATAAGCGCTATATAACCGGCGGAAGAAGGCGCAGCGAGGGTAATGTCTCTCGGGATTTTTCTGCGCAAAACACCGAACAAATGCCACGATTTTTTGCTGCCGCCATGCAGAATAATGCGCCAGCTAGAACAGTTGATAGAAGCAAACTTTGGAAGATTCTTGGCATTATTGCAGCTGTAGCGGTGCTGGTTGTTATTATTGCTATTGCAATTGTTAATATCTTTAACCGAAGTATTGGTAATAAGCTATCTGAAAAAGAGTTCCGGGATAGGATTTATTATCGCGATGAAATGAATTGCGAGGCTACCTATTACAACCTTGGCAAAGAGAGAAAATTTAGTATTGTCGCCAACGATGGCTGGAAGAATGCAGAAATAAAAGGCGTTCTCCTGGACGACGTGCTTGTTGATATTACTATCTATGATGGCGATGTGTATGTCTGGCGATTCGATAGCTATGATAACGAAAACCGAAAAATGAATCATTCCGACTCTGTTATCTATAAGTATGAAGACTTTGAAGTTATTAAGAACTATGACATTCGTAATAAGCTCAGTTTTCTCGGTAACGGCATAAAAGACCGTGAAATAAGATGCAAAACACTTGATGACTATGTCTTTAAGAAACCTGACGATAATCTGTTCAATGACCAACGTACGGTAGTTAAGGATAAAAATGACTAAAGGTATCTTTAGGAGCCGCGGAAAAACTCTGATTTTGGCGTTGTTTTTGTCGCTCTTCTTTGGTGTTATAATTTCTCAGTCTAGCTTTGCGCAGGAAGGTAAGTATGCTAGCACCCAAGACGCGATGGCGGATATTACTTATGATCATGTAATTCCAGTAGCGGAAGGTGTAAGTAGTACGTACAGTGGACCAGCAGGATTAGCTCCAAACTTTTACGGTGGTGATCTTGGGCATGCGACTTCTGCAACTTGTGGTATGTCGTTCTTGATGAAGCCTGGCTATAAAATAAAGCCATACAATGACAGCAAGCCTATAAGTTCGGATAATATATCTATCATTAATGCGGATGATCTATCCATAGTTGATGAAGCAGGTGATCCTACTCGTCGAATAACTCAAAGTGGCGCATATTATGTTCGTGCTACTTGGGCTGTCATTACTTATGTAGATGGAAGTGCGGATTTGGTGATGTTTGGTAATACCGAAGGGCACCCTATGGGGCCGGATGAATGCGGTTACGATGGCAATACGGCCTGCGGTGGTGACTATGAATGGGCCTTTTCTTGTCATAACTTATTTAGTGATGCTATTGTGGTTGATAGTCTTGAGAGAACCTTTAGTAATTTTCCTGCCGGTTCTAGCCCTGACGGTTTGGCTCCAATTGGAAACTGGCAGCCTAGTAATACGCAAGGTTATGGCAGTTGTGCTAGTAGTCATTTCTATAATAGCTTTGAATCTCATGCTACGTGTACTATGCTCTATAAGGGGATATACCGTGATTCTCTTACAGCGGAACAAAAGGCTGCCGCAGCTGCCGCGATTACTTATGAACAGCAAACGCAAGAAGAGCAATGTGGCGGTGTGGTAGGATTCTTTACTTGCCCGCTCGCCGAATCAATGTCTAACTTCCTAAAGACTGTCTACGATATCTTTAGTGACTTCTTCTTAAATATTGATCCAGCTGTATTTAGTGGCAACAAACGCGGAACTGCTGGCTATGCTATTCATAAGGCATGGAGTAGCTTTAGGGATATTGCGAATGCAATGCTCGTTGCGGCACTGCTAATCGTTATTCTTTCTCAGATTAGCGGTTTTGGTATAACAAACTATGGCATAAAGAAGAGCTTGCCAAAGATTGTTATCGCGGCACTGTTGGTTAATTTATCGTATCTTATCTGCCAGGGCGCAATCGATCTTTCGAATATCTTTGGCCATAGGATCGGCGATATCTTCGAAGGAATGCTTGAGGCTTCGGGCGGTCCAATTCATTCGGACGCCTTCCAGGGTTCAACAATTGCTACTCTTATCTTTGTTCTAATCGCTGTCGTTGTGGCAATTATTCATTTTGGCGCCAGAATTTGGGTTGCGCTTATTGCTCTTTTGCTCATATGTGCGGTTGCGATGTTTATTATGCTTGCCGTTTCGGTTATTCGTCAGGCGCTATGCATCTTGGCTGTCGTTGTTTCTCCAGTCGCTCTATGTTGCTATATGATACCTGGAACAAAAGGAGTGTTTAATAAATGGTTCGGTATATTTAAGGGCGTATTGATTGCTTATCCGATGACAAGCCTGGTCGTATATGGCTCATCTTATGCTTCGTCGATACTACTGAAGGCTTGGGGCTTTACTTCTCAAGTTAAAGCGGATAATTTCTTTGAGACCTTCCTAAAATCTATTGCTGGTCTCCTAGTGGTCACAGTGCCATACTTCTTCATTCCAAGAATTATTATGAAGTCCCTCACGGCACTGGAAGGTATTACGTCGAGAATTGGCAATGCGCTAATTCGTAACACGTCTGGCGCAGTTCGTGGTTCTGCTTTTGCTCAGCGTCAAAATGATACCCAGGAATTTAGGCGCAATGTCCGCCGTGCCGGCCTTCATTATAACCGTAGGACTGGTACCGTCGAGAATCGTCGTAGACCAGGCAACAACGCGGTAACTCGCGCGTTTGCTCGTGCCCGTGATGCTTATTATAATCATCCGTCTCGTGCCATGTATGCTAGGAACGCGAACGCTATGGCTGCTCAACGTAGGCGCGGTAGGTCATACCTTACTGGAGATAACCAGCTTGATCAGATCTTGCAGGACAGAAGCGGTGATTCTGCGGACCTATTGAGAGAAAAGGCTGCTTTGCGCAGGAGACTAGAATTCAACCGTCGCATGGGACTATCGACGGCGGGCATTACACGCCGCGTGAATCGCATGTTTGGTGCCGGTGGGGAATTCGAAAGCTTTACTCCGCAGGCCTTCAGAAATGCGGCTGGAGACTTTACCGGTGTTAGGAGCGACTTTGAAACAACTCAGGAAAACATCAATAATAGTACTCAGAATCAGAGGACTAGGGAATATATTAAGCAGATTGAGGCGCAGTCTGGTCTGACCGAAGATGGCATGTCGGATAGTATTATTGATGCCGCTAACTCCGGAAACACTGAACTTACCTCTGCATACATTACTGTCCTGCTTGGAAATGGCGAGGCTGGTCGTGATGCTTTGCTTCAGTGTCTAAGAACCAATGGTCTTTCGGGTGCTGCTCTTGAGATCATTGCAGACTCGGTTAGCGTGGCCGAAATGAACGATATCAAGAAGAAGGATCGCTATCTATTCAATCGCCTTCAGGCAATCAAGAGAAATCGTGCTATTGGCGCTGGTAACATGAATAATGATGCAAACTTCAGGATGAATTGTCAGGATATACGCGGTATGTCTGCAAAGCAGTTCTCCGAAATGGATATTTCTGCTCAGAACCGTCTTATTGACGAAATTACTGATCCGAATATTTATGGTGCAGGTACTGGATATAATCCAGAGGATGGTATCGTAGCAGCTGCGGCCAACCTTGCGGAGGAAATTCTTTCTGATCCAAGCTTGCGCGGCACAATTAGCGCGGAGCGCCTAAGCAATCTTGAAAACATCGTCCGTATTCGCGAGGATGCAGTTAACCAATCTGTTCACACTAATCGTGCAGCAGATTTGGCGGCAATTAATGGAATGTCTACTACGAATGCGGCTGGCCAAAAACTTGTCGATACTATTGGTATGGACTTCGTGAACGGCATTGCTCAGAGCTCACTAAAAACAGAATATGAAAATGCTGCAAAGAACGGCGACACGGTTCGTATGGAATCTATTCAGATTGCTATCGAGTCTAAATACCGCGATAATCTCCGTAATGCTGGCGTTACTTTGTCTGAAGATGCTGAGGCGATGATGCTTGCAACGCTTCAAGAAGTATATACTAGACTGAATAATGGCGACGGAACACCTCATGATGAGGGCGTAGACGGCCTTGGTCTTAATGATTTTAATGGTGCAAATGATGATGAGAGGAGACTTAATAGAGATGCAAGAGATGGCTTTGTTGATTTGTTGAACGGTCGCATGGATAGAAGAAGAAAGAATATGAGGAGATAGGATATGGAAAAAGAGAAAAAGAAATCGATTGTTACTATCTCTGTAATTGTTGGAATCCTCTTGGTTGTTTTTGTTGTCCTTACTATTTTGGCTATTCGAAACCGTACGAACGCTACTGCGCATAAGGTTTTGCGTAGCGAGTTTGCTCGCATAATAGACAAGAAGGAAGCAGTAGACTGCACGATCTCCTGGGAAACGGAAGACTATTTGCAATACGTCAAAGGAGGCTCAATTCCGAATCCAAAAAAGCAGAGCATAACTTTTGCGGCAGACAAAGATTGGAAGAAGATTTATATGAGTCGCTATCAAACGGAAAACACAATAAAAGCTTTCTATGTTACAGAAGATAAAGCTTATATCTGGTCACCGGTCTCTGATCTGCTAAAAGCAAATGAGCTATACCAAAAAGAGGCGGAGCTGAGACGAGTGGATAGCGTTATCATAACGAGAGAAGAATTCAACGATCAGTACTTTGGGTTAAGGAAATTTATAAATAATATGATTCCTGATTTACCTGCTGGAACCGAGATTATTTGTCGAGATGGCGGAACTTCTGGCTATTCGCAACCAAAGGATATTAAATCTTGGATAGATACCACTACGGAGGAAAAATAAAAAAATGAAACAGAAAAAGATATTAGTATTGGCCTGTTCGCTCGCGCTAGCTCTTTTTGTTACTGTTTCTCCTAGTTATGCGGCAGGTACTGATACTTGTAAAAATTACGTCGAAGCGACGGTCAGCGGAGCGGGAATATTGTCTGGAAATGGCAGTATTGATATGCGCTACGATAAAAATGATGAGGGTGCTAGTAGAGAAGGGACTTTAGCATGGGTAGATGAAGATGCGGGTCCAAATGGTATGTATTATAGTGCAGATAATATAGTCTCGATTTCGTGTTGGTATCATGCTTGGAATAATGATCATGATCCATTTTTGGGAGCTTCCTTAGGGGATAATTATTGGAACGAGAATCATCTAGAAACTTCGGCACTTAAAAATGATTATTCGTTTGAGCGATATAGTACCATGCTTACGATGTGTCACGAAGACGGCTCAGTAAAACACTTCGAGGCTGTTGGCGCATGGCTTGATGACAGGGATAGTGAAACGAAATTGCTTGACGGCTACGGAACGGGTAGTAACTATAATTACCAGTATGTCGGCTTTAATACTGGCACTCTTGGGGGTAATGGTGAGGACGGAATGACGGTTCATCGTGGCAAGGTTTTATACAGTTGCAGCGATATTATGGGTTACATTCAAGATAAAAATAGTAAGCTCTATCGGGTGAAAAATGCAGATAAACTAACAGGAAAGAATGGTACGGGTGGCCCGGGATCCTGCTCTAGCTTTTTTGAAGGTGGGCTCGAGGGTAATGACGGCGATAATTACGAAGAGACACTAAAAGGTACAGACCGTGTTGTTTGTTCGATTTATGACCCGTCAAAGATTAAATCTGGTAGAGATGTAGTTTTTGCGATTCCTAGTACGCAAATCGAGATGGATGATAAGGATATTGTAATAACGGTCGGCGTAAGTGCCTTGGCTGGTGGTATGCCAATCGATCCGCAAAATATTCAGCTAGTAGATTATCCTGCCAAAATCGGGGAACTAGGTCAGGGGCATTCGTTTATATCTACTTCGTCTACTCGCGAGTATGTTGACTATCCACTTACGAAAATTCACGAAATCAAAGATGAAGACATGTCTCCAGTATCGGACGGTGATCTGCAGTATAAAAAGGTAAATGTTAGGATTAAAAACTCCGAGAATGGCGGTGCTATAAATTCGGCCATCGGCCGTAATCCTAATGCTTCAGAGAATTACATTGCCTTAACTATATGTCCGGCAGACTGGAAAGAAGGGGATGAGTATGATAAGTGTCTATTTATAGATACGGATGGCGTAAGTAGTGCATTTATTATGCCAGAACTTTCTACGCTAGATTTGTATGATAGCGATGAGCCTGAACCAAAGTGCACGGATAATAGTGGCGGTTGGAGCTGGTTTGCCTGCGCAGCAACAAAAGAGATTAGCGAGCAGGTTGGTAATATTTATACTTATGTAACTGGCTTTTTGAATCTTGATCCGACTGTTTTTAAGAAAGAATCTGGTCTCTACGATGCCTGGAATACTGCAAGGACTATCGCTAATGGTGTACTAGTAATCCTCCTTCTGATTATTATCTTGTCGCAGATATCTGGTATCGGAATCGATAATTATGGCATTAAGAAGATGTTGCCACGCATTGTTATTGGTGTGCTTCTTATAAATCTTTCGTTCATATTGTTTAGGGCGGCAGTTGATCTTGCTAATATATTTGGCTCAGCAATAACAAATATATTTGAATCGGTAAAAAACGGCATTACGGCCACCCCTCCACCTAGCGACCTCTTTAGAGGTAAGCCAGGAAGAGAGTTGTTTGAAGGGGGTACTTCCATACTGGTCGCCATAGCCGGTTTCTTCTCTATTATCGGCTTCTTGAAGAGCGGTCAATCTATTGTTGTTCTTGCTCTTTCGGCCATAATTATTGTTGCTATTGCCGTACTTATGATGTTCTTGATATTTATTTTGAGGCAGGCTCTTATTATTGTTCTGTCTACTACAGCACCTATCGCATTGCTGTTCTATCTTGTTCCGGCCGGTAATGCAACCTTTAGGAAATGGACAAAGCTCGTGAGCGGATTATTGATTGCATATCCGTTATGTAGTCTGGTCGTGAGCGGTGGTGACTTTGCTGCGAAAATTATTGTCACTGTAATGGGTGGAGCAAAAGAAATAAACTCTGGTATCTTTGCTGGTCTAGGATTTAATCCGCTAGTATATGTCATTGCTATTGCTGCCAACGTTGCTCCGATATTCTTCTTGCCAAAGATGATTATCAATTCTACTGGTAAGCTAGGCGCTTTGGTTCAGGGTGCTGCAAGAAGACTGACTAATCGTATGACTGGCGGTTTCAAGGGTTCGGACTTTGCGAAGAGAATGCAACATGGTGCCGAGGCGAGGGCAAATCGCATGAATGCTGGCGTTGATAGGCAGGGCAACGCAACTGCCTTTGGTCGTCTAACTAGAGCGCGTAGCTCGTCTAGAAGAATGGCTGCCGAAGAGGCTGCTTCGAAGGATAGGGCTGAACGTCGCGATGCTCAATATATGGCAGATCATCCAGAACAGGCAATGTTTGAGCAGAATGTTAAAGATGAAATGCAGGCGCTTGAGGATGAGGGTGTTGATTTGGATGCCAACCATGTTACGGATGAAGAGAATGCGGTTTGGCATGCTTTGGAGAATCGTGTTACTGATATAAATTCTGCCGAAGGACGTGCTACGATTGAGGCCATTGCACGTAGCGCATCTGCGAGTAGGACGCATGGTAACAAGAAAGGCCCAATTGACGAAACGATTATGCGTTTTATGAACGAGAGGGGCGCTTCTCAAGAGACTATGGCCGCAGTCGCGCGTGCGCGCCTCAAGCACGCTGGTAATGGTATGCTTGCGAAGAGCCCGTCGGATTATATTAAGTATCAAGATATGATTGCAGGAAGGCAGGTTGTTACGGATAGGGGCGACCCTAATGGGACTCCAGAGGAGCAAGCACGAGCTGTAGATTATCAAAATTATCAGGACGACGTTATGCATAGGGTTGTTAATAGCGAAGGCTTTAGTGGTGGCGCGTTGGCGGGTTATGCTGGCGGTGAAGTTGAAAATCTTGCGAATTACTACAGACGCGCTTCTACGGCTGACCAGGCGATTATTCGTGCCGCCTACGATAACCGCGGTACTCAACGTGCTGGCGAATCCGACGCGGACACCTTCAAGCCGTTGCAACAAGTTATCGGGCACTAGAAACAAAAAACAGACTTGGGCGAGTCTGTTTTTTGATTAAGATTTGGATTTTTCGGTAGCTTGTAAAACTCTTTCGAAGAGCATTGCAATTGTGAGTGGACCGACGCCGCCTACTTTTGGCGTGAGGGTTAGGTCTTTTCTTTCGCGAACTTCTTCGTCGAGGTCACCCTTAATTACGCCGCCTTCGCTTGCTGTGCCGGCATCGACTACGGTTGCGCCTTGCTTTAGCATAGAAGATTTGATTAGCCCTGGAACGCCCGTTGCAGTTACAATGACATCGTAATTGATTAATTCATTTAGGTCGTCGCCTTTATCGAAAGTGGTAATGTCGTAGTTGCTTTCGCGCCACATTTTTGTAAGTGGTCGGCCGACAAGTTTGCCTTGACCAACGATGGCGAGCTTGCTCTTTTGAAGCTCTACGCCATAGCTCGTAAGCAACCAGTGAATTGCCATTGCTGTAGCTGTATCAGATTGCTCGCGAAGACCATCGACGTCTTTTTCTAGAGGGATCATCTCGAGAATAGAATTATCTACTTCCTTGAGTGGCAGCTGAACGATAATGCCATGAATATTCCGATCGTTCGCGACGCGTGTCATCTCTTGCTCGGCGTTGTCTTTGTTGATCTTCGTGATTTCTACGTCGATATTGATATCGCCACCATACTGCTCTTTAAGAGTCATGTATTTTGCGATGACTGGGCTGTCGTTGTCGTAGATGATGCTGAGCTTCGGAAAAAGCTTGCGCCCACGTAAGCTTCGTACCTGGGCGGCTTGGCGTTCCTTGATAAAATCTGCGAGCTCGGTTCCGTTTAGTATTTTGCTCATTCGTCTCCTAATTCCATCGGCTCTTGTTCTAGGGTGTAGCCGAATTTGTCTTTGACGGTCTTGATAATCTCTTTGCGAGCGGCGTCAAGATCGCTGTAACTCTTTGCGCTCTCGTTTACGAGGACGAGGGAGGCTGTCTCCCAAACGCGCATACCATGGATAAGTTTACCCTTGAGGCCAGCATTTTCAAGAAGCCAGCCAGAAGGAACTTTACCGCCATCCCAGACTGGAATGCCTTTTTTCTCGGCCTTGATAGATTCTTCTGGATCAAGGTAGACGTTCTTGAAGAAGCTGCCGCTACTTGCGATAAATTCTGGATTTGGAAGCTTGGTGCGGACGGCATGGACTGCCTTGCGGATGTTTTCTGGAGTGTATTCGTCGATGTTGTTATCGTCGAGATATTTCTGTAGGGAATTGTAGAAAGGTGGCTTGAGCTCCTTCTTTTCTAGTGCGACGGTAATCTTTGTGATAAAGTAACGACCAATCTCGTCGCCAGAGTTGAAGATGCTGTGGCGGTAGCCAAGGTCTAGCTTCTTTGCGTCAAGGGTGACGAACTTCTCGGTCTTGGTATCATAAGCGTCGACATTAACGAGAGTCTGTGCGATATCTTGGCCGTAAGCGCCAACGTTCTGTACTGGGGCAGCGCCAACTGTGCCAGGTACGGCGCTAAGACATTCAATGCCAGACCAGCCATATTTGGTGCTATAGCGAACGAAATCGTCGAGAATTTCGCCACTGGCGGACCAGAGCTGGATTTTATTGTCTTTTTCTGGGGCAACTTCGCCCATGCCAAGAAGTTTGTTTACGAGAATAACGCCATCAAAACCCCCATCGCGACCAACGATGTTGCTACCTTCGCCAAGAACATAGACTGGAAGATCGCGCTCTTTTGCGAAAGCGTAGGCCTCTGGGATGTCCGACTCTTCACGAATCTCAATCACGAAGCGAGCAGGGCCACCTAGGCGCATAGTTGTTAATCTGGAAATTGGCACATTCTCTCGTATTTTCATGGACATATTATACCATCGAATGGGGCTGTTGTTTAGGGGGGGCTAGCCTAGTGCTCTGAACGTAGACCAGACATAACTAATAACTATGAAAAGAATTATCCCAATAATCAAGCAGGTTGAGGCTATAGACATGATTCGGTTTGCGTTGTTTTGGTATAACTTTGGTCGACCGGAACTGTCGAATTTGTAGCGAAGTTTAGTTTCTTCCTTGAGGTTTGGGCAAGGGACATTTTTCTTGCCAGACAAATCTTTTACCTCAATTTCGGTATAATCTTGTCCTTCGATGGAGGCATTGGCATAGGCAATAAAGCCACCCTTGCGGAAACCATCAGTTTTGATTGGGGTAACGTTTATAATCTCGCCACGGCAGATTTTGCAGGTCTGTAGATAGATTGCGATTATTAATTTGTATAGGCCAAACAGAAAAATGATAGCTGATGGTAATAGTAGAAGTTGTAATTCGTGGCTATATAGAAATAGCGCTGGGTTCATAAAAATCATTAAGATAATTATACTATTTATGGTTTTAAGCAAGACGAAAACGGCGTTATATAATAGCCATAGATGCACCCGTAGCTCAGTGGATTAGAGCACTGGTTTCCGGTACCAGGTGTCGCACGTTCGAATCGTGTCGGGTGTACCAATTTTTTGGAGAAAAACATGAATAATAATCAGATGGAATTAAGGGATTTATATGATAAAAACTCAAATTTTATAGGTAAGACTTATCGCAAAGGCGAAGCTATTCCAGACGATTGTTATCCTATGGTTGTTATGGCTATGATTAGAAACTCAAAAGGAGAGTTTCTAATGCAGAAAAGAGTTGAGTCTAAAGGCGGTGATTGGGGAGTTACTGGAGGACATCCAAAATCCGGAGAAACACCTATTGAGGGAATAATTACAGAAGTAAAAGAAGAGTTGGGCTTAGATTTTTCGGCAGAAGAATTTATAGAATTTGACTCGGGTTGTGATGGTAAAGATTGTTATAAGATGTATCTCGTAAATAGAGATATAAGTATAGACGATATTTTGGTTCAAAAAGAAGAGCTTACCGAGGTTAGGTGGTTTTCTATGGAAGAATTGAGACATATGGTAGAAAATGGGGAATTAAATCAGGATCAAATCGCTTGTTTTGAGAAAGTGCGCGACTATCTTGGGCGATAAATAACAGGGGTACGGATTGACATAAGCGGTATTTTGTGCTATAATATACATATTAACCGCACATTACCATCATCCTACAGAAAGAGGTGTTTTCTACTATGTTAGTAACCCCATTCAGAGCTGATCAAGTTGATCATTATGTATCAAAAGCTAAGGCTAGTTGGGAGCCTAGAATTTCCAACCTTCTGAGGCATGATCGAATCCGTAAGCTCGAGCTTGATAGATGTGACGATATGAACGACATGAAGTTTCATTATTCTTTGATGAATCATGGTCGCTCTATCGAATCTCAGGGCTTAAAGTCTACCATCGGTCGCAACTCCAAGAATCTCGATAAGCAAGAGGCAATCTATTTCTCTTGGGGGATCGAGGGTGTCCTGCATAATTGGGACGTATGGCTCAAATGGAAAATGTGTCAGATCTACAATCCTATCGCTGCGCAAAGCGGCCTAAAATGCGACCCCAAGACAGCTATGAGATTTGCTGGCATTTGGTACGGGTATGTCGAATCTCAGCGATACCGCGAAAACAAAGACCTGCTCGAGCCAGTGTTTGAGTATGAGAAATCTGAGCTGGAATCTAGCTACTACTTCTCGCTCGGCCTGGAAAGCGGCGTGGACTTTGATCCTGATCAGGACGACCCGAAGAAGGAACTGATTCAGTATAGTGAATATGCTTGCGAGATCTACGGTTCCGGAATCAGCACTGACGTCTTCTCTCAGAAAGCGGAAAAATGGAACATGTCCACTCCGCTCGGCAAATCCGTTACTATTGAGCCCGAAAGGCTCTGTCATCTGGTTACGAAAGACGGGGAGACTGCACTTGATGTGCTTTGCTACCTCCATAGAACTTACATGGACGACTGCAATAAGAGAGGTATTGAGCCTCCCAAGTTCGCACTTCTCGACCAGTTCATAGCTTTCTGTATTGATGACTGAAAACTCCCCGGAAGGGGAGCTTTTTCACTCTTTGAAAATATTCCAGGCAAGCTTTGCGCATTTTGCGCGGGCGGGCATGCGTCTAACTTCTAGCAGGGCATTCGCCTCACCGAGCTCCGGCGCATCTTTAGCTTCGTCGGCATCAAAGCAGGCAAAGAACTTGTCTGTAATTATCTTGGCTTCTTCGAAACTTTTACCAATAATCTGGTCAAGCATCAAATCTGCAGAAGCTTTGGAGATGGCGCAACCAACTCCAGAAAAACAGCCATCAATAATCTTGTTGTCCTTTATCTTTAAGGAAATCTCGAGCTTATCTCCGCAGCTAGCATTGAAAAGTTTGTAATTCTTTACGTCGTCGCCAGATAGCTTGCCGTTATGCTCGGGATGCATGTTGTGTTCGAGTAAAACCTCGTCGTAGATCATGAAAGCCCCATTTCTTTGCGGATATTTTTGACTGCTGCGGCGAGCTGTTCGACTTCTTCCTCGGTGTTATAGAAGCAGAAGCTAGCGCGAAGAACTGGCCCCCATCCGTTGCTGTCTAGGAATGGCTGGGCGCAGTGGTAACCAGCGCGGAGCATAATGCCGTGCGAGGCAAGAACTTGTGCCGCATCGTGTGGATGAACTCCCTCAATATTAAAGCTAACGATCCCGTTCTTTGCGGAATAAATCTTGACCTCTGGAATCTTCCCGAGAAGCTCTTTGGCGTAATCGGATAATTTTATAGTATGTTCGGAGAGCTTATTAAAATCATGGCTTAGTAAATATTCAATCGCAATTTTCAGGCTTAGCGCCCCCGCAACATTAACCGTGCCAGCCTCAAACTTTGCTGGAGCTTCGGAATAATAATTCGTAATTTTGTTGTTATTTAGCTCTACTGCATCGACCATCTCGCCACCAAAAAACACTGGCTCGTATTTTTCTGGTTCGCGGATATATAGCACGCCAATACCAAACTCTGCGCCAAGCTTGTGTCCAGAGAAAGCCAGGAAATCGCAAGGGCGTTTCGAAACGTCGATTCTTCTATGAACGACCTCTTGCGCTGAATCTATGACTGTTGCGGAATCAAAATCTGGCATCTCGCCCGTAACGTTAGACATGCCGCTTCTAAGCGAGATCTCTCCATCCTGGTCCAGGCCAAAAAGATTCGCAAAAGGAAGCAAAGCGCTATGATGCAAATCTAGTGGCGCAGAAATTTTTGCATCTGGGTGGCGCTGCTTGAGTAGCCATGCTGCTAGGTTTAGACTTTCGGTCGCATTCTTTGTAAAGACAATCTGTTTTGGCTCTGCGCCAATAAAATTCGCGACGGTTTTTCTGGCGTCCTCTAAAATCTTGGTAGCCTTAACGGATAAGTCATAGAGGCCGCGACGTGGATTGGCGTTTGAAGTTTTGTAAAAGTCCGACACTGTGTCAATAACGACCTGCGGTTTTTGCATGGTTGCAGCGCTGTCTAGATAAGCGAAATCTTGACCACTAAGAATTGGGAAATCTTCGCGCAGCATTAGGCTAGGCCCTCCATCTCGAGCTTAATTAACTCGTTCATCTCCATTGCATACTCTACCGGTAACTCTTTAGAGACTTCAGATACAAAACCACGCACGATCATCGAGCGAGCCTCCTCGTCGGAAATGCCACGAGATTTTAGATAGAAAACTGCTTCTTCGGAAATCTTGCCGACGGAAGCTTCATGGGCTGCCTCGGAGTCTTTGTTGGCGACCTTCAAGATTGGAATCGCGTCCGCCTTCGACTCTTTGTCTACGATCAAGGATTTGCAAGAAGAATAGGCCTTTGCGCCTTCGGCTTTCTCGGTAATCTTGATTAATGTCCTCGTAATCGAGTTGCCGCCGTCTTTAGAAATACTCTTTGCATTGATTACTGCCGAAGTGTTTGGCGCATTTAGAACCACCTTCGCGCCCGTATCTAGAACCTGACCTTTGCCAGCAAAAGAAATGCCAGTAAACTCTTCGCGTGCGTTCGCGCCATTCAAAATTGTCATTGGGTAGAGCATGGAAACTTTCGAGCCAAAGCTACCTGTAACCCATTCCATCAGACCGCCTTCTTCGACAATCGCGCGCTTGGTATTGAGGTTAAACATATTCTTTGACCAAGATTCGACGGTCGAGAACTTTAGGTGAGCATTCTTGCCAACAAAAAGCTCTACGCTACCAGCGTGCAAATTGGCGATATTGTATTTTGGAGCAGAGCAGCCCTCAATAAAATGCAAATTTGCACCTTCGTCCAAGATAATTAGGGTGTGCTCGAACTGGCCTGCGCCAGGGGCATTGAGACGGTAATAAGATTGAAGCGGAATCTCGACGCTGGTATTCTTCGGAACATAGATAAACGAGCCGCCGCTCCAGATAGCCGCATGAAGTGCTGCATATTTGTGATCTTCTGGTGGAACTAGCCGCATGAAATGCTCGCGCATGAGCTTCGCATATTTTTTACTCCTTAACGCTTCCTCGATAGGAAGGTAGATTACGCCTTGCTTCTCGGCCTCGGCTTTCAGTCTGTGGTAGATCGTCTCGGAATCATATTGCGCGCCAACGCCAGCCAAGCCATCTCTTTCGGCCTGAGGAATACCGAGCTTTTCGAAAGTCTCGCGAATATCATCTGGAACTTTATCCCAAGAATCCGCCATCTCGAACTGGGGCTTTACATAGGTATCGATATTCTCTAAATCCAGCCACTCTTCTGGCTTATCTCCAGGCTTGGCGGTGGTTTTTGGTGCCCAGCTTGGCATCTCTAGCTTATCCCAAAGCTCTAAACCCTTTAGACGCAAATCTAGTACCCACTTTGGCTCTTTCTTTTGTCTAGAAATCTCTAGAACAAGTTCTTTGCTAAGTCCGCGGCTAGTTTTCATAATTACAAAAACCTTTCTCCTGAATCTTCTGGAGCAACTTCTTGTCGCCAATCTCGGCTAGCTTGCCGTGGTTCAAAATAATTGTCTTGTCGACCTTTAGTTTGTCTAGAATACGGAAATTATGCGTAATAACGAGAATTGTCGCGTCACTCTCCTTTTGGTAGTTGGCGAGCTCACGAGAAATCGTGTCGGAAGCGTCGACATCGAGGCCAGAATCAAGCTCGTCCAAGATGATAAAATCTGGCTTCAAAATCAGGAGCTGTAACATCTCGTTATATTTCTTCTCGCCGCCACTTAGGCCAACGTTTAGCTCGCGCTTAGCAAAAAACGGAGAGAGTTTTAGCTTTTCGCAGGCTTCGGAAATAAGAACTTTAACGGCTGGCAGGGCAAGCTTCTGACCTTTGGCTTCGAGCGCAATTCTTAGCGTCTCGACGGTAGAAATACCTGGAATCTCGGTAGGGTTTTGCATGGAACAAAAAATCCCAAGCTTCGCACGCTTATCTGCGGATAGCTTGCTAATATCCTTTCCGTCATAAATAATCTGACCCTTGGTCTTGTAGTTTGGGTTGCCAGAAATTGCGGCCGCAATAGTAGACTTGCCAGCGCCATTCGGGCCGAGCAGGGCGACGGTCTCGCCCTTGTTGATAGAAAAAGAAATATCGGAAATAATCTCGTGCTTGTCTGCAGAGGCTGAAAAATTAACTAGTTCTAAGATTTTCTCCACAAGATCTCCTTACTACTTAAATTTTAGCACGCTATAAGGGGTAGCCGCAAGCGAGCCGCTACTCATCGCGAAGCGCTGCGCTAGATTAGCCCTGATGATATAATGGTAAGAATGATGAAGGATGACGAGATAGTATTGCGACTCAAAACCGACGGCTTAAACCCCGAAGATGTTGAGGAGCTTTGTTCGCTTGGTTTTAATCTTGAAAACGGCATCCTTTACGAAAAAGATAATGCGAAAGCTCTAGCGCTCTATCGCCGTGCCTACGAGGCGGGGAGTGCAAAAGGCGCGAATAATTTTGGATATCTCTTGGCAAAGCTCAGTACTTCTACCGAGACTACTTCTATGGCGCTCTCTATCCTAGAAAAAGCGGCCGCCCTCGGCAACACTACTGCCATGATTAATATCGGCAACATCTACGAATTTGGTCAGCGCACAGGCAAGCCAGAATATAAAGAGGCTGCAAAGTGGTATCAGCGCGCAGCTCTCCTTGGTGACGGCACGGGTGTCTTTAACTATGCAAACTTGCTTCATTCTGGCCGTGGTGTGCGCCGTGATCGCGAAACGGCATTCCTTCTATTCGAAAAGCTTACCAAACGTGGTTTTAAGGGCGCAGCATTTTATCTTGGTCTGTATTATGAAAATGGCTACGTTGTAAATCGAGATTACAAAGAAGCTCTAAGGTATTATCAGCTCGGTGCAAGCACGAACGATGCTTTTTGTTATAACCAACTCGGCCGTATGTATTGTCTTGGTCGCGGTATTCAAAAGCCAGAACCAGAGATGGGCTTTTTCTATTACGAACAGGCGGCGAAAATGGGTGACGCGACTGGTCTATCTAATATGGCCTATGCCTACGAAGTTGGCCAGGGCGTAAAGCAGGACACGATCAAGGCAATCGAATATTACACTCAGGCTGCCGAACTTGGCGAAGAAAACGCAATCGAATCACTCGAGCGTTTGCGTGAAGAAATAATGGCTAGCGCCAAAGCTGCGATTAATCGAAAAGTCGAATCTAATAAAACGATCAAAAAGCCAAAATCTAAAGAAGACGACAAAAAAGATTAAAATAAGCACTTGCATTTTGCAAAAAAGTATGAAAAAATGTAAGTAAGTTTTGTAAGGTCAAAACAAAAAGGTCAAAACAAATAAAGAGAGGTGTTTTCGATGATGTTTATACGTCACGAAATTTTAGCGCGCAGGGGGCGTGGTGAGAGGCGGCGCAATTTCATAATCGCATCAGCGATAGTTTTATTATTACTATTAGTAGTGGCCATTTATCATTTTGTAGCGGCTGCTTCCTATGACTTGGCAGGAACGACGGGTCTTACATCCGGCGATATTACTGGCGTAGTGACTGCTACCGACGGTTCGTCTCCTGTTAATATCGATCGTGACGATAAAGTTGCCCTCGATATTACTTTTGGTATCGATAACGCCAAGAGGGGTACAGCTTTGCAGGGTGGTGCTATCTGGACCTACGACCTTAGTTCTCTTGTTGGTGCAAACAAAGATTTTAGCGCAGTCGAAGATATTACGACTCCACAAAACATTTATGATTCGTCCTATAGCACGACAGAACCAGTCGGCACTTATAAGATTTCGAATAATGTAATCTCAATCGAAATCACAAACAATGCATATGCGACACCAGACAGAACAAACATTCGTGTTGGTGTTGGTGCTATTCTTGACCTTAACAAAGTTGGCGTTGGCCCAAAGAATTCTACTACTCTCACCTTGCCAGGCTCTACGGTTGATACCGCGGACACAATCTCTTTCAAGACCGCAGCTATTGATGTAACCGAATCAGTCTACGACGACGAAGTTGATTCCTTCAAGACGGGCAATACTAGCGTTGCTATCGATGCTGACGGAAGCGGCAACTATATTGCGACCTATACGACCGAGTTTATGACCGATGCTTATTTCCCAGACTTGACCACCACTATTACTCTTACGGGTGATCAGACTTTTGTCGGGAACAATGATTTCGTAATGGCAACTTGTACTTCTAACTACTGCATCGCTAATGACAGCGTTAATACGGTTACTATTCCATCGCAGTATATTACGATTAGTCAGGATCAGAAAACTGCTACAATTCAGATGGAACAATTCCTTTACGATTATTGTGAAGTAGGCGGCAACTGCTCCCCAGATATTAGTGGTTACAATCTAAACCGCAACATGCAGAAGAATGCCAACTATGCAGATTACTACATTATGTATCATGCAAATCTTGGCAGTACTAACCCTACCTCAAGCAGTAGCACTTATACAGCGACCGCTACGGTTTCTGGCACGGGCGAAAACAGTATGCTTGTCTCTGACTCTGATACCGTAAGCTATGGTGCAAACGGCTCTATTTCTGGTTCAAAGCAGGGAACATGTGTTTCTGGCTCTACGACTGTCGATGGTGTTACGACTTGTAATGCCGATGCTTCTGGCAACAGGGATATTGAATATACTGTTACGGTTGGTGAGAATGGTGAATCTCTAGACAAGGTTGTAATTGAAGATATTCTAACAGATAGCCAGGTTTTGACTCCAGTAAGCATCACTGTTCAGATGGGCGGTAGTACTACTACAATTACGAGCGTCTGCCAAAACGCAGGTGATACCAAGTGTATTAATCCGGATGCAATTGACGGCACTTATAGCAAAAACGATGTAACGCTATTTAAGTATGATTTTGCTAGCACCGATACTGGCCCCGCGACCTTTACTTACACGGTTCGCATTGCTACTGATGCTACGATTGGCTCTGCGGATATCAATAACAAGGTCAACTTGACGATCGACCAGACAACCTATAACGATATCTGGCATTCTAAGACTCACTATGATTTCGACGTTCAGGATTATGTCCATAAGGAAGCTTGGGCTCAGGCTAGCTCTGGTATTATTACCTGGACAATCAGGGTTTATGGTCCAGTAACCCAAGGTCAGACGTTCAATAATGTCCTTGTTCGCGATGTGCCTACTTATGACAACGATACATATTCTCAAGGTTCTATCGACACTGTATTTACGAGTGCAAAGAGGATTTCTGCCGATGGACAGACGGTAACCGACTTAACTCCAAGCGACTACACTGTTAATGGTCTAGATGTAACAATTAACACTATTGGCTACAATGAAGAGGTAGATCTTATCTTTACTTCTACCGCAAACAATGCCTTCAAGGAAGCTTATGAAGGAAGAAGTGTTCAGGTTCAGAATAATGTCTATGTTGACAACGATAGCTCTTGGGCTTCTGCTACAATCTTGACCCCAACTGCAAACACGATTGAGAAAACGGTCGAGCCATCAGATATTCCTGGCTACTGGCATGATAATGGCACCAGCTATGACTGGAATAACCCACAACGCGGCCAATCTGGCTATCATTGGACGGCAATCATAAACGCTAACAAGGGTTACGTCGATACTGACTACGAGCCATACTTTACGGATACAATTCCTGCTGGTTTGTACATAACAAAAGAGGGTTGGAGCGCTCCGACTACTGCGCCAAACTATACTGGTGATTCTTCGGTGGATATTAGTCAAGCAAACTTCGATGCGTATATTGAGGTTTATCGTGTTGTTGGCAACGATTGGCAACAACACGTGAAAGTTCCTGTAACGGTTACGAATGGTGTTATTCAGCCAGTTAACCTTGCAGCCCTATTTAATGCTTCGGGCTGCCAGCTTAATACTGCTGTTCCAAGCACGAGCTGCGCTGGTATTAATGGTGCTTCTTACTACATCAGCTACTATACGAGTATCGCTAATGAAATCCATGATGATTATCTTTCTTCAAAGGTCTTCACGAATCATGCTTACCTTGTAAAGAATAATAATGGCGTCTATGAACAGATCGAAGACGATGACGCTTCAATTACCTACAAGACTAACACTGCGATTCAGAAAGACGACGCGTCCAATACAACTCTCGACGATACAAATACGATTCTTTATGTAGTTACAGTTAATAGCGATGGCTATGCCTTTAATAATGGCGGCGTTCCTTATGCAAGCGATGCGGATCGCAAGACTTTGACCTTTACGGATACACTAGAGTCTAACCTTGACTTCGTATCGGATAAACTTGTTGCAAATAACACGACCTATTCTTCTGCAATCGTCTGTACGGACAACTCTAATGTCGAGACAAACGACTGTAGCTTTAGTTATGATAGCGAAACACATACGATTACTGGCCAGATTCCAGATGGTGTTCTTCGCAAAATTCAGTTCAAGGCCTATCTAACCGAACCAGAATTCAATGTCTCTCACGACTTCTATAACAAGGCCTACCTAGTTACAGATAGAATCACCTTCTCTGACGAAGTAAGCAAGAGCCATATTGCTACAAAGCCAGCTGGCTGGATCAGCTCCGATGGTTTGATTAGCCTCGAAAAAGTAGACGGCAGCACTTTCGAACCAATTGAGGATGCAATCTTCAATGTATTTGATGTTGAATACGACGAAACGAGTGCTGGCAGTGCAAGCTATGCGACGACCGGTCAAACTACTCCGGTATGTAACCGAAGCGACAATGCCTGCGACTTCTCAACTGACGTACATGGTCTTGTTCAGTTTGAAAGCCTAAACGGTTTCAAGATTTCAAGCCCAGAAGGTACTCCAGTTGTAACTATGGGTAGCCTGTATTACTGGGTCGAAAAGAGCGTTCCATCGCCATATCTCGCTGACGACACAAACAAGCACTACTTCATGATCTATAACGAAGGTAGTAACTATGCGGAAACCGCAAACAATAAAGCCCTTGCCGAAAGCGTTGCAAACTCTATTATTGCAAATAGTAACGGAGATATTACTTCGATCGCAGTCCTAAGGTCTTCGCACCGCTGGGTTGTTACAAATACAGAACAAAGGGTTGCGGATCTCGAAGTTCGCAAGCTTGTCAAAGGTAATAGTGCTGACCCAACTGAGAAGTTCACGGTAGATATTACTGCTACAAACAGCAATCAAACAAACGTGAACGGTAACTTCAGAGTAGAATACTTCAATGTCGACAATCCTACCGTGACAACTCTCACGGGTTCGGTAACCTTCAATAATGGTGAAACCTCGATTGAGCTAGCACATAATGAAGGCGTTCGCATTGTTGGTCTATATATTGGCGGCGAATATTCCGTAGAAGAGGAAGCAACTGTCTATACAACAAGCTATGCTTGCCAGGAAATCGACGCTTCTGGCGCTGAACGCCAGCAAACAAGCTGTACTACTACGGGCCTCGTAGAAGGTACAATCCAGGAAGGTACCCAGATTGCAACTATTACTAACACGAGCGAAGCTCCGGTCTTTGGTATATTTGGTAATAAATCCTCCTTGTTCGGTATATTTACGGCTGCCGGCATGGCGATGGCAGGATTTGCGGTAATCGTAATACTTAAGCTAAGAAGATGCTAATCTTGAAAAAGGGAATTGCTTATGATTAAGATAAAGAAAAGTGAGGCAAAAATGAGCTTAAGCAGTATCAAGAGATTCTTCCTGTTTGCGGCTGTAACGATTGGCGCAGCGGTCGGATTATCTCAAAAGCCAGCTAGCGCAATCGCCGAGGCAACGATTGAAGGCGAAGCAAGCTACGAGATTGTTCAATATCTTTACGACAAAGAGAACGAAACTGTAACTGGTGACTGGGCCTACAAGATTGAAGAAATCAGCAGTACTGGCATTACGAATATTCCAAGCTATGGCTTCTCGCTAGTTGACGAGCCGTTCGTAGAAGGAAAGATTACAAAAACCGGCACAATAGATTTCTCTGGCCTGCATGTAGCTGGCGCGCTTGGAATTCATACCTTAAAAATCTCTATCGACTCTTGCCCAGAAGAATTCGCCTGCGATAACGATTACTATACTCTCTCAGTCTTGCTCGAAAACGTTGTAGATGAGAACAACTTCGCAACCGGCGAATACCGTGCATCGATTTCGAATCTACAAAAGAATGGCAAGGGCGCAAAGCTCGACAAAATGACTTTCGCCTGCACGAACCCGACAGAACGCTCATATATCACCATAAAGAATACTGTTGAGGGCGACGACGCTAGCGATAAAGATGTATTCAAATATATCTTCCAAATCGAAGGCGAAGGTTATACCTATACGATTCGTACTCCGTCTGGTGAATATAAATTCGGCGGCCAGGAAGTAACTTCTGACGAATATGCCGAAGGTGGCAAGAAAGCAGTCTTCTACTTGCGCCACGGCGAAACCGCCACGATCGGTATCGACGAAAATGGTAACTACGAAATTCCTTACGGGCTTGAATATAGCTACGAAGAAATTCCAGACGTAAATGATTACAAAACCTGGATTGATAGCAAAGACGCTGGATATCGAACCGAAATAACCAAGACGGTAAACGAAGAACCAGAAGATAACTTTACGTTATTTATTAACTACCGCAACATCCCGAAAGATCCAATCGACGAAATTATCGATATCGTAAATACGGGTCTAAACTACAAAAACGGTCTTTATGTATGGTTGGCTCTAATATCGATAGGCGCAATCGTAACAATTATTATGATCAGGTCGAAAAAAGTTAAAAAGAAAAAGGATTAATTGATAAGCAATAACGCTTATGTTAAAATAAAAATTAAAGGTAAAAGAGAGAGAAAATGGGTAAAATAAAACAACTAACAAATATTGCTGCCGCAACCGTAGCCAGCGTGTTCGGCATCGCAAGCTTCGCGGGCAATGCAAGCGCAGCAAACAATATGGAAATGCGCTATGATTCAAGCGCACAGAGTGTACAGGTCTGTAAAAAAGTAGAAGGATTACAAGGTCCTTACTCGGATACGTTTATTTATGATCTTTCGAATGTTAGTAATTATATCGATTTGCAGGGCGTAACGGCTACTTCTGCGACTGGCGTCAGCTATAGCTCTTCTGCCGCTAATGCTGGTGTCTTGACGTTAACTATAAATAACAACGGTGGCGCTAGCTCAACCGCAGAAAATTGTGCCACCCTGAACTTTAGCGGCGCATTTACTAATACTAATATGGTATATGGCGAGTATACAGTAAATGTTACCGAGAGAAATACTTCTGGTAGTGGCGATAATGGCGGATATTATGCAGACGATCCTAATCAGGAAATCGAATTTTCTGCCTATCTAGACGTAGACGGTAACGGCGATCCTATATCGAGCAACACGACTGGCAACTATGGCATCATGATTAAGGCTAAGGCCACTCCAAACTTTACTAGCACTGCATCATATACCAAGACTCATATCTCGCTCAAGAAGCAGGTAAAGGGTAACATTGCTGATCCAACAGAGCAGTATGATTTTACTGTAGAACTAACTAGGAATTATGCATGGACGGGCTCGAATAACGAAACGGTTCACTTTAAGCTAGATGATGGTACTGAAACGTCCTGTACCTTTACGAGCAACAATGTCGGTGCAAAATGTACAAAGACAGGTATTAAACTCGCCCACAATGAAATGGTGCTTATTGGTGTTACCGGCAACACGAATGAGTTAGTTCCTGGCGGTTACAGCTACACAATTACGGAAAACCTACCTTCTTCTTTGTCTTCAACTACGACTGATGCATATAGTGATCTTACTGGCACGAATAGAATTAACCATTGGAATGACGGTAATATCTTGGAGCGCCCAATTACCAAGGCTTCTCTAGGCGACAATGACGAATATCTATACGTAAACACCCTAAGCGAAGGTAGCCCAGCTGGTAGATTCTTCATGATTCTCCCATTCGTAATTCTCGCAATCATCGCTGGTGGTAGCGTAGTAATCTTAAGAAAAACTTCAAAGAAAGAAGCCTAAAATAAATACCTAAAGCCCGGGCTTGAATCGGCTCGGGCTTTTTGAGATAAATAAACTATGAAACGCAAAGTTATATCGTTAATCATCAAGATTATCGTAATCGAACTTGTTTATTTTGTACTCTTTTTCATAATCTTTGGTTTCGCTCGCGTAAACTCAAACAATATGTCTCCAAGCATCAATGGTGGCGATTTGGCTCTCTATTACCACCTAGACAAAAGTTGTCATCCTGGAGATGTCGTCGCAATCAAGCAAGGCGGTGGCCGTGCGTTCCTTCGCGTCGTGGCTTGTGGTGGCGACAAAGTTACGATGACGGAATCTGGCAAACTCTATGTTAATGATTCTGCACTAGACATCGACAAAGTCTTTACTGGCAAAGATAAAATCAATGGCGGTATAACTTACCCTTATACCGTTCCAGCCGGCCATTTCTTTGCTGTTGGCGATAATCGCGACGAACCAAACGATTCTCGTACGAGTGGCGCCTATCCGCCAGAAGATATTGATGGAAAACTGATAAGTATTTTGCGTACGCGCGGGTTGTAAATGGAAGCGGCTAAATCTGAAGCTGTTAGTGAAGCAGAGAAGGCTCAGGCTAAAACCAGCCCAAAGAAAGCTACTAGCAAGAAAACTAGTGCTGGCGAAAAAGTCGTTGATGCTGCCAACTTTATTATCGACTGGGCCTGCATTCTCTTCTTTTTGCTGATTTTGATGTTTAGTCTTTATGCGATTTATGATTCCGTAAAGGTTTATCATGAGGCTGGGCTCCCTGAAGAAGTGAAGCAATATATTTCTGAGGAAGATGGCGAGCGCAATATCGATCTCGAAGGTTTGCGCCAAAAGAACCCAGATATTATTGGCTGGCTAACTTTGGAAGGCACGACAATAGATTACCCGATTCTTCAGACCAATAACAACCAGTATTATCTCTCTCATAACTATCTCAAAGAATATGCCTACTCCGGCAGTATTTATGTCGACTGGCAGAACTCAAGCGATTTTTCTGACGACTATACTCTGGTCTATGGTCACAATACTAATAACGAAGCGATGTTTGGACCGCTTAAGGAATACAATAACGACAAATTCTTTAATGAGCACACGACCGGCAAGCTTTATACGCTTCATGGAACATATAATCTGACAGTTAATGCTGAGTTCGTGACGGACAAGGATGACGATGGTGTTTATGATGTTGGCTCTATCAAGAATAAGAGCGACACTGTCCGCAGCTACATCAAAGAGAAGGCTTTGCATTATAGGGAAATGAATCCGGAATACAAAATCCTAGCCTTGTCTACCTGTCATGGTCAGGCAAACATGCGCCAAGTAGTTTACGTTAGCTTTGATCCAAACAATCCAATCAAGAAGAAATAATTATTTTTCTGGCTTTATCTCGTAAAGATAATAAGCGCCATGGGCTTTTGTGGCTTTGTGGTTTTTTGAGTCGAAGCCATAAGAAAGAAGAACGAGCTTCTTTTTGAGGCGGTTGGCCTCTTGCTGGATTTTATTCTCGATCTTATCAAAATCTCTGTCGTCACCAAAAAGGTAGATGCAGGTGGTTTCTTTTGGAAACTCGACCCTGTATAGATTCTCGCAAACAAAGCGGATGTTCTTGTCTTTTCTTAGGCGGATTCTGCTAATAAGGACGAGGAAAGGATTTAGTTCTACGCCTAGACCTTTTGCGTGATGCTCGCTGACGGTTTTTAGAACGGCGCCATCGCCAGAACCGAGATCAATTACAAAGTCGGATTCTTTGAGCGGATAGAGATTTTTGAATAAATCATCGAGGTCTCTTTTCTTGCTTGAAACATATGGCGCGCCAGTAAAAGCAAAAAGCCCAAAAAACAACACAAGAAAAGCCAAAATACCAAGAATAATTGCCATAGCTAGATTATACCAAGATTTTTGCGACCGTCTTCTTGCGATACAATAGAGGTATGGAAAAGATTAAAAAAGTTTTGCTGGTTCATGGATATAACGGAATTCCAGAGATCTTTCGAGCTTTCAAGAGAGATTTGGAGGCACTTGGTTGTGAGGTCGCGATGCCAGAATTCCCAGTTCGCGAAGATATTAGCGTCAAAGGATATTTCGATGTCTTTGATCAGTATCCAGAATTCTTTGGTAACGATTGTGCTGTTATTGTCCATTCTATCGGTAACGGTATGCTGTTAAAATATTTAGCTGCAACAGGCAAAGGGTTAAATAGATATATTTCTTTGGCTGGTTTTGCCGTTCCGTTTGTTGTTGAGGGAAAAGACGTCTTGAACGAGAAGGTTGCCTTGATTAACCTAAGTTCTGACGAGCTAGAGCACGCGAAGACTGCTATCAAAGAGAGCTTTTGTATCTTTAGTAACGATGACCATATCGTGCCATATAAGACTTTGCAGGAATATCCAAAGAAGATTGGAGGCGTCGGCATTCTGATCGAGAATATTGGTCATATGGGGCACAAGGCTGGACTCACGGAGCTTCCTGGCGTAGCTGAGCTTGCGAGCGGCACGACCGAGTTTGAGTTTAGCTGTGGCTGTATTATCTTGGACGAAAATAATAATGTGCTCATGGAACGCGAGATTTCTCGAAGAGGTGACAGGTTTTGGGCTTTTCCGAAAGGGCATATGGAAGCTGGCGAAACCGAGGAACAGACCGCGATTCGTGAGACGAAAGAAGAAGTCGGCCTCGATGTCGAGATTATAGATAAGGAATCTATAGACAATAACTACTTCTTGCATGATGGAAAAGTTTTGAAGCAAGTGATTCAGTTTATCGCAAGACCGGTCGGAAGTACTGAGCTAAAGCTTCAAGCGGAAGAGGTAGAGCAGGCGAGGTTTATGAGTTTGGACGAAGCGCGTGAACTTGCAGATTTTGAATACACCAAGATTACGATAGATGAAGTAAAAGAAAGGATGGGTCTATAAATGGGCAAAACATTAGTCGTATATTATTCGGCAACCGGACAGACGGAACGCGTGGCAAAGATTGCAGCGGAGAAGCTTGGCGCAGATTTGTTTGAGCTTCAGCCGGCTACGCCATATTCTGAGGCAGATTTTGACTGGACGGATTTGGAATCTCGCGTATCTAAGGAACATAACGACGAAAGCTTGCGAGATATCGATTTGGTTCAGGAAACGCCAGAAAACTGGGATGAATATGACACGGTATTGATTGGTTGTCCGATTTGGTATGGTATTTTTGCTTGGCCAGTGAATCGTTTTATGAAGATTAATAGCTTTGCAGATAAAACAGTTGTGCCGTTCTGTGTTTCGCATTCTAGCCCGCTCGGCGATAGCGATAAACTTCTCCACGAAATGACGAGTTCTGGGGATTGGAAAGATGGCTACAGATTTGCCATGGATCCGAGCGAGGAAGAGATAGACAGCTGGCTCAAAGGCCTAGGTTTATAAAAACTAATCCCGGCAATCACTGTCGGGATTTTTTGTCGCAAAGGGTGTACATTGACAGAGTATAAAAAGATGTTATAATATATACAGATACCTGCGGGATGCAGGAATTGTTATTTGAAAGGAGTTGGTTTCTCTATGAGAAATCGGAAATCATTAACTACCATCATACTGGACATTGTTATGGTCTTTGTAATCGCATTTGCAATAATCGTACCAGTATCCAAAACGCAGCCGACCGCAGCCATGACCACAGAACAGGCTGAAACCTGGCGGTATTACGACGAGTTCTCTGAACTGTTCGATGAAACTCGAAATAATCAGAGTATGCGAGCGCAGGCGCCAGTGGTTGGTGCTGGCACTTGGCTTGATGATGAGAGCAGAATGCAGAAAATCATCAATGACTATGCCTATCCGCAAAATATCTCGGATCCGACCGAAGAAACAATCGAACTTGTAGAAGAAGCCAAAAGTCTCATTCGCAGAGATCTCGGAGAATATACCGAGCTCTACTGGGAATATTTCGTATCTGTTGACGTAAAAGAGTGTGACTTGCCTGGCGGAACTGGCGGCGTTGTTGCCATGTACCTTTCGGAAGAGAACCGTGTTTATATTGTTCGAAGGGCAAAAGGAAACAAGCGCCAAGATCTGGAAACGATCGTGCACGAGCTGATTCATTGCCTAACGTGTGGCGATGAACCTAATAATATGTTGCGTGAAGGTGCTACCGAGTATCTGGCACAGCAAATCGTGCCACTGGACGAGTATTCGTATAACTATGCCTATCCGTTTGCGGAAGCTTACGAGCAGGTTCATGGTCGCAAGGCGCTGATCCAGGCAATGCTGGAAAATTCTCTGATGCAAAAGATTGACGAGGATCTTGGTAAGCCTGTGATGGAATACACGAATTACGCGATAAATTGCACGTTGTATAGCTTTAGCAATGTGCCAAAGTTCGCAGTAATCGATGTTTACTGTCATTACGTAGCAAAGTATGGCCTGCATGTGAACGATACGATGAAAGATACATTAAGCATGGTCTATTGTACTAAGGATAAAGAAGCGAGGAAATACTTCATGTCCGTGGTGCCGTTTGGTGTCTTGATGTAAAACTCTTAGAATGGCCGCGAGTTTGAAGCTTGCGGCCTTTTCTTGGACTAGTTTTTAGAGATTCTTGTGGGGATTTGGGGCTTTTGCGAGGCATTTTCTGCCTACCTCTTGCAAAGAATGAAAAAGTTTGGTATAATAGCGAAGTAATTGATGAGTATGGGCCGGTAGCTCAGCTGGTTAGAGCATCTGCCTCTTAAGCAGAGTGTCGTGGGTTCAAGTCCCACCCGGCTCACCATTAAAATTTGAGACCGTGAGGTCTTTATTTTATCTAAAGAATCTTTAAATGACAAAATTGGTCGCCTAATAAGTCCCCCTAAGCGGCTAAGGCCGATCCGTAGTCCGAAAGGGCTGTTGCTGGGAGGCGATAAGCCAAAGGCAGAACGCAGAAATGCTGCGGAGCGAAAAGCAGACTTAAACTTATGTTTTGAACAGCTTAGGAGTCTGTCATGTAGTGACCCTGGCGAGAGTTAGTTCCTACCCAGTTTTGTCATTTAAGGGTTCTTTTTTGTTGGGTTCGTGTCTCGTGAGAATAATAAGACGGAGATTTGTCCGGAGTGTGGAGTTCGGGAGGCGACTGAGAATTATCTTAGAGCACTAAAGACATAATCTTCCGGCGTTGCAAATCTACCGCTCTCCATTGCTATAACGAATTGCTTTACTTCTGGCCGCGACTCGAGCATATTATGGATTATTTCGCGTTGGAGTGTTTCGTCGGCACGCCCTGGCGTTAATGCGCGGTGACACGTAGGGCACAGTTTTACTAAATTGTCGAGCACATCGACTTTTTTATTGTCATTAGCATACGGTATGACGTGGTTTATTTCAAAATAGTAACGTCCATTTCGTGGCATAATAAAACTTCTGTCCGCGATATTGTAATGATTACGACATCCGACGCATTCATCAGGAAACGCCTCTCTCGCAAACGAAACAATCTTTTGATTCCTGCCAGCGACCTGCTCGCCATCATTGTTAGAAATCTCGAGGTTGAGTTCTTCTCGCATCCTTTCTTTTTCCCGATCACTGAGCTTTCTGCCAATAATGTCTTCTCGATAGATTGTCAATCTTTCGACAAATGCATTATAGCGTCTAGTATCGCCTAGCTTTGTGTGATTATGGAATAGAACACCATATTTGTAGTCGTTAATGTCTGAATAATATGCCATGACGTTATCAAAAAACCATTTAAGGTTTATTCTTACTTGTGTATTGCGTTGTATTCCTTGTAGATATTGTGGCTGAAATTCGCGAAAATTTAGATTAAGACGGTTAATTAAATCGTTTGAGGATAGCAGTATTTTATACATATCATTCAAGAATTGAATCGATGGTGTCTTTAAGTCAACCGAATAAAACCCGTAAATAAAATCAGCGCTTCCCCTAAAAATAAAAAGAGCTAGTGCGATTTCTCGGTCAATATCAGTACCGGCATTCGTGATAAAAAATTTTTGGAGAATGTTTTCGTATAATAGATGGCGAAATTCTTCGAGCGAATAACCTTTTCGGTTCGATATTATGGCCTCTATTTTTGTATTTCCAACTTGCATAAATGGCAAATCGTATTTTCTGCGCAGTTTTTCTGCCGTATTTCTATGAGAGCCAGGAATCATTCTCATATATGTAGTTTCTCTGTAATTTGAGACAATAGCAAAATTGCCGTTTTTATCTTCTGCGTTAAAGAATGCTGCCAGGAGAGTATCGATAGGCATTTTTAGAACATCATCGGCGTCTTTCATTTATTAGAAATCCTTTCTTTTGCTATATCGAAGTATTCTTCGCTTAACTCGCAACCTATGAATCGGCGCCCCTTAGATAGAGCAGACACGCCGGTTGTTCCGCTGCCCATAAATGGATCTAGAATTAAATCACCCTTATTGCTGTGAACTTCAATTATTTCGCTCATCAGCTTTTCGCTTTTTTGAGTTGGATGGCTTGTGCGTTCGTTGCCACTAACCGTAGAAGTTCTGTATTCGGCTCGTAAATATGGTTTATCGGCTTTCTTGTTGAATACCCAAGGTTTTTTCGGTTTTACGGCCCATATGGCATACTCCGTGTCCTGTACGTAGCGCCTATCGATGTTTCTCGGCATTGGATTGGTCTTTATCCATTTAATGACGTCCTTTATAACCAGTCCGCACGACTCCATCTTTTCGATAATAGGCGTTAGATTACGATATGAGTTAAAGATTATAAACGTGCCACCTGGTCTTAATATCTTTTCTGCATCAGGAATCCAGCCAGTTAAGTCAAACTCTTTGTCCCACTCGCCAAAATCAACGCCTTGACGCTTGGCGCTCTTCATGGTGCTAAAATTGTTGTCCTTCGAAATATTGTATGGTGGGTCGGTGATTATGTGATCTACTTCGAAACCATATGAAGCCATATCGCGCAAGAATCTATATGCATCACGATTATAAATGAGATAATCTTGTTTTTTCTCACCGAACAGAACTGCTTCACCGATTGCTTTTGCTAGTAGTGGGGGAACGGCGTTACCGATCTGCTTGCAGATGTATGTTTTTGAACCTAAGAATTTGAATGAATCAGGAAAACTTTGAATGCGTGCCGCTTCCCGTGGGGTAATGGAGCGGTCTAGTTCAGGATGGCTATTAGTGCCGTTGGATGGGGTATCGAAACGGGTATCTATCGTTGGGCTCTGGCTATCCCATTTTAGGCGCCCCCATGTCGTATTGAATTTTTGGTTTCCAAGTAATTCTTTTGGAAGTGATTTCTTATCGCCCTCCGGCGGGATCATTTTTAATTTGGACAAAGCAACTTCTGAATGATTTGTTGCGTTATGATTATAGAGTTTTCCTGACGGATTTCTTAATAATTCTTGGTATTTGCTTTGGGCGGTATTTTTATAATTACTCTCTATTTCTCCCTCTCCGGATTCGAGATATGCTAAATCTGAAATAGCATCACGAACCGTGGTCTTCTTTTCTTCGTCATACTTAGGAATTGGGAAGTCAATTTTAGCGTCTTTTGATGCAAGAATGATCGTTCTTTGACGCTGTTGCGGGACGCCATAATTGCTCGCTGTCGCAATGTTGTAGTTTACTGTATAGCCAAGTTTTTTGATTTCATTTAGGATTTCATTAATAAACCACCCGTTTTCGGTTGCGACGAGCGCTTTTACGTTTTCGATCACGAAGACATCCGGTTTAATCTCGTCTACGAGTTTTAAGTATTCTCTGAATAGGAAATTTCTCGGGTCTTTTAGACCGAGTTTTTTACCCTTGTTACTAAATCCCTGACATGGCGGACCGCCGACAATCATATTAATCTTGAGCTCTTTTGCGCTTTGAATAATGTCGCGTTTAACTGCCTCGTCACAGATATCGCCATTGATGATCTTCGCCTTTGGGAAATTACGCGCAAATGTTTTGAGCGCATCATCCATAATATCTACTGCGATTAGAGTCTCGAACTCTGGCAGCATATCAAAACCTACAGCGAAGCCGCCGCAGCCCGAGAATAAATCTAGGATTTTGTATTCAACTTTAGACACCTTGTACTTTCTGTTCGGTGTCGTTTAGTTATTTTGCGGACATAAAATAGGACACCGAGACGGTGTCTTAAGTCGTTTGTCCGCAATAGAACGATATGTCCTACTGTTTGCTCGGTGCCCTAGTTTAGACACATCGAGCTTGCAAGAACAAGCGTGTTGTATTGCGGACTAATTTTTTTAACTTAAGACTCTTTAATTATACCACAGAAAGCATAAATAATAGAGGTGCAGATACGAGTATTATCTACAAAACTTTTCCGCAAGATATTAAATTAAAACTCTCGCCACTCAGTACGTTCGTCACCCGGCTTCGTTATGGCTATCTGTCTAAACTGGCATTCGCCAGGATCTAGAACGAATTCATCATCCTTGTATTTCTGCTCAGCTGTTTCACAGGCTTCTTCGGCGCTGTCGGCTTCGACTTCGAAGTCTTTAGCGACGGTTTCTTCTATTGTGATCGTATATTTCATGATCGGATCTTATGATCATTTTGACTAAAAGTCCACAATATTTTACCGTTTCGTGTCAAGAAAAAATCCCACCCCTATTTTCTGCACAATAACTTTCAAAACCCGATTGTGTCCAAGTGGACGCTATCTATTGACTAAATGATAGAATGTTTTGTTAGAATCGTTGCCGTAATGGTTGATATCTTCCGGCTCGGTCCAAAGCGAAAGCTTGTGGACTCGCCACCTACCAATGAAGAACATCTGAACTATCGCGTCATTCACGTCGCGGTTATTTAACGCGCGTGGAATATATGCGAGGGAGAAGTAGTACCAATTGTCGCCTTCGGCGTCTAACCGTGCAAAAACGCGCTTACCGCGCCCAAAAAGGTATACATCGAAGCGCTGTGCTAGTGTTTCTAGGGAATAAGTCTTTAACTCATGTATCGCGTCGCGAACGGGCGATTCCATTAGCTCCATGCGCTCGAACTTGTCGTAGTCGCGTGAATTGAACCTGCCGTTATGTTCGAGCATGAAACTTTCAAGTTGCCGAGCGGTTACTGGTATTGGCTCGCCGGGTTTTACTTTCTTGAATGGGTGTCGCTTTGCCACGATAACCTTGTTTCTTTAGGGGGGGAGTGCGTCTCGTGACGGTATGCTTTATAGTTGCCCTAAAACATATAAAGACATATTACTTTATGTTTTTATATGTTTTTGATAGACGTCAAAGCAATTCGATATTTTTTAAATCGAATATTTTTCTTGAAAAACATATAAAGACATATTACTTTATGTTTTTATATGTTTTTGGTGCCGAACTAATAAGGCTGGGTATTTTGCGTTCTAACTATATATTGGTTCAATAGTGGAACTGCGAACGAATAAGAGCCACGTTTGTCTTTGTATACTAAACCTCTTTCTATCAGGCTATTAAAAAGTTGGCCTATTTGGGAGCGGCTAAATTTTTTAAACCTTGATTTATTAGACAGCTCAAGCGTGTCTTGGATGGTAAAAGTTGTTTTATTCGCCTCAGCTAGCATAATTAGGACTTGCTGTTCTCGTTCGGTTGCCCTTGACCATCGTCCGGCAAAGAAATCATTATCTAGTTTTTGTATAATTGCGTCAATCGGTACTGAGAGTTTCTGTTTTTTGGCGGCTTTTTGCTCAAAAACATCATACACTTCGCGACATATGAACTGAATAAAATACGGGTATCCACCAGACTGCTGTATAATTATTTTTACGGATTCGTCATTGAATTTAGTTTTACATCTTGCGTCTGCAATTGGCTTTAAAATTGCGTCTCGACTTTCTTGATCGTTTAACTGCCTCAATGTTAATACATGGAATAATCTTTCCGAGTAGGTCCTAGTTTCAACGAGCTTAGTCAATAAGGTCGGCAATCCAGTCAAAACTAATACAAATTTAACGCCGTTTCTTTGAAGATATTGAAACAGATCAAGCAGGATGGACAGTGGGTACTGTCGATCATCTGCATGATCACTTAAGGTCTGCGCTTCATCGTAAGCAAACACAATACCTTCAACCCCATCTATACTTTTAATACTATCCCATACGAACATTGATACCGCTTTAAGTTTATCAATCGGAAGTCCTGGTACGGCATTATAATATTGTCGTAGGAAGGAAAAACTCAGATATGTTTTTTCTTCACGGATATCTTTTGTGAACCCAATTTCTTTTATTTTTTCAGTATGAATGACAATGTTTGAAGTAATAAGCGCAATATCGGTCAATAGCCGTAACGCTATCGTATCTTCGTTGATGCTTGCAGATTCAGAACAATCGGTACCTGCCCACATCCAGCCAGATTCCTGGGCTATCGATTTGAAACTATCCAACAAGACGGTTTTTCCTACGCCGCGTAATCCTGTTAAAATAAGATTATTTAATACTACTTCCTGCTTAAGAAGGTTTTTAAACTCTTCTTTTTCTTCAACTCTTCCGGCTAAGTAAGGTGGCTTATGCCCAGCACCAGGTCTAAATGGGTTAGTAAAATCTTTTTCCATAATATTAATATATATTATAATGTAAATTTAGTCAATAGTATGAATACATAAAACTTTATGTTTTTGTATGTTTTTCTGAGCGTATAGATTTTCCAAAAGTTCGAATCTCTTTGCCTGTATATGTATACCTCAGAATTCGCACGGCATCAGCACCGGATAATCTTTCTTGGGTATAACCTTGATCTTCGCAGTGTATTCGGGGTGGTTAATACACCAGTCCACCACCATGCAAAGCCGAGCAATAACGTCTGGTCGCCCCTCACCAGAAATGAAAAAGAAAACCCAAGGGGTCTTATTGTTTTATTTCTGTGAGTCGGACGTGTCGAGAAGCCACGCTGGATGCATCCAATGCCCGGTTTCCGCAGGAAACGACGGCGCATTGTTTATGTCCCATCCGGCTCACCATTAAAATTTGAGACCGCGAGGTCTTTTTATTGCTCTAGAAATACTTTTTCAAATATTCTCTTAGCTCGTCATCGCAGGCGTAAATATATACACCCTTAACTGCGCGGTTCATCAAGATCCGGTAAGTTCTTAAAACCTGTTCAAGCATGTCGTCCTCGGAAATCGTATAACCTTCGGCGACCTGTCTTTGACTGCGCTTCATGGCGCCAGAGTCTGCGCAAGCTTTGCGGTTAAAAATCAGCTTGCCGTCACGATAAATCAAATCTTCACCAATAATAATTCCGACATAATTCAGATCGTCGCCCTGAACGGTATAAATACTGCCAACTTCCTGAGCGGAATTTTTCGAACCAATCCAGTTGTTTTGGGTACTATTCCAGCGGAATTTTACGCCATCAATCTCGATATCGTAGGCGCCTTTATTCTTTTTGGAGTTCCACTTCCAGGCAAAGCCTGCCACCATGCGCGACAGACCAAACTCAGTTTCGCGCCTTTCGATTGCCGATGCAAACTCTCTAATATTATCAAAAATCTTCGCCTCGAACCCGTCGAATGTCTCCTTGGCTGGCGGTCTAAAGCTGTTCGACAAAATATCGTGTATGTAGTCAATATATTTCTTGCCACCGCGCGAGCGCATCTGAGTCTTGAGGTAATACTTGCGCTTCGTAAACTCGTTGGCGTATTTTGCGATGTCTTTGGCGTTAATGTTTGCTGGGCGAATGCGCTGCTGGTCGCTAAAAACCAGCACGACGTTCTTAGATTTCGCCATAATCCAATCTAGCTCGGAATGAATTTCGCTATCGCCAAAAATCTTGTCATCGATTTCATGCACGATCTTGCCGAGTGTGCCCGTAACGCCCACTTTCAAGAGATGTGCCTCGTCGACTAGGGTAATATCAAAATTATCGTCACATTTGCCAAACTGAACAGGGGAGAAAATTCGGATGCTTGCGCTACCTAAATCGATTTTGTTGAAAATTTTGCGAATACGCCCACAAAGCGATGGCTGCGGGACAACCAACGCAATACTTTTGTTCTTGAAGTTTTGGTTGATATTCTCGAGCTCGAAAAAGATATTAAAATTCGACTCATCATCAATATCGTCATTCTGATTGTCGAAATTCTGCAAATCAGCGAGCAGTTTCGCAAGATACATAATGATGATAGTCTTACCAGTGCCGGCGTCGCCGTCGATAATAGAAAGACTCTTCTTGCTGTCGCAAATCGCCTCGTCGATATTCTGAACAATTTCTGTCACGACGTTGAGCTGCTCGAAATTGAGGTTTTTGTATGGTGAAAACTTGAATAACTCTGAATTGTTAATTTCGGCGATGGTCTTGTCGGCGATTTTTAATTCGCGAAGTCGGTTCCAGATCTCTTCGAAGGTCTTGCGATAGTTGGCTCTATCGTAGTAATCGCGATCGCACATGCCGTCGTTGCGGTTGAGAACCTTAAACTTGCCGTCACCGCTGAAATACTGGATTAGATAAGACTCGAGGTCTAGCGCGGCGCTCTTGTTGAAAGTTTCGTCAAAAACTACCTTCATGGCACCTTGGCGAAGGCTTGACTTCTCCTCGTTTGCGAGGTGCTGGTTCATGCGATTTTTAAGATTAGTCGTCTCGCCAATATAAATCTCGCGATTATTGTAAATTTGGTAAACGACCGGCCAATTTTCTTCCAGATGGTCCTCAAGAGCTAGACGATTAACCGCCTGCTGATTAAACTTGTAATCTCTAATCTGGAATGTTTTGGATGACATAGTTGGTTATATTATATATCACTGCGTTTTTGTCGCGCCTATTCGGCGGTATCGTCTTTTTCTACTATGCTCAAATCCTCAATGTCTTCGATATTCCCAACCCAACGTTGATACTCGTGGCCACCATCTACGGCTATAGATTTGCATCTGTACTCCACGAAATGATGTACGGATTTCGACTCGATAATATCTCCGCATTTCTTACACTTGATTCTATTTCTAATGATTTTATCCATGTTTACTCCTTTATTAGTAGACAGAATCATACTCTAAGTTGAGATAATAGCTAGTCTTAATATGGTATTTTAATCTCGCTTTTCTAACGGTACATTCATATTACCAGGCTCATGAAGTGTTGCTTCATAACTCTCGTCTAGCCAACGACACAAGTCTTCAAATGGTACCGTGCCGTCAAGCAGGGCAGAAATCCAACCCCAGCCAGAGTTCGGATAACCTTTAATATATCCAGGTTGACTATATAGTGTTTCGGCAAGTTCGTGATCGCGAATCTTAAAACTCACGACATCTACTGTTTTATCTCCGCCTAAGCCAAATTCACTATATGGCTTTACAAAGAATACCGCAAACCATTTGCCGCTCGGTTGTCTAAAAACTGCATAATCTTCATGATTAAAAGGGAGTTGCTCTTCATGGATCTTATATTTCTTTTCAATATAAGCTTCTAGCTGTTCTCGAATGGTTTGGTTTTTGGTCATGAGTAAGTCCTTTATTTACTTATTACGATTATATCATCGTCATTGTTTTAGACCTCTACGGCCCCAGTAGGGCCAGAAATTCCCAAAAGTTCGAATCTCTTTGCCTGTATATCTGGTCGCCCCTCACTACATGGAGAAATAAAAACAAGCCCCTAAGGGCTTATTTTTATGGCGAATTTGAATTGATTAGATATTTTTCGCATACTCAGCGATAATTTTCGCCGTTTCTTTATTACCAATTGAGCTATCTAGGCACAAATCATAATTCTCGCGCTTGCCCCATTCTAGTCCAGAAATCGCATTGTAGTAAGAAGCGCGGTTCGCGTCCGAGCGCTTAATGGACTTCTTTGCTTCGGCTGGCTTATCTCCGTACATTTCTTTAAGTTTCTTAATGCGGTATTCGTCTGGCGCAGAGATAAATACGCGCAGGACCTTTTTATTGTTGCGCAGAACGTAATCTGCTGCACGTCCTACGATTACGCAGGATCCATGCTTAGCTATTTCTTCAATCGCCTGACGCTGTGCCTTAATCGCATATTCTACTGGTGTGGAGCTAAGATATAATTCGCGCATAATTCCTTCATCGTCGCGTATGTTTAACTCATTTAAATATCCTTCCGACAGGCCGGACTCTTTCGCCGTTACGGCGAGTAACTCCTTGTAATAATATGGAATATTTAGTTGCTCGGCTACGAGTTTACCAATCTCCTTACCCGCGGAGCCGTGTTGGCGCGAAATTGTAATAATCACGCCAGGGTGGGACTTTTTGATAGCCACATTTTCAGCAATATTTGCAGTTTTTGCTTTGCCGAGATTTGTATAGAACCGAACTGCTAAAGTACTGGCAATTGCGATACCGATTACGTCTGCAACTGGGGCCGCATACAAGATACCATCCACGCCGAAGATGTTCGGCAAAATAAAACAAAGTGGCACAAAGCAAACGATATCACGCATTAGTGAAGCGATAGTCGCCTTCTTTGGTTCGCCGACGGCTTGGAAGAAAATGGAGATTGCTTTGATTGAAAGTGTAAAAGTAACTAGCATTAAGAAAATGCGGAACATTTTGCGCGCAAACTCCATGTAAAGTTCATTTTGCGTGCCAAAAATTCCAATCACGAGATCAGGGAAGAATTCAAAGATAATTGTCGCAATTATACCAACGATAATTGTACCAATTATGGCAATGCGAAATGCTTCTTTAACGCGATCATATTTTTCGGCGCCGTAATTAAAGCCAAGAATCGGCTGCGCGCCTACTAATAGGCCGACTACAATGTTAATGACGACTGTAAATACTTTCATTGCGATGCCCATCACCGCAATCGGAATATCTGCCCCGTAAATAGACTCAGCACCCCACTTTGCAAGCATCATATTGCCAACAAGTGAAGTCGCCACGATTGACATTTGTGTAATAAAAGTGGAAATGCCAAGTTTAGTAAAATGTCGAATAGTTTTTAGTTCCGGTTTAAAATCCGCCAGCTTTAGCTTGAAAGTGTGTGCATGGAAAAGTATGTAATATATCCCCAATGCGAACGATGCGATTTGGCCAATAATCGTAGCAATCGCAGCGCCTTCAATTCCCCAATCGAGGCCAAAAATAAAAATTGGATCAAGAATAATATTAATTACAGCGCCAAGTACGGTTACGATCATCGAAAAAGCTGGTGACCCATCGGCACGGATAATACTTGAAAGTACGCCGCCCATCATCGAAGCAGTAGATCCATATAAAATAATTCTAAAGTAACTTTGTGCTAGCGGTAATGACGCTTCAGATGCGCCAAATAAATGCAGGAGCGGATCCATAAAGATGAAACAGAATGCGATAAAAATAATGCTAGCGATGACATTAATCGTTAAAGCATTGCCAATAATCTTTGCGATGCCTTTATCGTCTTTTTGGCCTTGACGAATGCTCATAAGTGCGACAGCGCCGTCACCAAAACACCATGCAAATGCGAACGAGATAATCGTAATTGGAAATACGATTGATGTTGCAGCGTTGCCGAGAAAGCCTAACTTCGAGTTACCAATAAAAATTTGATCAACAATGTTGTAAAGCGCGCTAATCAGCAGCGAAATAATACACGGAATCGCAAACTTCCGGATTAATTTAGTAATTTTTTCTGAGCCTAAGGCTTTATTATTCTCCACAAAAAATAACCTTCTTTCTTTGATTAAAAAAATATATTATGCTGTCCGTTTTACGTCGTTTTTATTTCTAGAAAAGACTGTTTCAAGCTCTGTTGATTGTATCACAAAAAGAGATATTTTTAAAAATCGAGCTGTTTTCTCTAATGCTGTAATTCTGCTAATTATTTTCTCAGCAAAGCATGAGCATCATTGACCAAAATATAAAAACATGGTATAATATATCCTATTGGAGGTGATCTCATGCTTACGGTCAGACTTACGATCGCTGGCAATTGTGCCGACGGTATTGTCCGTGATGGTCAGGAAATTATCTGGCGCGATGGCGACCCGGTTCCGCCACTTTGTCTGGAATGTGCTGCGCAGGTTATCCCAAAGCTCTATGCGGTCGCACAGGGTTGCAAGACGATAGATGGCGGTCCGACGTTCAAAATTGAGTGCCCTGATCACCGTAATGGTGGTCGCCCATTCGTCGTAATCTCAGCCGAGATTATCGAAGAATGAGCAAAAATCCGCCCCGGTATATCCGAGGCGGTTTTCTATTTGAGACACTCTTTAATACAATCTTCCATATCTTCTGGCTTGTCGGTTGGGCCAAATCGGCGTACTACTTTGCCGTCGCGCGAGACGATGAACTTTGTAAAATTCCATTTGATATAACCTTCTTCGTGCGATACGCCTGGAATTTTTGAAATTGCTTTCATGGCGAGTTTATTCTTCATGCCGCTCGGCTCCGGATCGTCTTTGATCTCGGATTTTAGATAATTGTATAGTTCGTCAGCCTTGTCGCCATTAACTTCAATCTTGGCAAACTGGTCAAAAGACGTGTTGTATTTTGCGGTACAGAAATTGTGAATCTCGTCGTCGCTTCCTGGGGCTTGATGTCCGAACTGGTTGCACGGAAAATCTAAAATCTCCAAGCCGTCATCATGATACTTTTCGTAGAGTGCTTCTAAGCCTTCGTATTGTGGCGTAAAACCACAACCGGTAGCTGTATTTACAATTATTAATACCTTATTCCTATATTCGCTTAGTGAAATAATGCTACCGTCGCGTTTTTTGATTTTAAAATCGTATATTGCTGACATTGTATCTCCTTGTTTTATTTATTATCGCTCTATATTTTGATATTGTTTGAAGGTTTTCTATACTTCGGCCAGTGCTGCAAACGAGTTGGAATCATTGTTTTGATGCCATTAAGGTCTAATACTTTTTCTTTTATTGTTCTAGCTGCTCTTAAGGCAAGCGTAGCGTTCTTGCGTGGGCTTCGGCCATAATCTAGGATATTATACCCTGAAAAAGAATTTGTATTTTTACCGTCTGAGAAAATAAAGGAATATTCTTCGCCGTCTAGAACGGTATTTGGCTCAAGGTATTCTGGTATGTGAAATAGCCCTGAATGCTCCTTAATAATGTTTTTTATTTTATTAATCTCGCTAGCCGGGATAGTATGAAGATAATTCTTGTCGTGAAAACAAGTGATCACATTGTTTTCTTTGTCGCTTGTAACCGTAATGCGGAAAATAGATTCTGGGGCGTCAGGAGAAAGCCATGCAGGAGATACTTTGTATTCAAATATTATCACTAAGCCAACCTATTCCCATATCTCTTATCTCCCCACCAGTTCGGGATCAAATCTTTTAGTAAGACTGTCTTCCTAGTCTCAAAGTCTGTCAAAATCTCCATCTCACGGTTCTCGTATGCTGCTTGCATGAAGAATTCGCGGCAGGCTCCGCAAGGTGTTCCACCGTTCGCCGGTGCTTTGTCGCGGCAGGCAATTAGTCTCCTTGCGACCAAGTTGCCCTCGCTCATATACATATTCAAAGCTGCGACGCGCTCGGCGCAAAGATTCATGACACCGCTTGCGCCCTCAATACAGAATCCGGTATAAATCTTGCCAGTTTTGGCGCTTTGGACTGCGGCCACGACGTGATGTGCCTGAATAAACGGCGACACATCCTCTGGATGATATTCTTTTCTCGTGGCTTCGTACATCTGCGCCCAGATGTCTTCGTTGTCTTGCGGTGTCATTTTTGTCTCCTTGCTAAGGGTATATTTCTATCAGTGCCTAACGGGTCATACTAGAAGCGTGGCGCCTTCGACGTATAGTGCTCGCATATGATACTCCTACTTAGATTATAGGGTAATTATGCGTCGTCAAGCTATAATGAAACTATGGAATTAGTTCAAAGAGAATTTGCTAAGATATTCGAGTTTTACCACGTCAGTGATTTGGGCTTGGTTTTTGAGGGTTATGAACCAGTGACGCCAGATAAGACCTTATACTACTGGAGCAATCCAAAGGATGATGGTCTATATGTGATTGAGCTGGCAGATTTTATCGATGAATTTATGGGCGCCGAACCGAGTAAGAGAATTGCCGAAGATTACTGGCCAGACCATACTTGCGACTGGGAAGTTGAGCACTGGTTGTCTAACGAAGAAACGACGGATTATCAGGACTACGACAAATGGCTCTACTATCCAGAGTGTGGCGACAAATGCGTCATGGCTAAGCTAAAGGCAAATGTCTCAGATTTGAAAGGTCGCGAGCTCGAGCTTGATGTTCCTGAGATTAGCGAAGAAGAAATGACGAAGCGCAGAGAAGAGCTTGAGGGCTTGATCGAGATTGATGCACAGCGCAGAGAATCTTAGTCGAAGAGCTCTTCCGCCGACTTTGGACAATACTTTCTAAACAGCTCTTCGATCTTCTTCTCGTATTGTTCGTATTCTTCCTCGGCATGCTCTGGGCTATGCTTGTATGAGTGGTATTTTGGGTTGTTGTCACAAGGTTTTTCTTCGATTCCTGAATCCTGATTGCTTACGAAATACTCAATCGCTGTCTCTGGAAAACCGAACAATCTGCCACGCTCGCGGTCGGCTTCTTCTTGATAATCTACGCTGACAAACTTCTTATTAGCTTCGCGCATTTTATCTAGCGCCTCGGAAGTCTTGGCGACATAATACTGTGTGCGAACCGAATCGGGCGCAAAATGCTCGCTCCTGTTCTCTTTGTAATAAACGAGCCCAAGAACATCTAGCGTAGTCTCGACAAGTTGTTCTGCGGCTTCGATCGTCTCTTTGGGCTCAATGACTTCCAATTCGGTGACCTGTTTCAGGCCTTCGCGAACGCCCACGATATTCATCTTGTCGTAGCCCGCCAAAATGCGATTAGAATCTAGAAACTCATACTCGCGTAGCTTTTCTTCGTTCATTAGTAAATCGTCTTATCCGCAATATTCTTATACTCTTCAAAAACCTGAAGGCAGAGCTCGCGATCTCTTTCTTCCAAGAAACCTAACTCAAGATTGGCTCTTCCGCCAAGAAGCTTATCAAAAACGAGGTCGCGAAAACCAATCTCTTCACAGTCTTCTTTGGTGCAGCCAAAATAAACCTTACCAATATTTGCCCAGAGAATCGCCGCAAGACACATCGGACATGGTTCGGCCATCGTATATAGTTCGCAACCAGATAGATCGTAAGTTCCGAGGATTTGCTCGGCCTTGCGGATGGCGTCGATTTCACCATGACAAGTAGAATCGTTATTTGCTAATACGTGGTTGTGGCCGGTCGCGATTACTTGGCCGTCTTTTACTACAGCTGCGCCAAATGGGCCACCGTGACCTTCGCGAATGCCTGTCTCGGCTTCCGCAATTGCTTGCTTCATAATTTCTTGAGAATACATCTCTTTAATTATAAGCGATGAATCTAAGCCAACAAAAATATCCTCCAAAACTGGAGGATATTTTATCTAGCTCTTGAAGAATATTTTTTCCTTAGTAGTATTTGGTTGGCTATATTCCTCGGTATCAGGTTGCTCCTGAGCGTTGACTATATCAGTATTGTAATTGGATTCTCTAGCAAACAGGTTACTGGTCGCTACGACACCTACGGTAGCAATAGCGAAAGCAGTGAGCAATAGAGAAAGAGCTACTTTTTCGACTATCTTCATCGTGATAATCCTCTCCAATAATTAATTTGGTATATTATACACTAAAACGCTTATTTTGTCAATGTATAGCCTTGTCTGTTTAACAATATGTAAAATATTCTTGACATTACGTAATCTATTCGCTACAATAGGGGTATAATCATTAACGAAGGAATTTAAGATATGGATCTACAACTAGGAGCGATATTTACATTCGCGATTATCGCAGCAATTTTTATTAGCCTTATTGCTAATACGAAGATTAACAAAGACAAGAAAGTCAAAACCAAATATGACGAGCGCCAAAAGCAAGCTCGTGGCAAGGCCTATACTTATGGCTTCTATACCATGATTATTTCAAGCTACGTACTCATGCTCGCGCATATGTTTGGCCTCGGCCACTTTCTTGGCTTCTATGGCTATATTGCAACCGTCATTCTTGGCGTTATTGTTCAGATGACCTATGCGATTTTCAAAGATGCATACGTTGGTATGAATATGAACTTCCGCAAGTATATGATCTTTATGTCGATCATTTCGCTAATTAACATCGCCGCAACTGTTGCTGCTTTTATTAACGGTGAAATGGTTATAGACGGTGCGCTTCAGAGCCCAGTGATGAACTTGCTCTGTAGCATTCTCTTTGCAGTGCTAGTCGCTGACCTCGGTATCAAGAAACTTATCGATAAGAAGGGGGATTAGCCTCATGAAGAATCTAAAGCTAAAGGCCGCACGCGCCGGCAAGGACATGTCTCAGGACGACCTCGCCAAGGCAGTCGGCGTCTCTCGCCAGACCATCAATGCCGTAGAGAAGGGCGACTACAATCCAAGCATCAATCTTTGTATTGCAATCTGTAAGGCCCTAGAAAAGACCTTAGACGAGCTCTTCTGGGAAGACTAAAAAATAAGCCCCTAATATCGGGGCTTATTTTTATAGGATAGATTTTAGCGCGCTAAGTAGCTTGTTAGTGCTCTTTTCTTTGCTGGCTTCGGCCTTGCGCTTGATAATAAACTTATCTAGAACGGCTAGAAGTGGCGGTAGAAGAACCAAGATAATAACCGTTGCACAGAAGGTACCGAGCGAGATTAGCTTGCAAATCTTACTTGCGATCGCTGTACCAAAGTTACCGACAATGGCTGTCACGATAACTAGAATCGAAGCAGATGTTAGGATGGCACTAATCGACTTGTTGTAGGTGTTGATTAGGGCTTCCTTGATATTCATCTTAAAGTAGCTACGGTTCTCGACGTAATACGAAGTGAAGAGAATTCCGTAATCGATCGTTGCACCCATGAGAATCGACTGAACGATAATCAAGGCGATAAAGTAGATGCCTGAACCCGTGAGGGATAGATAGGACATTACGATATAAACTGCGCTCTGGATCACGAGGACTAGCAAGGTTGAAACTAGGAACGACTTAAAGGTCCAGATGACAACCGCAAAGATAGATAGCATCGTTAGAATCGTAATGAAGTTCATCTCACTATCAAAGGTTTGCGCCATCTCGTAAGCCATGGCGGAGTCGCCGACTACGAAATAGTCTACCTTGTTCTTTGGTCCAAGTTCGTCCTTAATATGCTTGATCAAGCCAAAGGTCTGCTCGCCTTCAGAAGGCAAATGCGACTCAATCAAAGCGCGGTAATGGTTTGGCCCTACAAGTAGTGCCTTGGCGTCATTAATCGTCTTCTGGCCGCTTAGGATTTTCTCGGACATTTCGTCGTCGATGCGCGCCGCAAAGCGAGAATCGCTCAAAACGTCATCGGCTAGGAAGTTAATAAAGACCTCGAGTGTTAAAGTCCAGTTCTCGTCATAATCATAAAGCGAGCCATGGTATAGGTATGCTAGGAAGAGCATATTCTTATCTAGGTCGCCAGATAGTGGCAAGAGCGCATTGTATAGGGAATTGTAATTATAAGGAGTACCAATCGCGGCTGCATGCATGAGGGAATGAATCGTGCGAAGCTTGGTCTGCTCGCTTTCGCCAAGCTGGCTAGCATATTCTGGATTTGGCAAAATCGTATCGTTGATGAAGTTGATCAGAGTCCAGAGCGAGAGCTGTGGCTGATTGACGTAGCGGTATTCGTATAGCGCATAGACTAGGCGAAGTTTCTCGGCGTCAAGGCCAAAGGTCTGCGCGAGTGCGCCAGCGGAATAAGGTGTGGCCTGGTTGTTCATAATAAACTGAACCAGCTGGAGCTGTGAGATTGCGCTAGGTGTTAAGGCGCCACTTAGGCGGCTATCGTCCTTACGAGAAAGAAGGAAGTTAACAAGCTCGCGTGCTGTCATGGTAGGCTCAGAACTTTTTGCCTGGTAAAGCTTGTAAAGGTTCTTGAGCTGAGCTAGCTTGTCGCTCAAGTTGATTTTGTCGTGAGCTTCACTAAGCGTTGTCTTGATCTGGTTTATGTAAGTAAAGACTTCAGCCTTAGTCTCTTCGTCGAGCTGCTCAAAGATTTCTGGATAATTCGTCTCGAGGTTGTCTAGCCAGGCGAGAGTAGTATTATATGCGCTCTCGATTGTATTAGCCGCGGACTCGATATCGCTGTAGCTATATTCGCGCTGCATGGCGTATTCTGCGGCAGATATCTTGGAGTTAAGCTCGGCGCGAATACTATTTAGACTTGGCTTAATTTTTTCCTGGTCTTCTTCTGGAAGCTCAGCGATCTTGCTATCAATATAGCTATTTAGCTCGTCATATTTCGCAAGCGCTTCGTCCTTCTTGGCAGTAATAGTATTCTTGGCGCTCTCAATCTGTGCCTTGATACTACTAGCTTCTTCGCTAGAAATACCAAGTTCAGCCAAAGCGTTCTCGTCGGTCAAAGCAAAGTTAACAAGCTGCTCGATCGTGGCGTTCATGCTTGGGGTCTCGATGCTGGTATAGCCGTAATAGACCATAATCTGCTTGACCTGGTCTTCGCTAAGACCAAACATCTGGGCAAGCTCGGCGCTACTCTTTGGCGTGTCGGTATTTGCGCTGTTGCTAAATAGAAGGAGCTTTGCAAGGCTATCGCGCTGCTGAGCAGTAATCATGGAAGCATAACGCTCGTTTGTTAATACTTCGTTCGATACAAAGCTTGCAAACTGATACATTGTAAGCTTTACAGTGACGCCGTTCTGGGCTAGATAAAGCACATAAACGTCATCAAGCTTAGCTGGGTCGACGCCAAGAATCTGAGCGATATCTTCCTTCGTGCGAGGGCGGTTTACTTTCTCGCTATTTGTAAAGTTTGAGAGGCGGTCAATTTCTGTCTTGGTGTCTTTGGAGACATCCTTAGACAAATCCTTATTCGTAAAGACGTCTTGCTGTAAGAAGGTTACAAAATCATCGAGCGTAATTGTATGGGCATCGACATCTTTGTAATAGTGATAATAAATTGCCTTAATTAGATATTCTTCAGTATCAAGTTTCTCATCGCTAAGTTCATTAACTTTTGGGACAACCTCATTATATTTCTCTGGCTCATTAATTGTATTGCCATAGCAGAGAACGCGAGTAGTATCTTCGCGGGCGTCTAGCTCGTTACAAAGATTGGTAACCTGGTCGTCCATCTTGCCGTCATAAACAAGAGCAATCTGGTTTGTCTGTTCGAAGACGTCCTTAATCTTGTTATTATCCGAAGCGGTAAACTGGATAAGCGCATTGCCTTTAAGAAGCAGGCCACCAACAAAGATAATTAAGAATAGTGGCAAAGCGAATTTGCGGAAACCGTTTGCAAACTTTGCGAGCCAATCCATCTTTAGATTGAGGGTTTTCTTCTCGGTCTTTGTAATGGCCTTGTCGAAGAGAAGAAGTAAAGCTGGAAGAGAAGTAAAGATAGAGAATAGGCTAAGGACTACACCTTTACTAAGAACCAAGCCCATGTCGCGACCAATCGTGAAGCTCATGAAAACTAGAACAATCAAACCAACGACAGTAGTAATAGAGCTAGAAGAAATTGCACCGAAAGAATAACGCATAGCGCGGCGCATTGCTGTTTTCTTGTCCGGGCAATCTTTCTTTGAACGCTCCTGACGGTAGCGAGTAGAAAGCATAATGGCATAATCCATCGAAAGCGCCATCTGTAGAATTGCGGCAATCGAATCGGTAATATGCGAGACGCTAGGGAAGATTATATTCGTACCCTTGTTTACGACGACGGCAAGCAAGATAACGAATAGGAATAGGAATGGCTCAATCCAGGATTGGCTCATGATGAGTAAGATAACCATAGCGCAGCCGACTGCAATTAGGATGACGCCGAAGTTTAGAATCTCGCCATTATAATCATGGACCTGGCCGGCAGCAACAAACTTATACTGTTCTTTGTATTTATTCTTGATTTCTTGGTAGACGCGGTTGGCGGTTTCGGAATCCGCAGGCGCATCGATATTGATAGCGTAGCGCGTGTGGTTGTCGCGGTTATACTCTTCGCTATCGTTATAGTCGACCGAGCCGACGCCGTCGATGGCTTCGATCTCTTCTTTGATTTTTGTTTTTTCTTCTGCTGGAACATCATCTAGCATAATCTGGTAACTACTGGTTTGATCGTAATCGAACTCTTCGTTCATGATGTCTAATGCCATCGAAGTTTCAGAATCGACAGGCATATATGAATAGATGTTTTTGTTGATGTTTACTTTTGTTGAAAGAAGAGCACAAATACCAGTAATCACCAAAAAGACCGCAAAGATTGCGTAGCAATGATCGGTGATAAAATCTGTTATTTTTCGCATAATTAACAGATTATAACCGCTGTAATTAAGATATTAAAGCACAATTGGTTTAGACTGTGTCTAAAATTGAACAGTTTATTGACTTAATGTTCAAAAAGTGATATAATAATTTTATGACAAAAGGGTCTTATTCTAGAGTTACTGATCGCAATCGCCGCCGCATTCAGGAGGCTTTTGCTGAGCTTCTTTCAAAGTATGGCTCGATGAGAAATATTACTGTTTCTGAGCTTGCCGAGCATGCAGATATTACGCGCGGTACTTTCTATAACTACTACGATAACCTCGCCGAGGTTGCCACCGAGATTGAGGGAGAAATTGAAAACCAGCTATTCTCGAATTATGGCGATTTGACCGAAATTTCGTCGATTGAGGAGTATATTGACGATATCTTTGTTTTCTTGGAGCGTCAGGAGCCAATCTATAGCGAACTTCTTTCTAGCTGTGATACGCATGGCTTTTTGGCTCAGCTCGAGAATGAGATTAGTAAACATGTCTTGGAAGTAATGAAGATTAATGGTGTTATGAGTGAGCAGGCAAAACTTGAGTTGTTGTTTCTTGTTAACGGAACGATGGCGCTCCTTCGCAAATACTACTTGCAAGAAACGAACATGACTCTTGATCAAATGAAAGACTTCCTCAAACAAAAACTTCGTTGGTTGTTTGATACCTATAAGAAATAATCGCCTTCTATGTCTGGGCTTTTGTTGCTTGGCCGTTTTTTTTGACTGTGTGTTTTAACTTTCCATTTTGGAAAGTTAATACGCTTTGGCAAAAACGTCCTATCTGGCAAAACTTGCCATTTTGGAAAGCTAATGAATACATAGAAAAACTCAAGATTCTCATGATGCTATTGCTTTATCTATGAAATTATTGTATAATATACAAATGCTGATCGCGTGCTATAACGCGAAATTTTGTACATTAGGAGTAGAACAATGAAAAACAAAGCAATGGCAGCAGTCGCCGCAATGGTGGCAACCCTCTGTGCGCTGAGCGCATGCGGCAATCAGGAAAAGGCAGCAGGTAGCCAACCCGAGCTTCGTTCTGGCGAAACCGTAGAGACCCTCGCGGTTATTACGGAGTCTACGACAATGCAGGTAACTACTGCGCCCGCAACCGAGCCTAAAGTTGTTAAACTTAGCGCCGAAAGCGAGACTAAGCCGCTCGTGACTGAACCTGCCGAGCCAACAACTGAGCCCACTGAACCTACCGAAGCTACGGAGGAATTCGTTCTCTCTAGCGAGGAAGTGGCAGACAAGATGTACGACTTCTTTGCTGAGAAAGGCTACAATGATGCCCAGATTGCCGGTATTGTCGGTAACGCTGAAGTCGAGAGTGGCCTTGAGCCTTCCCGTGGCGTCCCCGGTGGTGGCTTTGGTTTGTTCCAGCTTATGGACTGCGAACAGCGCCGCGAGATGCTGGCTGCCTTGGATGCTCATGGTGTTGGCAAATACGCCACGTCGGACTACTGGGATTTCGAGGCAAGTGACTTCGATACGCGCGAGGATTTCGATATCTTTATGGACATAATGTTGGATTATACGATGAATCCGAATGATCCTACCTGGATGAACGAAATTGCCTGCACTGACAGTCCGGAAGAAGCAGCGGAGGTCTTCTTGGTTCATTACGAGAGGGCCGTAAATGGCGGTAGCCCGATTGAGTACTATGAGCCTTATTCTGGTTTGTACTATCAGGGTACTAGCAAGCGACGCGAAGCTGCCCGCCGTTGGTATGAATACTATACGGCCTGACGGTTACCAGAGATAAACATGTTTTTCAATACTCCGGCGCCCCAAAGGGGTGCCTTTTTCTTGGATTATCTTATAACTTTATTTGCAATCTTAAGAAACACAAGAACGAATAGGTTTACAATCACGACCGTTGCGCCAGTTGGCGTGCCAAGCGCATAGGAAACAATTAGTCCGGCCACGAAGTTAATAACGGCCAGGAGTGCACTAGCAATCGTGACGTTTTTGAAGCTCTTGAAAATGCTCTGGGCAGACAAAGTCGGGAAAATAATAAGGCTAGAGATTAGGAGCGCGCCGACCAAGCGCATGCCGAGCACGATTAAGACTGAGCAGAGAATTGCAAAAATCGCATTGTAAAGCTTGGTGTTTATTCCGATGGCGCGGGCGAACTTCTCGTCAAATGTGAGCGCAAAAATCTTGTTATGGAAGACTGCGAAGATTGAAATAATCGTGACGAGTAGGATTGATGCTAGAATCAAATCGCTGTTTCCGACCGATAAAATGCTACCGAAAAGATAGCTGTTAATATCAATATTTACTCCTGCAAGCGACACGATAAAAGTTCCAATCGCGAGCGCGCTGGCGGACATCAAGGCAATGGCTGAGTCGCCGTGAATTTTTGCATTGTTATCTAGCTTCAAAACGAAAAAAGAAGCCAAAATAACTACTGGAATTGCGACCCAGAGCGGAGCAAGGTTCAGGACTAATGCGAGCGCAAAAGCTCCGAAAGCTACATGGGACAAACCGTCTCCGAGCATGGAATTCTTCTTGAGAACTAGTGGCGTGCCAATTAGTGCTGCAGAAAGCGAAATCAAGACGCCAACGACCAGCGCCCTAATCATAAAGTCATAAGAAAACATCTCAATCAAGCTATTCATGGTGCACCTTTCTGACGTATTCTTCGGTCGTGCCAAAGAAGTAGTCCTTGTCGTGGAGCGACAAAATCTTTGTACCGATCAAATTGCCGTGGTCGAGGTCATGCGTAATCATGACAATCGTAATGTCTTGTTCTTTGTTTAGCTTCTGGACAATCTCATAAAGCTCAGTCTTGGACTTTTTATCGAGGTTATTAGATGGCTCGTCGAGGATTAAAACCTTGTCAGTAGCCATCAGAGCGCGAGCGAGCAATACTTTTTGGCGTTGACCGCCAGATAGCTCAGCGAAGCAACGCTTTTCTAACTTCTCGATACCGAGCAGTTTCAAGGCCTTTAGAGCGCGTTCCTTTGTTTCTTTGGAGTAGAAGAATGGATCCTTGTTTAGTGCGCCAGACAAAACAATTTCAAAAGCCGAGGCAGGGAAATTTGGATCGACGGTCGTCTCTTGTGGCATGTAGCCAATCTGGTTTCGGTTGATATTAAACTGGATTTTGCCAGACATTAGCGGAAGTAGTCCAAGGATACCGCGAATCAAAGTTGTCTTGCCAGAACCGTTTGGGCCAACGACGCAGATAAAGTCCTTGTCCTGAATATCGAAACTCAGGCCGTCAATAATGGCGGTATTTCCGTAGCCAATCTTAACTTTTTTAAGCGATATTAAGCTCATTAGTTTAGCGCCTCCCTAATTACTTCGAGATTGCTCTCCATGATATCGGCATAGGTTTTGCCGTTATCGAAATCTTCTGCCGAGATAGTGTGCGCGGAACTGAAAGTCAGGTATTTGACTCCAGTCTCTCTTGCGATAGTTCTTGCAATAGCATCGCTACTCATTTCGATCTTTAAGACAACCGGGATTTTCTCGCTCTTTACCTTGTCTACGAGGAAAGCGACGGTTTGGTTGCTGGCTTCGGTTTGGTCAGAACAACCTGGGAAAGCAGCATAGTAATCTAGGTCGTAATCTTCGACAAAATAGCGCAAAGGAAAGCGGTCGCCAAAGACGAGAGTCTTGCGCTTGGCATTAGAGATAATCTCCTGAAAACGAGTATCGATATCGGTGAGCCTTTGGTTGTAGTTTTTGGCATTTTGCTCGAAGTAGGCTTTGTTCTCTGGGGAGATTTCACTAAGAGTATCTGTGAGGCTATTAATTATCTTCTGGGCATTCCTTAGGCTTGTCCATACATGCTCGTCGTATTCCGCTTCTTCAGATTCTTCTTCGTCGCTCTCCATGCCTTCGACGGCTTCTTCTTCGACTAGCTCGACCGCGTCCATCATCTTGAAAACTTTTGTATTGCCAATCAAGTCATCTTCGATCCACTTGTCAGATTCGCCGCCGTTAAAAATAAAAAGGTCGCTATTCTTGATATCTATAATGTCGCTTGGGCTTGGTTCGTAATTATGGAGCTCGGCGCCAGGTTTAATGAGTATCTTAATGCCTGCTTTGTCTCCTGCGACGGCGCGCGCAAAATCATAAGCTGGGAAATTTGTCGTAACAATAGAAATCTTGTCGCTATTTTTGCGGCTACTACCGAGCACTAAAATTGCGCCAACCCCAACAAACAAAGTGGCAAAGAGTAAGATAAGGATTTTTAGATTCTTCTTCATTTGCAGCCTCCACAAAAGCCGTTGATAATAATATGTGTATCTGTCGGGAAGAAATGATGCTCGCCCGAAATGTGCGCCATTAATCCCTTGACTTCTTCGCAGTCAATATGGGTAAGCTTGCCGCATTTTTCGCACTTCAAATAGAAATGGTCGGCCTCATCACAAGGGGTAACATATTGGTACCTGGCAGAATTATTCTCCTTCGAAACGCGAAGAATTGTGCCCTCATTCTCGAGAGTTTCGATAAAGCGGTAAATTGTCGTAAGTCCAATTTCATGACCGAGCTCTTCGTAAATATCTTTGGCGGCAAAATCCGCAGCCTGCTTCTTGATAGCGGCTAAGACTTTTTGCCTTGGTTTGGTATTATATGTCTCGCTCATAAATTGAAAATGATTTTCAATTTCTAGTTTAAAGCAGGCCAAACAAAAATGCAATATAATAAAACTGAAAGGATTTCAAAATGAGACAGATTTTACTTGCTACTACCAACCCGGGAAAAGTTATGACCTTCAAAAAGATTCTGGCTAAACTTGGCTATGAAGGCGTATCTTTTGCCGATTTGGGCCTAAATCTAGAAGAACCAGACGAGACAAAGCTTACTGCGGACGAAATCGCAGCCGAGAAGGCGCTAGGATATGCAAAGCAATACAAAGATTTGCCAGTGCTTGCGCGCGACGATACAAACGACCTAATTGGCGTTGCAGAAGAAGATGATCCAAAGAATCATAACAAAGCCTTTGTGGTTGCCAGGAAAGGTAAATATACTGACGAACTTGGCGCTGAAACTTTTGCTGAGGTCGCTCATAAATATGGTGGCGAAGTTGCCTGTAGATTCAACTGGGGCTATGGTCTAGCTTGGCATGATGGCGACGAAATTAAGGTTGTAAATACACTTGTCTCGACCAATCCAGAAGATATTAAAGTTGTAGATAAAATCTCTCCAAAACGCGTCCCGGGCTTCTGTTTCTCGCCTGTTATGCAGGTTAATATCAACGGTGTTTGGAAATACGACTCGGAGCTCGACGACGAAGATAGCTGGATTGCCTACTGGAACTTGCAGGCGGAAGGCATCAAAAAGCTTCTCGACCAGCTTCCAGAATTTTAGTCTATAATTTCTTCGCCGAAGGCTTCATTTACTGCGCCTTTTACGATTCCTGGCACAATAATTCCGTCAACTTTGCATTCTTCAATAATCTTGCGCACGTTCGCATTAGTAGGCGAAATGCCTTGCTTTTTCATCTTGCGACCGATTTCGCGCCCAATGCCAGATTCTTCTTCTGAGAAAACACAGCCACAATATTTTTGCATGTAAAGTCCAGCGGCGCGCGCCTCGTCCTGGCCTTCTTGCCAGCCTTTGCGGAAATCTCGGTATAGAAACTCAATATCGTATTCTTCGGCATATTTGTCCATTAGCTCGGCAATAAAATCGTGCTTTTGGTAGATACTGTAAAGTAAAGTGGTAGAAATCGTATCGTAGCCGTTCTGCTTGGCGTATTCAAAAGCCTGGCGTAAGCGCTTTGGGTAACAATATTCCTGGCAACGGGTCGTAATCTTGTCTATAACATTTTTGCAAAACTCATCTAATCCGTAAGCATCCTCAAGAATAAGCTTGACGTCTTTTTGCTTGGCATAATCTACGAGGCAATCGCGGCGAGCCTTGTATTCGGCATAAGGGTGGATATTTGGGTTATACCAATACAAAGTTGGCTCAATATTCTCCTCGCGCAGAGATTTAATGCAATAAACGCTACACGGCGCACAACAAGTATGAAGTAAAAGTTTCATTAAGGGTATTATAGCAACAAAAAACTCCCCATTTCGGGGAGATTTTGTAAAAACCTATTTGTCGGCTTTTGCTGCCTTCTTTTCGGCTTCCTTCTTCGCTTTGGTGACCTTGTTGCCGAGGGTAGAACGAAGAGCTGCTGCCTTCTGTGCGCGAGCCTTGAAGCGGTCGACGCGACCTTCGGTATCGATGATCTTTTCCTCGCCAGTGAAGAATGGGTGAGATGCGCTCGAAATCTGAATCTTTACGAGCGGATATTCTTTGCCATCCGTCCACTTGGTTGTCTCTTCCGACTTAGCGGTCGAGCGCGTTAGGAAAGAAAACTTTGCCTGTTCATCGGCAAAGACCACAAAACGATAGTCTTTTGGTTGGATTGCTTCTTTCATAATTGCACCTTATTATATCAGATTTCTCAAACAGAGTAAAGCCCCTGATAGGAGACTACTTCCAATCGTCGGTTGGGAAGAACTTTCTGGAGATTTCTTCGAGCTTTTGGCAGCCGTTTTCGAGCAAATAATAGTGGCGAACGTACAAAACTTCGGTAACGGTTAGGGCTAGCGTGATGAACCCAAGGCAATAGTTCAAGATTGGGCTACCGTTTACAAAAATCGCACAGTATAGGAAAGCTAGGAAGAACAAAATCATATAAAATGCGAAAGCTAGCGTGATGTAAAGATGGATCTGGCGCTCGTGTTGGAAATGCTGGAGCATGGTCAGGTGGTATTCGCGCTTATCTTTCGTTGGTTTCTTTGCTAATTCTTCGGCCTCGTCGATGTAAGCCTTGAGCTTCTTATCCATAAGCAAATTATAGCATGCAGAAAAAAGCCCGTCATGACGGCGGGCGAAACGATATATATCAGAGATTGGGAATATCTGCGAGCTCCGTAAAGAAGCCTTCATTGTGGGCGCGAATGTAGAGATCGAAGAGCTTTTCGTCTGTCGCTCTGACCTCTTCAGAAATTCTTCCTACGGCTTTGCGGATACTGTCGAAGCTGCATCTCGAGCGCGCGAATACGATGGCGATTTTGTCTTTGCCAGTTGTGAATTCTTTGCAAGTGAGCACGGCGCCGGTACGGATATTTACTCCGCAAGCTTCGAAGATATCCTGGTATTCCAGTCCCAAATTATCGATAACGTCGATATAGGCGAAAGAGTTGCCCCTAAGGAGCTGGTCGAGTTTGCTTATGCCGAAAATATGAATTGTCGGCTCGAATGGCTTGGACATAGATATTGCCTCCTTCTCGAAAAAGACTTAGGATATGAAACCCTACTACTTAGATTTCAACATAAAATAATAGTTGTGTCAATACTGGTATGCTGCCCCAGTATCTTTATTGTGTATGCATTGGCTTTCCGAAATGGAAATTTTTAACAGATAGGTCGATGATACTCAAGTGTATTAACTTTCCAAAATGGCAAGCTAAAACATATAGTCAAAAAGAAAAAGCCTCGCCGAAAACCGATAGCATGCTAGAATGAAATTAACGGGTTGTTTAGACTAGCGTTCTATACAAAACTGCCAAATTATGGCATAATAGAAAAATCTTTTTTGAGAAATCGCCATGGAGAAAATGAAGACCTTAAGGCCTAAGGGCTATGTTGCTATTCTCTCGCCGTCAGCCGATACTGCCGGCTATTTTCCTCATGTCTACAAGCGTGGCGAAGCCGCCATTAAGGATCTCCTTGGTCTCGATGTAAAGCTATATCCTACTACTCTTTCTACGGATAATACTCCTGAAAATCGCGCCAAAGATCTAAACGCTGCCTTCAGAGATAAAGATGTTGTTGCTATTTTTACGACCATCGGTGGCGATGATGAAGTGCGCATTTTGAAATATCTAGACAAGGAAATAATCCGCAATAATCCAAAGCCATTCTTCGGCTACAGCGACAATACTCATCTAAATCTATTCCTAAGTAGTCTTGGCGTGCCTTGCTATTACGGCGCTTCGATTATGACGCAGTTTGCGATGGCTGGCGGCATGGATGCTTATACTGCTATCTCGATTATGAACGCAATCAATCATGTTGGCGAAGTCGAAATCAAACAACCGAGCTACTGCAAGGAAGCGGATTCTGACTGGTCTAGCGAAGAAGGTTTGAAAGTAGAAAAAGAGCGCGAAAAAGCTCTAAAAACGCAGTGGATCTCAAAGCAAAAATCTGGCGAAGTTAAGGGCGAACTTTGGGGTGGCTGCCTTGAATGTATTTTTGAGTATCTTGCTTCTGGCAACCCTCTAAAACTTGGCGATTCGGATAAAATTATCTTTATTGAGACTGCGGAAGATATGCCTACGGCAGTGCATGTTAAAAGTGCACTTCAAGGTATGGGCGAGCGTGGGATTTTTAAGAATGCTAAGGCTCTACTTGTTGGTCGTCCAAAAGCCATCGCTTTCGATAAACAAATCAGCAAAAACGAGCGCATCGAATATCGCAAAGAGCAGCGAAAAATTGTCAGAGACACTTTTCGAGAATATTCTGACGCGCCAATTATCTTTAACCTAAGCTTCGGCCATACCGATCCTCAGCTCATTGTGCCATATGATCACGAAGCTAGGATTAACCTAGAAACGAAGCAAATCTTCTTCGACTACTAAGAGAAATCGCGGAAAGATTGTGAAGCTTGTGGTCCCTCGAGGCCGTTATATTTTCCGTCGTATAATTTATCGATATTGCCATATGGAACCCAAAAAGTCACCTGACCAATCGGCATACCAGGGTAGATTTTTACTGGCTGAGTAGCGTTCATCATGAGGGTGTATTGGTTGATGGAGCCGATATCTATCAAATCTGCAGTAATATGGACAAACAATCCGAGCCTTCCTGTCGAAGATTTGCCACGAATAATCGGGACGTATTCTTTTGAGCCGATACGTTCTAGAGTCGAACCAAGATAAATCTTGCCTGGCTCCAAAACTATGCCGTCTTCTGGGATTTGAATCTCTTCGGTCTCGTTGTCTTGTCGCGCATCCAAGGTGTGATTTTTGTAACAAAGCAGGATATTTCCAAGATGAAAATCATAAGAATCGGTCGTAATGGAATCTGGATCAAAAGGCTCGATTACAATAATCCCATCTTTGTGACATTCGGCAATTTTGCTACCTGTCAAAATCATGCTTTTCCTCCTGTAACTATGGCTTTGTTTTGATGTGGCGTATTGAAGCGGGTGTATCCTGCAGTATAGAGCTTGTCGATATCTCCGGCTGGCTTCCAGAAACTAACTTGCCCAATGCGCATGCCGGCATAAACTCGTAGTGGTTGCACGACGCGGATTTCTAGTGTCCAGCAATGTGCGCGGCCAAGCTGACCAAGGTCTGCCGTAATTTGTAGATACATTCCGAGCCTGCCGACCGAAGAGCGACCGATCAAACTCGTCACGAATTCTTCACTCCCAATCTTCTCGACTGTTGAACCAAGATATAACGTATCTGGCTCCAAAATATAACCCTCTTCAGGGATAGTTACCTCTGTAAAATCCGCCTCTTGTCGCGGATCAATGATATCATTCGTAACGATGCGTAAGGTTTTGCCGAGGCGGTAGTTGTAACTATTTGGATTCAATAAATTCTCAGTAAAGGGCTCAATTGTTATCGAGCCCTTTTTGACCTGTTTCTGGATTTCCGAACCGGTCAGAATCATTAGAATAATTCCGTATATCTTCCAGGGTAGATTCTGGAATCTTTTTTATGAACTAGTACATTGTATCTCTGGTATGGGCGGAGTTCATTGGACATCTGTTTAATCTCGAGTAGTCTATCGTGCATGACCTTGAGGGCTTCTTTAGGGTAGCCGGGATTTTCCTTGTCGAACTTCTGAATCGAGGAGGCAGTGTAGTGTTCTAGCTCCTCGTCGGTTTCCATCTCGATAGTATTCCTATCTTCGTAGAGAAGAGTAAGACCTTTGTAGACTTTCATCACTTCTTTGTAGCCTTGCTGGGTGACGGTCATATTGAAAATCTTCTTAGCTTTTTCGACGAGTGTCTTTGGAATTTCTTTCTCGACATAAAACTCGCAGCTAAGAAGTAGTCCATTATCTTCTAGCAAGTCATTTGTAATATGGTCGAGTGCTTTTTGTGGATTGCTGAAAAAACGGAGAGCTGCACCGACTAAAGCGTGGGTGTATTTCTCTCCGTTCGAGTAAGTATGTCCATCTGCGACAAGATATTTCAGGTTTGCCTTAGGTGCATATAGTTTGTGATTGTTTTCTGCGGCTTCGACAGATTTCTTAGAAATATCAATACCGGTTGCAGAACAACCGGTATTAAGAGCTAATTCACGAGAGGAAAAACCAGTCGTGCAAGCGATTTCAAGAAGTTTTGATTCTTTTGTGATGTTGCCGAAGACGCGCCATTTGTTAAGCGTCACGAAAGCCCCAGGAGGCACGTTCCACTGATTAACAAAGCCAACGAAATCGGTGTAACTCATGTTCTTGATTTCGTCTACACTATAGAGTTCTTTGTTTCTCATGCCGTATCCTTGAAATTAAGTTCCTATCTAATTTTACAGCCTTTAACAATTTTTTGTCATCTAAGTCGCTTTCGGGCGGCAAAGACAAAAGATAATTAATTCTGCCAAGATAGAAAGAAATGCGATCAAGGATAGGGTAATGATTTCCGGCTTCTTTAAGGACATCTATGGCGAGGCTGATAGCTTCCGAATATGAAAGCTTATTCACGACAAGCGCCTGGTAGGCAAAGCCACAACAATAGCTATCCGCCATCTCGTTGACTCCGCCTTTGCCCGGGGTAATCTTGTAAGCTGCAAAGTGACGCAGCGTCAGAATCGCATCGAGCATCTTGTAAGCCTTATCGTTGCCGTCGCCGAGCGACAATGCTTCTGTTGGCAAATCTGCGAAATGAATCGGGCAATCTTCCGAAAGAATTGCGGTGAGCAATGTCTCGAGTCCAAAGCCCCATTCTACGGCTATCGGATAGTTGTTTCTTGAAATCTGAATTACATTTCCGATATCGTATGGTTCGCCGGTGTCCTTGTTTCTGATAGCGAGCGTGAGCCCGAGGCCAGACAAATCTTCCTCCCCGTAAGTCCAACGGTAGTAGGAGGCTGTCTCAGTCTCGAGTAATATCTCGCGGTCAGATTCGAAAAGCTCCATCAGGTAACGATTTGCCTTGATGCAAATGCGCTCTTCGGCTACGCCAATCTCTTTAAGGAAAGTTATAGCTGCATCAAGCATCTGCTGGAAATAATCTGCCGGGGCAATAGCCCCTTCGGTCCTAAAACAGGAGCAAAAGCGCATGGCTTCGTCTGTATAGAACAGGTGCATATTCTGCAAGCGGATGCAGTTTTGTGGATTTGCAAAGTAGCCTAAGTCGTCAAGCTTTTCTTTCCACTGGTTAATCTGGGCGCCAACGAAATAAACCGTCGGGTCTGTCGATGGATAGCTTGGCGCTTCGTCCAAAATCGTAAAACCGCGACTCCTGAAACCGCCGAGAAAGACCTTTTCGATATAGTCTTTTGCCTCGGCGACTAAAGCGCGCCATCGGATGGATTCGAGTATAGCAATCTTGTTCATGTTATCCCCCCCTAACTAAAGTTGATTGCTGTGTGAAACATCTCCCAATAGTTCTTGTCAAAAACAGTATCTGTCTCTGAAGGACGAATCGCAAGATGAAGCAAAACATTCTTGTGGTTCGGCGTAGCCCCGAGGCGTTTTCTTGCTGCCGGAGGCAAAGCCTTGAAGCTTGTTACGCTCAAAATCTTGAGCTCTTCGAGATACTTAGCATCTTTGCCTAGCATCTTGACTATGTCCTGCAAGATTGCGCCTTGCTGGTAGTCTTTCGGTACAAGGTAAGAGAAATCTCTCGAGATTCGCTTCTGCTGTGCTACAGGTGCAAATTCGAGCAAATCGTACATCTGACAAGCAATCTCTGGCTCGTTCGAAAACAGGTACGATATATGTGGAATCTTTTTGTAGGCAGCAAGCATAGAATCCAGTTTGACTGTGATAAGTTTCTTGCTAATGCAAACAAACTTATCTACTGCTTCGCTATCGTCGGGAAATGCCTGATTGATCAAGCGATATAGTCTACCGCCAACGCTGGGATCAAGCGGAAGGTCTAACAGGATATTATAAAGACCTTTCTTCTGATCGACTCCGTCAAGACTAAGCGTGGTTCTTGAATCTAGGGATGATGTGTTGGTGTAGTTAACGATTTCTGTTGCCAGGATAGCTAAAGCGTGGCGCTCGTTAAAGAGCTCTCTGCCATTGTCTAGCTTCTTGGCATCGTACATGGCACCCCAAAGGATAGGGGTATCTCCGTCATAATAAGACAACAAAACAATCACGACCTTTCTTGAAATATCAATGTGCAAAGTTGCAAAAACTTTGAATTATTATACTACTATATTTTTTACCTTAAATAAAGCGGTGAGTTGTTTGAAACATATAAGTAAATAATGGTATGATAAAGGTATCATGCTAGATATAAATTATATCCGGGCGAATCGTGGCAAGGTGGAGGATGCCATTCGCAATAAAGGCTACGAGGGCGAAATTAACCTCGAAGAGATTTTGAAACTTGACGATGAGCGCAAAGAGCTCTCGGTCAAGGTTGATGGCCTAAGGCGCGAACGCAACACCATCGCTGCTCAGATGAAAAATGGCAAGCCCGATGCTGCTCTTATCGAGCAGGGCAAGGCGCTCAAAAAGCAACTCGCCGAAGTTGAACCAAAATTAGCTGAAGTTGAAGAATCATTTATTAGTAAGCTAAAGACTGTTCCGAATATTCCAGAAGATGATGTTCCTGTAGGTCTATCAGAGGACGAAAACGTCGTTGCTGAAGTTTGTGGTGAACCAACAAAGTTTAGCTTTGAGCCACGCACTCACTATGATTTGGCACAGAAACGCGGTTGGCTAGACAAGGAACGTGCCGCAAAGGTTACGGGTTCTCGTTTTGCATACATCAAGGGCGACATGGTAAAGCTCCAGATGGCAATCGTAAACTTTGTCATGAACTCTCTAAGTGACGAAAATGTCATCAAAGAAATTATTGAAAAGAACAATCTCGAAGGTATCTCAACTAAGCCATTTACTCTTGTTTTGCCTCCACTAATGCTTCGTACGGATATGTATGATGCTATGGATCGCCTCGAGCCACGCGAAGATCGCTACAAGATCGAAGGTCAAGAACTCTGGCTACAAGGTAGCGCTGAGCATGTTCTTGGTTCTATGCACCAGGGCGAAATCTTTGACGAAAAAGAACTTCCAATCCGCTATCTAGGTTACGCGACAAGCTTCCGTGAAGAGGCTGGCACCTATGGCAAAGATATGGAAGGTATCATTCGTATGCATCAGTTCGATAAGCTCGAAATGGAAAGTTTCTCTACGAAAGAAACTAGCCGCAAAGAGCACGAACTCTTTGTCGCTATTCAGCGCTGGCTAGTCGAACAGCTTGAGCTTCCGTATCGTGTTATTCAGAAGTGTACCTACGACATCGGTAAACCAGATGCTCGTGGTATCGATATCGAGGTTTGGATGCCAGGCCAGAACAAGTATCGCGAAACACATACTGCGGACTACATGACGGATTATCAGTCTCGCCGTTTGGCTACTCGTGTCCGCCGTGCAGATGGCGAAGTTGAGCTAGTCCACACCAATGACGCTACGGCATTCGCTCTTGGTCGCGCGATGGTTGCAGTTATCGAGAATTATCAGAACGAAGACTATTCGGTAACTGTTCCGGAAGTTCTACGCAAATATTTAGACGGAAAGGAGAAACTCTAAATGATTGAAAATATTGAAGTTACTGGTTCGAACTACAAAGTCGAAGCCGGTCTAACCAAGTATGTCGAAAAGCGTATTGGTAAGCTAGATCGCCATCTACCTCGCCAGAACCGCAAAGACGTAGTTGTAAAGATTGTTGTTACTCAGGTAAACCGCGAGCACGGCAACAAGTATGAGATCTCCGCATCTCTAGATATTCCTGGTGGCAAGGTTATCGCTGCAAAGGATGAAGCATCTAACGTATTCGCTGGCATTGATCTTCTAGAAGCAAAGCTTGATGGTCAGATTCGCCGTTTCAAGACAGAAAAGACTAACCACGACAAGAAAGGAATCTTCGGTCGCTTGCTCAAGAAATAATTTTAGTGGCGGCATGATATACTATTACAATGGAAAAGAAGAGGTCAGAGCAACAAAGGGTGGCAGAAGCAGCAGAAAAAGCAGCAAAACAGTCTAAGAACACAAAAAATATCAAAAACGCTACTAAAACAAGCAAAAAAGCACGCAAAGAAAAGAAGCCTACAGATAAGCTAGCAGATAAATCTGGTCTAACTATCTTTTTGCAACACATTTTTGGTGATGCACAGAAGAAAACTTTGCGCCGCATGGGCAAGCGCGTCGTCGCCATCAATGGCCTAGCGGACAAATATGCCAAGATGTCTGACGAAGAACTTCAGAAGCAAACTGAAGTTCTCAGGAAGCGTATTCGCAAGATCTTGAAAGAAGACGAAGCAAAAAGCGCTCTTGCAAAGGCAAAGGCCGAGAAAGAATCTGTCAAAGAAGATTCCAAGTCCAAGAAAGACAAGAAGTCTAAAAAGGATAAGAAGACTAAAGAAATCGACCGCAGCGACAAGAGCTACGATGCAAAGGCTCTCGATGCTGTTCTAGAAGATGCATTCGCACTCGTTCGCGAAGCTAGCGATCGTGTTCTTGGTATGCGTCCATTCGATGTTCAGCTCATCGGTGGTATCGCCCTTCATGAAGGCAACGTTGCCGAGATGAAGACTGGTGAAGGTAAGACCCTCGTTGCTGTTGCGCCTGCATATCTTAACGCTTTGACTGGTCGTGGTGTTCATGTTGTTACGGTAAACGATTACCTAGCACAGCGCGATGCCGGCTGGAACGGTGAGCTCTATTACTTCTTGGGTCTTTCTACGGGTTGTATCATTAACGAAGCTAGCTTCATGTACGACCCTGAATACGAGAACGATGACCATGACGATCCTCGCATGAAGCACCTTAAGCCATGTACTCGTAAGGAAGCTTATAACTGTGATGTTACCTATGGTACAAACAACGAGTTTGGTTTCGATTATCTTCGCGATAACATGGTCAAGGACGCAAACTATCTACGTCAGCGCGAACTTAACTTCGCAATCGTAGATGAGGTTGACTCTATCTTGATCGATGAAGCTCGTACGCCTCTTATTATTTCTGCTCCAGCTGCAGATAACCCAGAGAGCTACTATCAGTTCGCAAAGGTTTGTGCTCAGCTAGCAGATGAAGATTACATCGTTGATGAAAAGCGCCGCACGGTTACTTTGACCGACGAAGGCGTAGACAAGGTTCAGAAGATCCTTGGTGTCGATACTCTTTACTCGACTGCAAATACTCGCCTTGTTTATCATCTAGAACAGGCTCTTCGTGCAGAAACACTCTTCAAGCGTGATAAAGATTACGTTGTTACTAAGAGCGGTGAAGTTGTTATTGTCGATGAGCACACCGGCCGTCTAATGAATGGTCGCCGCTATAACGAAGGTCTACATCAGGCTATCGAGGCAAAGGAATCCGTTCAGGTTCGCCAGGAATCCATGACTCTTGCTACGATTTCCTTCCAGAACTTCTTCCGTTTGTATCGCAAGCTATCTGGTATGACCGGTACCGCATTTACCGAAGCAGAAGAGTTCCAGCAGATTTATGCCCTTGATGTTGTTCAGATTCCACCGAACAAGCCAATCATTCGTGTAGATAAGGACGATTTGATTTATCGCACGAGCGCTGCAAAGCTCAAGGCTATCGCAAAGGCTGTAAAACATTACCATGAGAAGGGTCAGCCAGTTCTAGTTGGCTCTGATTCTATCGAACACAACGAAAGAATTGCTGCTTACCTCGAAAAAGAAGGCATTCCATTCGAAATCTTGAACGCAAAGAATAACGAGCGTGAGGCTGCGATTGTTGCTAAGGCTGGTGAAAAGGGTGCTGTCACTCTAGCAACCAACATGGCAGGTCGTGGTACGGATATCAAGCTTGGTAAAGGCGTAAAGAAACTTGGCGGTCTTGTAGTTATTGGCACTGCTCGCCATGATTCCCGTCGTGTAGATAACCAGCTCCGTGGTCGTGGTGGCCGTCAGGGTGATCCTGGTATCACTCAGTTCTTCGTATCTTGTGAAGACGACCTAATGCGTATCTTCCAGGGTGATCGTATTTCTATGCTTATGAAGCGCCTTGGTGTTGATGACGATCAGCCAATCCGCAACTCTGCTGTAAGCAAGACTCTCGAACAGGCACAGAAGCGTATCGAAGGCTTCAACTTTGATTCCCGCAAGAACGTCGTTCAGTACGATAACGTTATCTCTCGCCACCGTAAAGTTGTTTATACGATGCGCCGCCGTATTCTCGAAGGTGATAATATCCGCCCAGAGATTACTCGCTTGTATAAAGATGAGATTGCTGAGCTTGTACAGTTTAGCTCACGTGTAAACAAAGATTTTGCAAAGAACTTCAAGGCTGTCTTTGATCTCGATGACGATCTAATCGATACGATTGGTCGCATCCGCAAAGAGAAAGAACGCAACCGTCTAGCAACTATCGCTGTCGAAGAAATGTATCATGATAAAGAGCTAGAATTTGGCGAAGACATCATGCGCAAGATTGAGCGTGAAGTATATCTCCAGGTTCTCGATACTCTCTGGATGCAGCATCTTGAAAACATGCAGCACCTCCGCGAAGGTATCCACTGGCGCTCTATCGGTCAGCGTGATCCGCTAGTAGAATATCGCTCCGAATCTCAGAGACTATTCGATGGCTTACAGCGCAAGCTTCGCGAAGAAGTAATGCATATCTTGTTAAGCATTCGCCGTCAGGAAGTTGCAGAAGTATCTGACGATAAGTACGATACCGAGCTTACTAAGATGTCTCAGAGTGCAACAGAGAAGGGTGTTAACGAAATCTCTGCTGGTCCAAAGAATATGGACGACGAGTTCAGTAAAGACGAGCACGGTATTAGTACGAATGAAAACATTCATCGTGTCCACTCGGATAAGCCAACCGGCTCTAATACGCATCGCAATGCAGCTCGTAACGCAGCTCGCAAGAACAAGAAAAAAGCCCGCCAGAACAAAAAGAATGGCCGTCGCTAGATAAAGCAAAAAAGACTCCGTTAAGGGGTCTTTTTGTTTGGTAGTGGGATTATGCTAAAATAATAACAAGAGCGGAGCTCTAGGAACCCCGCAATTTGGCTAAATTTGGATCAGTCTGCCTTAACGGCGGACTTTTCTTTTAGGTTTTTGGAACCTTATCTTCAACTCCACACTCATGCCTAAGATTGTTAACCTCAGAGCCATGCTTTGCCTATTCTCAGGAGCCTCCTAGCTACCTAGAATCGCCGTTTACTTGATATTACTCGTTTGAAGCCCCTGCGAGCAGAGTTCCATTCTTTCATATTTTTCGACACCCCGGAAGCTTACCAATAACTCCCGTGCATGTAGCATATTGCATATCTAAAAATGCTACAAGCGGAAGCATGATGTTTTTGCTTTTTGGTGATTTTTATGTTGTGGCGAGTGAAATTTATCTTTAACCTCCCTTGATAAAACCCACCTTAGTCTCTAAAATTAGATAATAGGTATTTAAGTTGTATTACAGATATCGTCCGTAAATGAAACATATTATTGAAGAAGTAAAACTAAAGTCTGGTGCGCGCGGTCTCCTCATCGATGTTCCTGGTGCGGGAGTAATGAATTTTCATGCTATTTTTCGTGCCGGAAACCGTTTTACGAAGTCTCCTGAGATCTATGAAGTTGCTCACTTGATGGAGCACATGGCTTTTGGTGAAAATGCGGAATTCTCGGACGAGCAAGCTTATGAGAGCGAATTTACAAAGAATGGCGCCTATCATAACGCTTGGACTTCGGATTATTTTATCGCTTACGAAGCCGAATGCGCAGATTTTGAATGGGAACGTGTCTTGCGCTTGCAAGAGCTCGCAATCGCGCGTCCGAAATTCAACGAAAAGGAAATGTCTGCCGAGAAGGGTAATGTCCGCTCGGAGCTAACTGGCTACCAGAATGATTACAGTCGCCTTATTTGGCCAAAGCTTCAGCAAGAGCTTGGCGAAAAGGCTTTAACTTATAGTGAACGCATCAAAACTCTTCGCAATATTACGCTCGAAGATGTTCAAGAACATCATGACCGCACACATACTGCAGAAAATATGCGCTTTATTGTCTGTGGTGGTCTTGAAGGCCGCAAAGACAAGATTGTAGATATGCTTGAAGGCTGGCATCTCGCAAAGGGTGAACATCTTGAGATTCCAAAAACAGATTACCATAGCACGAAGCCAATCCTAATCCGTCGCAAGGACGCAAGTAATCTAAGCTTTGGTTTTAGCTTCGTGATTAATCGAGATTTGTCGCAGCGAGAATATCAGGCGATGGCAATCTTGAATCACATCCTAAACGGTACGATGAGCAGCAAGATCTTTGGCACTGCTAGAAGTCGCGGCATTGTTTATGGCATGGGCTCAGAAGTTGGCTGTGATAGCCTCGCAAGTAATTGGGATTTTGATGGCGAAGTAAATGCCGAAAATGCTTCAGAACTTTTCGACCTTATTGTTATTGAGCTCACGCGCGTTATGAACGGAGATATTTCTGAAGCAGATATTAATCAGGCAAAAACCTATGCCTTTGGTCGTTTGCAAATGCTCGCCCAGACTGCAGATCAGATTTCTAATGGCTATCTCCAGGGCTATGCGCTCAGGGATAAATACGAGCTACTTGATGACCTTCCAAAAGCCATCGACTCAATAGATAAGAGCGCTATTGTAAGCCTTGTCCGTGAGTTTATTGAATCTGGCGCTTCCGGCCTATCTGTGGTTGGCAATATTAATAAAGCCCTTGTTGACGAGCTTTGGAATAGAATCCTACAGATTATTTAAGACATAAAAAGAGCCCCGCAAATCCATGCGAGGCATTCTTTTTGTTTTCGTTTCTGTCTTGATTTTGGTTTTCGTGTTGATCTTGGTATCTGTTTTCGTGTTTGTGCTTTGGAATGAGCTTCTTTGAAGAATAATCAGCAAAGCTCTACGCTGCAATCCGTACGAACTCTTACTCGGAGTAGTTTCTTTGGTCTAAGCCAATACCAAGTTAAAGCGTTCTTGAGCTTTCTGCCAGGATTGTAGTATGTTGCTGTGGCTGAGATTGTATCCGCGGAAGTATAGACGCAATCGAAGGTGGTGTTTATGAACACCCCATAGTTGTGTCTCAGGTTCCTGGAAGCTTCCAAGAACGCGCGTTGGCATAACGGGCCATCGAACTTCATGCGGACTTTGATGTATTTTGGACTTTTCATAATTCCCACCTCCAGTCCAAGGATAAAGAACTTCGCCCTATGAAGGGCACAAACACCTTTAGTCTAAGAATTTTTCGCGTCATTTGCAAGCTTAAGCGATTCCGTATAAGGGGTAGACGGATTGACATTTTAGTCAGAAACAGATATAAATTAAATAATAAAGGAGAAATATGTCAAATAAAGAAAACGACTCAAATGTAAAGATTTTAGCGATTGTTGGTATGAGTGGTAGCGGCAAGTCTACGGCCATCGATTATTTGACAGAACGTGGTATCCCAAAAGTATACTTTGGTGGCATTATCTATAAAGCCATGGCTGAAGCTGGCGTTGAGCGCAGCGAAGATGGTGAAAGCGAAAAGAAATTCCGTGAAGAAATCCGCGCCAAGGAAGGTAAGGATTTTGTCGTAAAGCGTGCAATCAAGGAAACAAAAGATTTGATTGCTGCTGGTCAGAAACGCATTATCCTTGACGGTGTATATAGCTGGACCGAATACAATATTCTTCGCAAGGAATGGCCAACCGAAATGACCGTTATTGCTATTGTTGTTCCAAAAGCTATTCGCCGCAAGCGTCTTGCTGAGCGCGTAGATCGTCCATTCGATGCAAAGGCTGCTGCAGAACGCGACCGCTCCGAAATTGAGAATCTTGAGAAGGGTGGCCCAATCGCCATTGCTGATTACTATCTAGACAACTCTGGCGATGTTAAAACTCTTCATGAAAACTTTGCAAAGCTTCTAAAAGAAATCGGGTTTTTGGACTAATAATGGCAAAAGACTTACAGATATCTGAGCGCGAGCTTGCCTTCGTACTAGAGGCGCTAGCCGAAACCGAAAACATTCCAGGCGATGTCGTGGAATTTGGTTGCTATACCGGTGATACTTCGGTTCGCCTTGCCGAACAGATGAAGAACTGGCCAGAAAAATGGCTCTGGCTTTATGATTCTTTCGAAGGTCTTCCAGAAAAAAGTGCCGAAGATAAATCTGGTGATGGTTGGGCATTTAAGCCTGGCGAACTAAAAGCCAGTATTGACTCTGTAAGTCATAAGTTTAAGAAATACAAACTACCTGAGCCAGTTATCAAGAAGGCTTGGTTTAACGAGCTTGATCCTGATTCGGATTTGCCAAGCCAGATTTCTTTTGCGCTTCTTGATGGCGATTATTATGATTCGATCAAAACCTCGTTCGAGTTAATCTTGCCAAAGCTTGCTCCGGGTGCGATTGTTGCGGTTCATGATTATCGCAACGCCGCTTTGCCGGGCAGCGCAAAAGCCGTAAATGAATTCCTCGATGCTAATCCAAATTTTGATTTAAAGATAGCGGGCACGCTTGCCATTCTGACGAATAAATAAGTATCATAACAATATGAATAAAACACGTAAAATAGTTTTATTAACCTTCAAGATCTCTATCATAGTTATGGCGATCGTTTTCTTGTTCCGCTGCATTTTTGATCCAAACTATTCGAAGTGGGGTGGCGTAATTGCAGGTGTAATCTTGCCTTTCTTGCCAGAGATTTTTAGTAAGCTCTTCCGTATTAAAATCTCCTATCGCGTCGAGCTTATGTATTATATCTTCCTTATTCTTGCTTTGAGCCTTGGTATTAGTGCGGATTTATATAAGACTGTTCCTCTCTATGACAAGGCGGTCCATACGCTCTCTGGCGCTGGTACAGCTTTGATTGGCTTCTATATGCTTCGTTATTTTAAAGCCGAGAAAACTCCAGCCGTCTTCAGGGGTATGTTCATGATCTTCTTCTCGATCTCTGTTGCTGTGGCTTGGGAATTTTTCGAATTCTTCTGTGATAAATGTCTTGGTCAGCATATGCAGCAGCTTGTTACTACTGGCGTGGACGACACGATGCTAGATATGCTCGTTGCGACAATCGGCGCAATTATTGGTGGTGTTTTGATGGCAAATAAAAAGGTTCAGAACTTCCTCGAGAAATAAGATGAAAACTAACCGAAATTATCCAAAAGTAATTATCTCGAAGCGTGCTTACGAGCGCCAGAAAAATACTCAACATCCTTGGGTTTACGATAACGAAATCGTTCAGATCGAGGGTAAGTATGAGAATGGTGATATCGTAGATGTTTTTGCTGAGAAGGGTGCATATATTGGCTCTGGTTTTGTGAACGATAATTCCAAGATTCGTGTTCGCATTATTTCTCGCAACGCCAATGACGTATTTGATGAAGCTTTTTGGGAGCGCCGCGTCCGCTACGCTTTTGCTTACCGCGAAACGGTTTTACCTCTTGATGAGAATAATAACTGTCGTCGCTTGATTCATGGTGAATCAGATGGCTTCTCTGGCTTGACGCTCGATCAATACGGAACGGTTTTGGTTTCTCAGGTTTTGTCTCTTGGTATCGAGAAGAGAAAAACAGATATCTACAACGCTATCTTGAAGGTGCTTCATGAAGGCTCTGAATCTGGAGACAAATACCATATTTTCGAACGTAACGACGTTGCTATCCGAGATTTGGAAGGTATGGAGCAGGGCAAGGGCTGGTATCTTGGCGAAGGTCAAACTCAGCCAGAAAGCACCGAGATTCAGATTATCGAAAACGGCATTAAATATCTTGTAGATTTCGAGAATGGTCAAAAGACTGGTTTCTTTGTTGATCAAAAGATGAATCGCCGCGCAATTAGCAATATCGCAAAAGACAAAACTGTTCTAGATTGCTTTACGCATACGGGTTCCTTTGGCCTGAATGCTGCAAAAGGCGGCGCAAAGAAAGTAGTCTCTTTGGATATTTCTGAGCGCGCTATCGAACAGGCCAAGAAGAATGTTGCTTTGAATTTTGATAATTCTCAAATCGAATTCGCGGTAGCTGACGCCTTTGATTATCTTGAAACGATCAAGAAAAATGATTTTGACTTTATTATCCTTGATCCGCCAGCCTTTACAAAATCTCGCAAAACAATCCACAATGCTTACGATGGCTATAAGAGAATCAATTATCTTGCCATGAAGGCTTTGCCTCGCGGTGGTTATCTTGCGACCTGTTCTTGTTCGCATTTCATGAGCCACGAGAACTTCAAAAAGATGCTTCTTGATGCCTCGCGCGAAGCTGGCGTTGAGCTAAAACAGATCGAAGAGCGCCAACAAGGCCCAGATCATCCAATTCTACTAAACGTTCCGGAAACAGATTATCTAAAATTCTTCATTTTCCAAGTTTGTTAATAAAAACAAAAGCAAAATGTCGGTATAATTAAAGTATGTTCAAGAAATTCGTCCGTAAACGGTTAGAAAAATATACTCGAAAATACTTTAGGAAATATGAACCGACACTTGTAGTCGTAGTAGGCTCTGTCGGCAAGACGACTACGAAAGCTGCGATTGCTACCGTGCTTCGCGCCTGCGATAAAACAGTGCGTGTTTCGAACAAGAACTACAACGCAGAAATGTCTGTGCCGCTTGCACTGCTTGGTGTAGAGTATCCAGAGGATTCCGTCCGCTCTATCAAGGCCTGGTTCAAGGTCTTCAAAGAGATGAAGAAACGCATCAAAGAAGATGATGTTCCAGATGCAATTGTTCAGGAACTTGGTACGGACCATCCTGGCGAGATTCCTCATTTTGGTGAATATTTGCACGCTGATATTGCTGTCGTGACAGCTATTTCTCCAGAGCACATGGAATATTTCAAGACTTTGGACAATGTGGCTAGGGAAGAACTATCGGTTGCAGATTTTGCGGATACGACCATTGTAAACGAAGAGGATATTCCTGCAGATTATCTTGAGAATCGCTTCATAATGTATGGTTACGATAAATATTCAGACTTCCGCTTTATCGAGACCAAGAGAACTCCGCTTGCGGGCTATGAGGGTGAATTGTCTTCGAAAGATTTTGGTAGGCTCATGATTAAGATCCCGGCTCTCAGTGAGCCAGCTCTAAAAGCTATGCTTGCTGCTACGGCAGTCGCAACAAAGCTTGGTATCCATATTAAGACCCTTGAGCCGGCTCTAAGCGAGATTCCTTCTGTTCCTGGTCGTATGCAGTGTCTTGATGGCAAGAACGAGACGATTCTTATCGATGATACATATAATGCTTCGCCTCTCGCCGTTAAAGCTGCTCTAGATATGCTTTACGAGATTGATTCTCCTCAGCGCATTGCAGTGCTCGGTAGTATGAATGAGCTTGGCGATACTTCTGCCGATGCTCACAAAGAGGTTGGCGAATATTGTGACCCGGAAAAACTCGACCTAGTCGTTACGATTGGCGAGGAAGCCAGGGTTCATCTTGCTCCAGCCGCCAAGAAGAACGGCTGCAATATTAAGACCTTCAGGCATCCGAAACATGCTGGCGAATATGTCGAAGAAAAAGCAAAGAGGGGTGCAGTAATCCTGTTTAAAGGTAGCCAGAACGGCGTCTATGCAGAAGAGGCCCTAAAAGTCATGCTAAAGAATCCAGAAGATTCGAAAAAGCTTGTTCGTCAAGACAAGCTCTGGATGAAGAAAAAACACGAATGCTTCAAGAAAGACAAAGTCGAGAAGAAAAAAGAAGAGAAAAAGAAAGACTAGCAAAAAGACCGTCCTTCGGGGCGGTCTTTGCGTTTTCGGTGATTAGCCATAGCGTCTTGCGATGGCCTTGATGCAATCTTCGAAGCTGCCGCAAACGATTTCTGTGGCTGCTTCGGCGATCATGAGGTTTACGGGCTTATTGAAATCTTCTACGAAATTACCTTCGGTATCTATGGCGCCTAATCTTTCGATAAGGCTCCTGTTATCGTTGGTATAGCAGAAGATGGGCTTTTTGGTGGCGTATGCGTATCCGATTTCCCATGCAGTACCGTCGTCCATGGTGTCTCCGCGGAAGCTATTGATATTAGCTGCCACGATATCTGCCTGGTCGATTCGGGTTTTGTTGCCCTTGAAAATCTCTTTGCTACCAAAATTGTTCTCATTATCGAGCGGATAAAGTCCCAAGAAATCGTATTTACGACAGATTTTCTTGTACTCTTCGCCAATCTTGACCGCGTTTGGTAAAAAGACGTCGGGGCCTGCAATGTAGATTCTACCTTTTATGCTCATATTATCACCTCCTGAAAGAGCTAGGGTGAAACCTGTATCTATATTCTAAAGACAGAGATAGAAAATAGCAAGAAAAACCATTTAGCACTCTTGACATCGTTCTGCTAAACGCATATAATGAGAACAAATTTAGCACTCATAGCGAAAGAGTGCTAAACATAAGCAGATAAGCAAAGATTTTTCTAAGGAGGAAAATAATGGGTAAAATTATTGGTATCGATCTCGGTACAACAAACTCTGCATTCGCATACATGGTCGCTGGTAAGCCAGAAGTTATTACAAACAGCGAAGGCGACCGCACGACTCCATCTGTAGTTGCAGTTACAAAGAAGGGCGAGCGCCTCGTTGGTAAGGTTGCACAGCGCCAGCGCGTCACAAACCCAGAGAATACTATCTATGGCATCAAGCGCCTTATCGGTCGCAAATATAGCGATGAAGAAGTTAAGCGCGATAAGGACGTTGTTCCATTCAAGATTGTCGAAAAGGGCAATGGTGTTGCCGTTACTCTAGGTGGCAAAGATCAGACCCCAGAAGAAGTATCTGCTATGATTCTTAGCAAGATTAAGGCTGACGCAGAAGCTTTCCTTGGCGAGCCTGTAACAGAAGCTATCATTACTGTTCCTGCATACTTCGACGATTCTCAGCGCCAGGCAACCAAAGATGCCGGTAAAATCGCTGGTCTCGAAGTCCGCCGTATTATTAACGAGCCTACCGCAGCTGCTCTAGCTTATGGTCTAGAAAAGAAAGACGACCAGAAGATCGTAGTCTTCGACCTTGGTGGTGGTACATTCGATGTTTCTGTCCTTGAGCTTGGTGATGGCGTCTTTGAAGTTAAGTCTACCAACGGTGATACCCACCTAGGCGGTGAAGACTTCGATAATATTATCGTTAACTATATCCTCGAAAACTTCGAGAAAGAAAACGGTATCGACCTTCGCAAAGATCCTACTGCTATGCAGCGCATCAAGGATGAGGCTGAAAAGGCAAAGAAGGAACTTTCTTCCGCAAACGAAACCGAAATCAACCTTCCATACATTACTGCTGACGCCGATGGTCCTAAGCATCTTGAGCTAACTCTTTCCCGCGCAAAGCTCGAAGAGCTAGTTGCTGGTCTTCTTGATCGCCTAAACGGCCCAGTCGAAAAGGCTTTGAAGGATGCTCAACTTGACGCAAAGGATATTGACGAAATCGTTATGGTTGGTGGTATGACCCGTATGCCAGCTGTCGTCGAACGCGTAAAGAAGTTCTTTGGCAAGGATCCAATGCAGGGCGTTAACCCAGACGAGGTTGTTGCCGTTGGTGCTGCAATCCAGGGCGGCGTTCTTGCTGGCGATGTTAAGGATGTTCTTCTTCTTGACGTTACTCCACTCACTCTTGGTATTACCACCATGGGTGGCGTACGCACTCCACTTATCGAACGCAACACTACAATTCCTACCAGTAAGTCCGAGGTCTTTAGTACCGCTTCAGATAACCAGCCACAGGTAGAAATCGAGGTTTTGCAGGGTGAACGCGAATTTGCTAAGGATAACAAGGTTCTTGGTCGCTTTATTCTTGATGGCATCGCACCGGCTCCACGTGGTGTTCCTCAGATTGAGGTTACCTTCAGTCTAGACGCTAACGGTATCTTGAATGTTAGCGCAAAGGATAAGGGTACTGGTAAAGAGCAGAGCATTACAATCCAGAACTCTGGCAACATGGACAAGGCAGATATTGAACGTGCACAGCGCGAGGCCGAAGAGCATGCTGCAGAAGATAAGAAGCGCCGCGAGGCTATCGATGCAAAGAATCAGCTCGAACAGCAGATTTACAATGCAGAAAAGATGCCGACTGAGTACAAAGACAAGATTTCCGACGAAGACAAGAAGACTATCGAAGAAGCTGTTAAGGCTGCCAAGGAAGTCCTCGAAAAGAACGAAGACGACAAGGAAAAGCTTGAAGCTGCAGCTAAAGAGCTTGGCGACAAGATTATGCCAATCGGTGCAAAGATGTACCAGCAGGCAAGCTCCGACAAAAAGTCTGAAGATAAGAAATCCGATGAAGGCGACGCTGTCGAAGGCGAAGTTGTAGATAAATAATCTAGCCTAATAAAAATGCCACTCCAAAACGGGGTGGTATTTTTTGAACCAAAGAAAAGGCCCGCAGATAAAACTGCGGGCTTTCTGTTCAATCGACTGAAAGTCTCAGCGCAAGAGCAGTGGGTGCGCAAGCGTTTTCCCAATCTTCGGCTGTCAGCTTACTCCAGCTGCGGTCTACGCCATCACCGGTGTATTGCCACATAATTGTTTCCCAACCATGCTTAGATACATCGTAGCTAATAACGTGATTGCCGCCGTCGTCTGTAGTATAGTCTGCAACCCAAAGCGGGAAGTTCTTAGCCACAGAGTAATCGTCGCCGCTCCAGTCGTAGTGAGGGTCTGCTGCCACTGAGGAAGACATATAGATAACGGGCTTAACGCCCGTCATGGAATATACTTCCCAGAGCCAGCTTGCGGCCCAGTCGGTCTGGCCAACGGTTCCAGGCTGTTCCCAATCAAGAACAATCATAATCTTACCGAGGTAAGGCTTGATTGTCTGAACGAAGTTTACGGCATCGTCGTGAGCGGAATTTGTGTCAGGTCTTGCCCAATGGTAAGCGCCAACGTATTTTCCGTTCTCGATAGCTGCCTCGATATTGCGAACAAACTGGGGATCTTCGTAACCGACACCTTCTGATGCCTTGCAGATGACGAAGTCATCGCTGGTTTCGAGATCCTCGATGTTGTTCCACTTGGAAACGTCGATTCCGCAGAGATACTGCGGAGCGGGGTCTTCGGGAATCGGACTTTCGAGCTTTGTCTCGTAAGTGTTCTCATAGACGATTTCCGATGCGGTGTCGGTGGGTTTCGTCGCGCTGTGGGCAATCAGGGCTTTGATTCCGAAGAATATTCCGCCAAGAATTGCTACTGTAACTGCGATGCGGTCCCAACGAACCTTTCTGTGTGTTCTGTTCTTTCTGATCTCTTTCATTGTTGTTGCCTCCTTAAGCAAACATATTTTTATTTTCCCGAGGAGACAAATGTCTCACTTCGGTTGTAGCCAGCTACGGTGGGCGTTGTAACTAGCTAGAACCGAAGTAAGACTCCGAATGAACATATAAAGGTACTGTTATTAGACTAGGCTAATAACAGATATATTATAGCATAAGCGCATAAAAAAGTCAATAATATAACCATAAGCATAAAGAAAATCAACATACGAAATTTGGCTAAAAATCAACTTAGTTTTATAATATGCTTATGGATATTTTGCTAATAATTATTCTAATAGTTGCCGTAGTTGCAATGATGTTGTATTTTGGTTTTCAATTCTCCCGTTTAACAGATAGCTTGAACCGAAAAATTGACGACGAAAACTACCGCACTCAGGCCAAAATCGACCAGATGAGCAATGTCTTAGATAAGCGTATTGATGAGAATAATGCTCGCGTCCAGGACTCCATTACGAAGCAGCTCAGCGAATCTAGCAAGCAACTTAGCGAATCGAACAAGGTTGTCGCGGATATCTCTAGAAGAATCGCCTCGATAACAGAGACAAACAAGCATGTTGTGTCTGTTGCGGACGAACTAAAGACTTTGCAAGCGGTCTTGCAGAACCCGAAGCAGCGAGGTGTTTTTGGTGAATATTATCTAGATTCCGTGCTTGGCAATGTCTTGCCTCCTGGATCGTATGCTTTGCAATACAAGTTTAAAGATGGCGAGATTGTGGATGCGGCTGTTTTCTTGGATAAAGGCAAGATTTTGCCGGTAGACTCGAAGTTTTCACTTGAGAACTATAACCGCATGATCTCGGCCAAGGATAAGAATACGCGCGAGATTTACGCCAGGAAGGTTCGCGACGATTTGAAGGGCAGGATTGACGAGACGGCGAAATATATCCGCCCAGGCGAAAAGACGATGGAATTTGCCTTTATGTTTATCCCGTCCGAATCGCTGTATTATGATCTCTTGATTAACAAGGTTGGTACGCTTGGTAGTGAGCGTGATTTGATAGAGTATGCCTTTAGAGACAAGAAGGTTATTATTACGAGTCCAACCAGCTTTATGGCGTATCTTCAGACGATATTGCAAGGTCTCCGTAGCTTGCAGATCGAGAAGGATGCGCAGGAGATTCAGAAGCGCGTCGCGAAGCTCGGCACGCATATTACGGCCTTTGATGGCTATATGAATAAGCTTGGCAACTCGCTCGGAACAACTGTGAATCACTATAACACGGCCTATAAGTCGCTTAGTATGATAGATAAAGATGTGGTAAAAATCACGGGCGAAGCCGAAGATGAGGCAAAACGCATAGAAGCTAAACAGCTAAGTAAGCCAGAAACAATATAACTAAAAAATAATTACACTTAAGACAAAGAACAGTCTTATGTGTAATTATTTTTTAGTAACATATATCTTTTTGGCTTACTTAGTTGATAGCTTCGAATTCGTTTTGTAAGATTTTGGCCATTAAATAAGGATTATGAACGGATTTAAAAAAAATGGCTAAGTTCAATAATTTTTAAACTGTTCTTTGTTTAAAAATATTGAACTAAGCTGTTTTAAAACGTTCTAATCTTATTCAATGGCCAAATCCTAATCGTTGCCGGTCCAATGATTCGGCAGAACGGAATCGTTCCTAAACCGCTTCTGGAGTCTAGTGAGTTGCTGCCTTCGCGGTTGTCGCCACTTACGAACAATTCGCCCTCTGGAACAATCATGTTTACGCTGCCAGATGTGTAGCTTTTTGGGCCATCTGTGTCGGATTTTCTGGTGTCGTCGTCTGGGTGGAAACCTTCTGGATGTTGGTCGTTGTAGACGGTCAAAACGCCATCTTCGACTGTTACGCGCTCTCCAGGGAAGGCAATCACGCGCTTCACGATGTATTGATCTGCAATGCCTGCCTGGGCCTCACAGCTCTTAGTGCCAGTGTTGCCACCATTTGCAAAGATAATGATATCGCCACGATTTGGGACATATTCCTGTCCAAGGAAGTGCGACATAGTAACAGCGAAGCGGTTTACGATGACGCGCTCGCCAGAATGAAGAGTGTTCTCCATACTGCCGCCAACGACGTTGTAACTACGAAAAACAAAACTATTCAAGATAAAGGTACCCAAAACGACTGCGCCTACGAAACTTAGGAAGTTTAATATATCCTTCAAGGCAGGATATTTTTGCGCGAAGCTAGCCTTTTTCTCCTCAAAATTCATACATATTATTTTAGCATAAGTAGAGCTGGCTTAAAAACGCGCCAGTGGCAACAAAGCTCGCCTTATGCTAAAATGATAAAAGTTATGGCTGATTTCATAATGCTTCGCAAGGGGCGAAATGTCTTGAGTTCTATAGTTCACGTTGGGCTAAATATTGCCTTGGCGGTTGTTTCTACTGCGCTAACCGTAATTAGCGGTAACTGTGTTTTTGCCATCCTTCTTGTGATCCTGTCTAAGTGGCGCGTTATTGCGGTCCGCCCACGCTACTGGTGGATTAATATCAAATCCAACCTCGTAGACTTTATTGTTGGCGTAAGTCTTGCGCTCCTAGTTTCTGTCGCTGGCTCGAATGGCCTCAATATGTGGCACGTAATTCTGACCATTATCTATGCCATCTGGCTCGTTGCGATTAAGCCACAGAGCTCCATCGTTTTTGCTCAGGTTCAATCTTTGATGGCCATCTTCTTCGGCACCTTCGCGGTTGCCACGATTGCTGCACATGCTGATCCGTTCTTGGGCTGTCTTGTCAGCTTTATTATTGGCTATGGCGCAAGCCGCCACGTTCTTGTTCAAGGTGATGACGTAGATTTTACGCTTACGACCTTCCTGTCTGGGTTGATTCTTGCAGAACTTACCTGGGTCTTCTATCACTGGTCTATCGTTTATGTAATTGGAACCGAAACGGTTTATGCAATCCCTCAGCTTCCAATTGTCGCAAGCCTTATCTTCTTTACTTTTGCTAAGGGCTATACTTCCGCCCTTAAACACGACGGCAAGATTCGTATGGACGATATCTTGTTGCCAGCGATATTTTCAGTTTCGCTTATACTTGTCATGATATTCTGTTTCTCGAAAGCAAACTTCGACGTTTAAAATTAGATAAACAATAAGAAAGGAGAATTATGGATAGTGGGAATACTCCTGGATCCAAAACGCAGCCTGTAGTGACGACTGGCCATCCTGTGGCGAAGTCACCAGTTCAGAATAGTCATCAGTTAGTTACTCCGGTTGTTCCGCCAAAGCCAAAGGCAAAAAAGAGTGGTAATGGTGCTGCTTCGGCCGCTGTCGTCATCTCTATCTTTGCATTACTAATCGCAGTAGGCGGTGTCGGCTTCGGCATCTGGGCCTACATGAACAGAAATACTCCAAGGGTAGTTCAGAGCGGCAGTAGCGACGGCTACTATAGTGGCAATACTGTAGAGTTCGAAGAAACCTCTATTGCTGGCATTGTCTCCAAGGTTACCCCTGCGGTTGTCTCTATTATCGTAGAGGCTGAGTCGCAGCCTTCCGGTGTCTATGGCTATCTATATGGTCAGTCTGAAGTCGTCCAAGCTGCTGGTACTGGTATGATTGTTACCTCTGATGGCTACGTTATTACTAATAAGCACGTTGTAAATGGTGCAAGAAAAATCCAGATTATCATGGATAACGGCGATACCTACGAAGACGTAAAGGTTGCTGGTCTTGATCCGCTCAATGATGTTGCTTATCTAAAGATTAATAATGTTAGCGATTTACCAACGGTGACTCTTGGCGATTCTAAGACTCTCTCCGTTGGTCAGCCTGTTCTTGCTATTGGTAATGCTCTTGGCGCCTTCCAGAACTCTGTCACTGAAGGCATTGTTAGCGGCCTAGGTCGCACGATTACCGCCTATGACGACGAAGACGATGATGAGGGCGAAACATTGTCTGACCTTATTCAGACCGATGCCGCAATTAACCATGGTAACTCTGGCGGTCCACTCGTAAACGCGGCCGGTGAGGTTATCGGTATTAACTCTGCGACGTCGGAAACTGCAAACGGCTTAGGCTTTGCAATTCCAATCTCTGCAACCAAGGGTATGTTAAATAGTATTATCGAGAACAACAAGGCAAAGCGTGCAGTTATGGGTGTCTCATATATTACTGTTACCCCAGAAATCACTAAGGCTTATGATCTTCCGGTAAACTACGGTGCATATCTCTATTCTCAGGATTCCCGTGGCCGCGAAAGAGACTCTGTTGTTTCTGGTGGTGCAGCAGACAAGGCTGGCATCAAGAATGGCGATATTATCACCAAGATTAACGGCGTAACTATCGGCGCGGCCGGCACTCTAAGTACTCTAGTTGGCGAATATAAGGTTGGCGATACGATCGAAGTTGAGTTTGTTCGTGACGATAAAACTATGTCGACAAACGTCACACTCGAAGCTTACGAAGAGTAAAAGCTAAAAAACAAGAAAAGTCCTATCTGTTTAGGGCTTTTCTTTTGTTTCAAAACATGGTATAATTTCGAGGTAATAATATTTAACGAAACAGTCTAGGATTGTAAACACATCCCCTAGACAAAGGAGAAGGTAGAAGATGCCTGTACAAGCAGATATCAAGGAGCTCTTGGCTACTGGTGCGCATTTTGGTCATAAGACTAGCCGCTGGCACCCAAAGATGGCTCCATACATCCACAGCAAGCGCAATGGCGCTCACATTATTAACCTTGAAAAGACTGTCGACGCTCTCGACGCAGCTCTTCCAGAGCTAACCAAGCTCGCAGCTAAGGGCAAGAAAGTTCTTTTCGTTGGTACCAAGAAGCAGCTTAAAGACGCTGTCAAAGAAGTTGCTGAATCTATCGACATGCCATACGTAACTGTACGTTGGGTTGGCGGTATGCTTACGAACGTCGATACTGTTAACAAACAGATCCGCAAGCTAAAAGATCTTGAAAAGCGCATGGCAAGTGGTGAACTTGAAAAGCGCTACAGCAAGCTTGAAGTTCAGCGCTTCCAGGAAGAAATCGATATGCTCAACGAGCGCTACGGTGGTATCAAGAATATGACCGAACAGCCAGTTGCAGTTATCGTTACTGACATGATTCAGGACAAGAACGCAATCAAGGAAGCTAAGACTCTTAACATTCCTGTATTCGCAATCGCTGATACAAACACTGATCCTACAACTGTAGATTATCCAATTCCTGCTAACGATGACGCTATCAAGGCAGTTCAGCTAATCTTGAACTACTTTGCAGAAGCTATCAAAGAAGGCAAGGCAAAGATTGCTAAGAACTAATTAACAAGCTTAGTTCCGAATCCGTGAAGGATTCTAAACATTGGAAAATAAAATTCCTAAGGAGGAAAAATGGCAGATAAAACCGTAAAAGAAGTTGCTGGTGAAGCAAAAGCTATCAGCATTGAGCTTATCAAGAAGCTAAAAGAACTTTCCGGTGTTGGCCTAACCGATGCTAAGAAAGCTCTCGTCGAAGCTAAAGGTGATTTCGACAAAGCTCTTTCTGAAATGCGCAAGAAGGGTATGACAAAGGCTGAAAAGCGTGGCGATCGCGAAACTCGCGAAGGTCTCGTTGATGCCTATATCCATGATGGTCGCATTGGTGCTATCGTTGAAGTTAACTGCGAAACATCTTTCGTTGCTAAGACCGATGAATTCAAAGATCTTACACACAAGATTGCAATGCAGGTTGCTTCTATGAACCCACTTTATGTCACTGAGGATCAGATCCCAGAAGAGAAGCGTGCAGAAGCTATCAAAGAAGCTGAAGCATCTCTAACTGGTAAAGAGCCAGAAGACAAGAAGCAGGAAATTCTTGCAAAGAAAGTTTCCAAAGCTTTCTCCGATCGCGTTCTTATGAACCAGCCATACATCTTTGATGATAAGAAAACTGTTGAACAGTTCATCAAGGAAGCTAACGCAAAGCTTGGCGAAAACATCGTCGTTAAGCAGTTCAAGCGCATCGAGCTTGGTGTTACTGAGTAATTAGAGTAACAGACAAAGGTCCCCTCGAAAGAGGGGATTTTTGTTTGCCTCAAAAAACATAAAGCAAAGCTTAAGTAAATCAAAAACCACCGCTTTATGTGCGGTGGTTTATGAGGATTATCTCTTGATAGCCCTATTTACTAGGAAGAATGATGCTGCGATGAAGCTAACGCTTCCGAGACCAATCATCCAGATATTGTGGCTCGCTGTGTCTGGGTTTTCTGGAACTTTCTTCTTGTAAATGAAGATTACTGTTTCGTTCTTAGTCATATTATCCGTAGAAGTTTCGGAACTTGTGCTATGAACGCCAACATATTCGTAACCCTTGCTAGAGAAGTCTTTCTCGGTTTCACTATAGCTACCGCCATCTGGAATCCATACGCGATCCTTGCTTTCGAATTCGGTGTAGGTATCGTTCTCGCCTTCTTCGGCATAGATTACGTCGAGAGAGTGCATCTTGTAGATGAACTGAACATGGATATTGCGGTCACTGAATGTGCCAGAATCTTCATCGTAAGCTGGGTCAAGTGTAATTACGCCCGCATAGTCGATATCTTTACCGTGATAACTTACTTCGGTTACGCCAGCTTCTTCCCAAGTTTCGCCAGCTAGTTTGCCAGTTTCGCTCTTTGTTGGAGCGGCTTCGCTGCCGTCTTCCCAAACATAAGTGACGGTCAAATTGTAGCGCTTAATCTTGTCATAAAGGAAGATTACGGTTGCGTTCGCCTTCATGTTAGTCTTGGTGGCTGGGTCGCTCGTACTATGTGTGCCGTAGTATTCGTAATCCTGCGCAGTAAGGTCGATTGGCTCTTCGGCATAGTTGCCACCATCAGGAATATACTGCGTATCTTTGTGCGAGATTTCGGTATAGGCGTCATTTTCGCCTCTTTCGGCATAGATTACGTCGAGAGAGTGCATCTTGTAGATGAACTGAATGTGAATGTTGCTATCGTCGAATGTGCCAGAAGCTGCATCGTAAGCTGGGTCTAGGACGATTTCGCCAGGATAGTCTAGAGCGGTGCCGTGGAAGCTTACGCTTCTTGTGCCTGTCTCATCCCAGGTGTCATTTTTATGGAAGCCTTCTTGGTACTTTTGTGTTGCGGCTTCGCTGCCGTCTTCCCAAACATAAGTAACCGTGAGGGTGTAGGACTTCTTTCTGTAGATGAAGATTACAGTTGCGCTGTCCTTCATGTTAGTTGTCGAGACTGGTGAGCTCGTGCTGTGAATGCCGACATATTCGTAACCGTCGCTAGTTAAATCGATTGGCTCTTCGGCATAGTTGCCGCCATCAGGGATATACTGCGTATCTTTGTGTGAAATTTCGGTGTAGGAATCGTTCTCGCCTTCCTCGGCATAGATTACATCAAGTGGATGCATCTTGTAGATGTATTGTACGTGGATATCGCGGTTGCTAAATGTACCAGAAGCTACATCGTAGGCTGGGTCTAGGACAATTTCGCCAGGATAGTTTAGGGCGGTGCCGTGGAAGCTTACGCTTCTTGTGCCAGTTTCGTTCCAGGTATCGCCAGCTACTTTGCCAGTTTCACTCTTTGTTGGAGCGGCTTCACTGCCGTCTTCCCAAACATAAGTAACCGTGAGGGTATATTCTGGGTCAGGCGTTAATGACGCTAAGTCGTTTAGGGAAAGATAGTATGAGTCGCCTTCTAGATCAATATTGTTAGCGATAATTATACCCTGTAGGCCGTCTACAGCAACGTTTACGCTAGCGCCAGGAGCAATGATTGTTGAGCTCGAGTGGTTGCTAGTGGTGACTTTTCCGGTATATACACCGTCGGACTTACTAGAATCGAATACGTTAAGGATGATGTGGTTTGGATACTGGTAGTTTGTTACCTTATAGCGCAAGCAGCTGACCTGTTCTTCGGTATGATTTAGCTGTGCTTCGTGAGATACATGCCATTCATCCATTAGACCTTTGCCAGAATCAGGGTCAAATTTATTATTGGCTGGATCGAAATAATCTGGATTAGTCTTTCCTTCGTCGTAGCAAATCCTAAAACCGCTTCTTAGCTCAAATTCTTCTGGATAATCCTTTAAATCCACGTTTACTACGAGGGAAGAAGGCTTGTTTTGATCGAAGCCTACAACTTCGATTTCTGTAGTTGGGTCTAGCAAATTGTAGGCATTAATAGTTACGTAGTTAGCGCCTTCGTCATTAGAAATGCGAAGATACTTAAGGTTCATTTCTTGATCGGTGCGTTCGGTTGTACCAGTAACCGTATTAGTATCAGGTGTATTTCTAATTAGCTGGTTTTGTTCAATTGCGTCAGCTTTTACGGCATCTAAATCCAAGAATGCAGGTCCATTAACATCTTCTTTCCAGAGGTTGTCGTAGTAATTGACAGAGCCTTCGCCCTCTTTGCGCTTTGGGCCATTTATGTCTGCCCCATTGAAAGTCCAAATCTCGCCAAAACCGTCCGTGGCGTTCTGTGATGGTTTACCACTGGCGTTAACGTCGTTACCTACAATAAGGACACTTGAATTTGCATGGTCGTCGCCAGCATAGAAGCTGAGAAGACCAACTTCATCGTCTGCGGATTTAATATAGTTTGCAGTTGGAACATCGAAGTGTGCAATATTATTACCACGGCCAGTAAGGTAGTTTACCGCAATGTTGCCATAAGCCTGCTGCTTCTGATTGAAGTTATTGAAAGCAATAATATGAAAATTGCCGAGCGCACCGGTAGAACCGAAGTTGCCGTCAAAAATCTGGGCAACGCTAGCATTTGCGAATGTTCTGTCGCTAGTGAGTTTGGAAGTACCATCGGTTGCGCTAACAGTTGGCGCGCTTACATCGGTTCTCTGTGGAACCAAGTCTGACACGTCAGCGTGGGCGCTATTTTTTATTATTGTGCTGGCAATTACGCCTATTCCTAGTACGAGCGCTAGTGCGGATAGAGTGGATGCTATCCTGCTTGCTCGAAAATTGCGCAAATTTAGACGCATTTTCTTACACCTCTCTGTTTTATAATGTTTATTTTGACCTGTTTAAGGATATATTAACATAAGTATTTTGCGCTTGCAAGAGTTTTTTCTAAAAAAGTTCTACAACTTGAAAATTATTGCAAAATATGATATAATAAAGCTACTCGTTCCTGAGAACTTCGGACACCAAAAGGGACGTACATTACTATTTTAGAAAGGGGATAGAGCTTCATGAAAGTCTATCGAAACAGCAAAGACCCCAGAAAAATCGGCCTCAAGTTCGACAACCTTGCGAGCACCCAGATGCTGCTGGCTGCCTCCGGTTCTCTGGAGGACGAAGTCAAAGTTAGTATCAGCTACCGCAACCGCGATCTCGACGGCGACTTCAATGCCGATCCTGACTACATCAAGGACTACGATGCAGATTCGTCCTGGGTGGTCAAGACTCTGCTTGATGCCTGTGATCGTGATTGTGAGAGCAAGTTCAATGTTCGCTTCGTCTTGGATGATGGCGGCATCAAGGTCGTTAGCGTTCGAAAGAGCGACACCGGAATGACCTTCCAGGCTCTGATCGATAGCCTTATTGGCTAAACATTTCTTCTTTCGTTTACTCCCGCTCGATGCGAGCGGGATATTTTTTGCCCACAAAAAACTCCCCATATTAAAAGGGGAGCTTTTGTTGTAATCGAATTATTCTTCGACGTTATCTTTTAGATCTTTGCCTTCCATAAGGTTAGCGAAGTCGGATAGATAGAAGCCTAGAACGCCACCAAATATTGGGAAGATTACATAGGTAACTAGCATTGGCATCAAAGCGTTCATTAGGGAATCTACGCCTTCTGCGCTTGCTGGGAAGATGCCATACATCATACCAACAGCTGGGTTTAGTACGAAGGTGTTGGATTGCTGACCAAAGAAGTTGCTATTGATGACAACTGCAAGAAGCATAGCGACAAATACGCCAGCGGATACAGTGATAGCAAATGCGACTTTGTTTTCTTTGACGCGCTGTGCACGAGCAAAGAAGAAAGCAATGATGATAGCACCAATGAATTCTACCATTGTGACAGCCCAGAAGAAGCTGTAATCTGCGTTTGCTGCTACTAGATCGCCAGTTGCGGTTAGGGTCGGCAAAACAGATGTGGCAGCTTCGATGTTGCCAGAGTTGATACCAGCCTGGTAGAAACCATTAATTACTAGGAAGCCTAGCCATGAACCAAGTACCTGAGAAATGATGTAGATAACACCACGAACTGCTGAAACGCGGCGGCTTGCCATCATACCTGCGGTAACGATTGGGTTTAGGTGTGCGCCGGATAGCTTGACAATAGCAAGTGTAATACCGACGTAAGCAAGGATCATGTAAAGTGGGTTAAATAGACCGAGGGTAAGAGCAATCATGGTAATGATAGCTGTACCGAAGATCTCGCCAACGATAGCGCCAATGATTCTTGTATCTTTGAAGATAGTAAGAATATTTTCGTTCTCGTCACCCTTGCGAGCAAAGAAGGTCTTTACTGCGCTTGGCTTTGCCTTGGAGCTAATAATCTTGGTTGTAACCTTTGCAGATTTGTTCTTCTTTACGTTGTTTTTGAACTCGGCCTTAGCTTTCTTGGAAGCTTTCTTCGAAGATTTCTTTTTGGTAACGACCTTTGGTTCTTCTTCCTCTTCGTCGTCCTTGTCTTCGTCTTCTTCCTCTTCGTCGTCTTCCTCGGACTCTTCTTCGGACTCGTCGTCTAGATCGTCGTCGTCATCTTCCTCGTCATCCTCGTCTTCATCCTCATCTTCATC
>JAFXKT010000006.1 GCA_017531585.1 Candidatus Saccharimonadota bacterium | reverse complement strand
TCATTGCTTTTGCTGGTGAACATCCGGAGTTGTTCTTTTATGTGACCCGCATAGGATGCGGGATTGCCGGATTCAGGGATAAGGACATTGCCCCTTTGTTTGCTGGAACTGTGGGGTTGGAGAATGTGTGTTTGCCGAAATCTTTTGTTTCCATACTTAAGTGATCTTTCTAATTGTATGATATAATTCTTTCTCTGTCGGATACTTGGCAGTGTGTGCGAGAAAGGCAGCTGCTTTGATGCTGACTCCATAGGTGTAGAGCTCTTCTGCGAATTGTTGTAGACTACTGCCGGTTGTGATTACATCGTCTATTATTATGACTTGCTTGCCAATGATCTTCGGCGATATTACTATGTTGGAATTTGACTCAATAGCGTTGCGGTTTTGACTACGATGTTTGCTGCTACGTGAGTTAGTGTATTGGATCGCATCGATATCTGTATTGTAATTATATCTTTTAGAGAGGCTTCTTGCGAGTGCTGAGAAACGGCTGTAGTATGTCTGTTCGCTGCTGCAGGGCATAAAGATGATTGTTGGGCCTTGTGGATGTTTCCAATTTTCGTTGAAATGTGCTTCGAGGATTTTCAAAGCTTCGGAATAGAGGTCAGATGAAGGGTTTAGACCGTCTTTGAGTTCAAGGACTCTTTGGGTGATTCCTTGTTGGATGTCGCTGGCGTATGAGAGATGTTTGGAGCGGATGTAATAGTCATAAAATATGGCTGTAGTGTCGCCTTTGTGGGTGGCTATGGTAAATGGAGTTAGTGGCTTACGTCCACTGAAGGTATCTGCGGCTGCATAGATATAGAATAGTTTAGCCTTGGGGTGGCCGTATTTGAAGGCTTTGCGGTAGGCCCATTCGCTTTCGTCAGAGGTGGTGGCTTTCTGCCCAATTATGAAGTATGCAGTAGCTGCTTCTTTCTTCCACTTTCGGATTCGCCAGTTAGAGATAAGTATAGTAATAGTGACAATTATGATTGCGATTGCTTCTTCCATATCTTTTTTCGTATGAAGTTATGGCAGAGTCGAGGGAACCGCCAAATTTATGTGGTGAAATGCTGGAAACTTTTTCTCTTTTTTATAATCATTGGACTTTTCTTATTCTTTTGAGGGGAGGTTAAAATTTATTTTATGGTGGTAAATATTTATTTTAATGAAAATCAGCCACCGTTGTTGTGGCTGAGGGTTAGAATTCGAATAAAAGCTTTGTGTCATTATCTACTTTTTCTTCGATGAACCTTGCATAGGTTTTCTCTGTTGAAAGAATAGATGTGTGTCCCAATAACTTACTGACAAGATATACTGAGATACCTTTGTTGATTGCTCGTACCGCAAACGAATGCCTGGCAACGTGGATTGATAAAGATGTACTTATGCCAAGATACAGTCGGGCACCCTTAAGTGAGGTGTTTATAGTTTTATCTTTCGAGTTACGATCCATAAACAATCTGTTTTGATCCTTTAGATCATAGTCTTCAGGAAGCATATCAAATACGAATCGTTTATTCCTTCCATATTTTTCCCATTTGCGAAGTATCTTTAAAGCTGGTTCGCATAAAGGTGGCAGTACATCCGGGAATCTTTTAGTCTTGAATTGTCTTTTTCTTATAACTCGTGCATCCCAATCGATGTGTTTCCATTCAAGTGTCATAAGGTCTGACAAGCGCATACCACAGGCATAATACGAAAAGAAGAAATAATCCATAATCTCATAACTTCTTTGATGCTTCAGCTTGGATTGATACACTTTTAACTCTTCAATCTGCTGGTCTGTCAAGTATCTGACTTTATCGTCGTGT
>JAFXKT010000005.1 GCA_017531585.1 Candidatus Saccharimonadota bacterium | reverse complement strand
CATCCTCATCTTCATCCTCGTCCTCATCGTCCTCGGATTCGTCTTCGTCTTCAGATTCCTCGTCTTCGTCTTCGGACTCGTCATCCTCTTCTTCAGATTCGTCATCCTCTTCTTCAGACTCGTCATTATCTTCGTCTTCGTCTTCGTCGGATTCGTCCTCGTCTTCTTCCTAGTCCTCATCCTCTTCGTCATCGTCGTCTTCTTCGGCGTCGATGTCTTCATCTTCTTCGGACTCGTCTTCTTCGTCGACTTCCTCATCCTCGATTTCTTCGTCTTCGACAACGTTCTCGAGTTCTTCGTCGTCTACAATTTCCTCACCCTTTTTGACAGCTTTGGCTTCTTCAGCTTCTACGGAATTGTGCTTAGCGGCATTTTTGGCGCGCTTAGCATTCTTGGCCTTTGACTTTGCCATCTGTACCTCCTCTTAAACTAGTATATAAACTCAATATAACACAAATCTGCTACAATGGTATAAAACAGATATCAAAAAAGGAGTTCCGTGGGAATTTTAGTTCAAAAAGACGAAGATACTAGTGAGTTACAGAGGCGCATTTCTGGCGACCTTAGAAGAAAGGATCGCGAGAATTCGCATGATGAAGATGATGGCGATTATGTAGAAAATTCTAGCTTCGTCGAGGGTACACGTAAGTCCTCAAAATCTGTACTTTTCTGGGGAACATTGGTTGTTCTTGCAGGCCTTTCCTTGGTTGTGATTTTTGCTCTAAAGTAGTAAAATCTAAGGTATTATGCCAAGTGTTGTGGAGAATAAAATCGCCGAGTTGAAGGCGCAACTCAAGGCGTTAAATCAAGAATATGCCAAAATCAAAGATATTCCCGCTGAAGAGCGTGGTGATTTTGGTCGCAAACTAAACGAAAAGAAACAGAAGCTTAATGCCGAGATTGCTGCAGCCGAGGCTGAAGCGCTCGAGGTTTCTGTCGAGCCACTAGATATTACAGCGCCTTGTGATATCAACGGCGAAATGCCAAAGTTTTTGACGGCAGATAACGGTAGCAAGCATCCACTAATGACGGAGCTTGACCGCGTTATTTCTATTTATCAGTCAATGGGCTTTGATATTGTTGAGTCTCAGCAGCTAGACGACGAATATCATATGTTCGATAGTCTTAACTTTGCCAAAGAGCATCCAGCTCGTGATAACTTTGATACTTTCCGCACCGAAGAAGGCTTTATTCCGCCTGCACATACCAGTACGATGCAGAATCGTATTTTGCGTGCATATAAATACAAGCTAGACGAAGGCAAGAATATCGCTGTTGCTGTTCCTGGTCGTGTCTATCGTAACGAGGATCAGGATGCGACTCACGAACACACTTTCTATCAGTGCGAGGGTGTTTATGTCTCCAAAACTTGTACACTTGGCAACATGCTTGGTATCTTGCGTGAATTCTTTGAAAAATACTACAACCAAAAACTCAACATCCGCACACAGCCTGGCTTCTTCCCATTTACGGAGCCATCTCTTGAATTTATGATCGAAAAACCAGCCTCTCTTGTTGGTAAATCCGGTGAATATCTTGAAATGCTCGGTTGTGGCATGATTCATCCAAACGTTCTAAAAGAAGCTGGCATTAATCCAGACGAATATTGTGGCTTTGCTTGGGGTGGTGGTATCGACCGCCTAGTCATGCTAAAGCGCAAGCTAACCGATGTTCGCTATTTTGAATCCGCAAAACTTGATTTCTTGAAGGAGTTATCATGCTAATTTCTTTGAACTGGCTCAAAAAATACGTAGACATCGATGTCTCCGACGACGAACTTGTTCGCCTTATTGGCTCTCGCTTGGTTGAGGTCGAAGGCGTTATTGACGAAACTCACAAATACGACAAAATCTATGCCGTAAAGGTTGTTAGTGCCGAGAAAATTCCTGATACGCACCTATCTCTATGTGCTATCGATGATGGTGGCCGCGAAACAGATATTATCCGTGATAAAGATGGTAATATTCAGGTTATGTGCGGTGCGCCAAACGTTCATGCTGGCATGATGGCTGCATGGGTCGCTCCAGGCGCTATTGTTCCTGCTAGTGTTCATGATGACGCGCCATTTGTAATCGGTATGCGCAAGATGTTAAAGAAGTACGATTCTTATGGTATGCTTGCTGGCGCAGACGAGCTAGATTTTGGCGGCGATCACCTTGGCATTGCCGAGCTCGATCCAAAGGTTGCTAAGCCTGGTATGCCTCTAGCAGATATTTATGAGCTTAACGATATTATCCTGGACATCGAAAACAAGTCTTTGACCCATCGCCCAGATACCTTTGGCGTAATTGGTTTTGCGCGTGAAGTTGCTGGCATTCTTGGCAAAGAATTCAAGACTCCGGAATGGCTATTCGAAACCAAGCCAAGCTTCAAGAATGAAGATGTTGAACTAGATATCGAGATTGCAGACAAGAAGCTTTGCCCACGCTATACTGCGCTAGTTATGATGCCTCATGGTGAATTTGAAGACAAGTATCTTACCTTGGAACGTACTTATCTTTGCAAATCCGGTATGCGCCCAGTCAGCCCAATCGTAGACCTAACGAACTACTTGATGCTTCTATCTGGTCAGCCAACACATGCTTTCGACTACGATAAGTTCCTAGCTGTAGGCAAGGCAAAGACACCAAAGATTCTTGTTCGTGCTGCAAAAGATGGCGAAAAGTTGACTCTTCTTGATGACAGAGAAGTAGAGCTAAACTCTAACGATATTGTTATTACGAGCAACGATATTCCTGTTGCGCTCGCTGGTGCAATGGGTGGCAAGAATACTGAGATTGACGAAAATACCAAGCGTATTATCCTTGAGTCTGCAACTTTCAGCCTATTTAACCTTCGTAAGACTCAGATGAACCACGGTATCTTCTCTGAAGCTATTACGAGGTTCACAAAGGGTCAGCCAGCTGGCCAGACTCTTCCTGTTGCTTTGAAGTTTGCAGAGGAGGCCAAGGCTTTGAAAGCAGTCGCTCTCTTTGATAGTCAGAAGAAAGCTCCAGAACCAATCGTCGTTACGATTTCTCTAGAAAAGATGGTTGGGCTCCTTGGCAAGAAGTTTACTGCCGAAGAAACCAAGACAATCCTCGAGAATGTAAACTTTGACGTTACGATCAATGGCGACAAGATTAACTGTACGGTTCCATACTGGCGCACAGATATTCATATCGCAGAGGATATTTACGAAGAAATCGGCCGCCTCAGTGGCTTCGATAATATTGACCCAATTTTGCCACTTCACGGGACATCCGAATCTAGTCCACGCTTTGTTTTGAAGAGCCGCATTCGCGAATTCTTGAGCGCACGTGGTGCAAATGAAGCTCTAACTTATTCATTTGTAAACGGTGAGCTTCTAAACAAGGTAAAGCAGGACGAGAAGAATTCTTACAAGATCGTAAACTCTATCTCTCCAGATCTTCAGTATATCCGCCAGAGCATCGCTCCATCTTTGCTCAACAAGGCATACATGAATATTCGTGCTGGCTACAAGCAGTTCGCAATGTTCGAATTTAATCAGGTCTACCGCAAGAGCTTCGGTCTTGACGAACAGAAAGTTCCAAACGGCCGTCATGAGCTATCTATCTTGTTTATCAATAGCGATAGCAAGTGTGAATACTACCAGGCAAAGCACTACCTTGAAGCATTGCTCCAGAATCTAAATATCGACTTCGAAATCCGCAAGTTCGAATCCGAAGCAGATAAATCTAACGCATATTATGAACCAAAGCGCTCCGCTTCCGTTTATGCTGGCGACAAGTTAATTGGTTATCTTGGCGAAGTAAAGAATTCTATCTTGCAGGGCTTCAAGCTTCCTCAGGGTACGGCATGTTTCGAACTTGCACTAGATTGCTTGGTTGAACTCCAGAGTGATACTCCTGCAAAGAGGCCTCGCTTTAGTCAGTATCCATTCGTAGAAAGAGATATTACTCTCACGGTTGCTGGCAAGCAGGATTACCAGGCAGTAGAGAAAGCCCTAAAGGATGTTCTTGAGGCTAAGGATTTGATTTATAGCGTAAAACCAGTCTCGATTTACCAGGCCGAAGGTCAGGATACGAAGAACTTGAGCTTCCGTGTCAGCTTCGCTGATGCGAACAAAACTCTCGCCAAAGAGGCAATTCAAGCTATAATGAAAGAGTTGGAAACTGTAAAATTTTAATTAATCGGTGGGCGACGGAGGTAATACATGATTAAGAATGACGATAAAAAGACATCGCCAAAACAGCGTATTGCGATCTGCGCGATTGCAGTCTTTATGCTTGCGGCAACTTTTATGCTTTATGTTGGCATGGTCTTGAACTATCAGAACGGCGAGAAAAAGCAGCAGACTCAGACAGAGAAGCAGCAGAGATTGACCGAGCTTATGCAGGAGCATAGCGCAGAGGTTAACCAATTGGCACAGGGTCTTTCCGAGAAATACTTTAACGATTTCGTTGGTTACAAAGATCGCGTAAAGAGCTTCAATGCTGCTGATGTTACTTCGCTTGGTACTAAGGATTTGAAGGTTGGCGACGGTGCAACGATCGAAGATGGCAACGAAGATACAGATTATTCTGCATACTATATCGGTTGGTTGTCTGATGGTACTATCTTTGATTCTTCCTTCGATAGTAAGACTAGCCCAACATCTCTAAAGTTCCCACTAGAAGGCTCTACTGGCATGATTCAGGGTTGGCTAGACGGCATCTCTGGCATGAAGATTGGCGGCGTTCGTGAGCTAACAATTCCATCTGTCTTGGCTTATGGTGAAACGGATAACGGCACGATTCCCGCAAACAGCCCACTAAAGTTTATCGTAATGCTTATTCCAAAGCAGGTTGAACCAGATTATCCAGAAGAATTCTATAAGCTATATTATGGCGATGCTTATACGACCATGACGCAGCAGGGCGAAAGCTCGGAAGAGTAAAAAACTCCAGAAAGAATCCCATCGAAAAGGTGGGGTTCTTTTTGTGTAATTGACAAAACCGCAAAATATGTTACTATATAAACACATACGCAATCCGTAAAGTTCTTTAGAAAGAGAGGTGTTATTATTGCCAATACGCAAAATGCATTCAGACGAAGAAATTTTTGCGAGTCTTCGCAGAGTGGTAGCAATCCTTGGCAGACGTCCGCTTAGGCGAGAATATGACAAACATCGCTATGACTCTGAGCCGATCGCAAATAGTATCGCTAGACGTTTTGGTGGTTGGAAGGAAGCTTTAATTGCTGCAGGAATCAACCCGAAAGATCCAGGGCAAAACCCAAATTTTCTCACGGACGGGGAGATATTGGAGCATCTACGAGAAATTGCTCGTGTCGTAGGGCATACGCCAAGCGTTGCAGAATATAATGCTTTGCGTCGTCCGCATATGGCTTGCTCGACTACGGTTTCTGAGCGCTTTGGCGGCAGGTGGGAATATGCCATAGAGGCTGCAGGATTACCTGAGCGTAATTCGAACAAGATTGAATGCGAGCGAATCATAAAAGCTCTGCAAGAAATCGCGAGAAAACTTGGCCACTCTCCAACCAAAAGCGAGTACAAAGCGAATAGGATAAAAGACATGCCTAGCGAAAAAGCAATATCGCGCAACTTCGACCCTTGGGCTGATGCTCTAAAGGCTGCTGGCCTTAAACCCTGCAAGTGTAGCCATTCGGGGCACAGGTACTCGGACGAAGAAGTAGCTAAGTGTCTGCGCGTCATGGTAGAAAAACTCGGTCATACTCCGTCGCTTAAGGAATATGTCAAGTATCATGAGCCTGATATGCCGAACGATAAAACGCTGCGCATAAGGTATGGTTCTTGGCCGCTAGCTCTGAAAGCTGCCGGCTTCGAAGATTACGATGCGAAGTCCAAGGACCACCGAGTAGTGTTCGAAGAAAAGTATTCTGACGAAGAAATTCGGGAAGCTCTGGTGGCCGTGGCCGATAAGGTCGGACATGCACCCTCGCGAAATGAGTATAAGCGACTTTGTCCTGGCGGCTCACCCAGTCTGAGTACGGTCCTCTATAGGTATAAAACCTGGATGGAGGCACTGAAACAGAATGGGTTGCTAGATGGCGAGTAATGGCGCGAACTCAATCAATCTCCTGCTAAAGCGGGAGATTTTTCTTTGCCTAAAACTTTTCATGTTATAGAATAGCCCCAAAATAAAAAGTGGAGGATAAAATAGATATCGAGAAAAATCTTGGCAAGCCAATCGTGAATCCAAATAAGAATCTCCTTAACTAAAACGAAGAAAGCGCTAACGCCCAAGGCTCTTTATTGACATTTTACACCCCTTATGGTATAATCTATATACTGTTTTTGGTCTTCTTTGGGAGAAGTGCGAAGCCAAAATGTTCATTAATTTGCCCAATGGAGTCAATGACTCCAAACAAAAGAAAGGAAGTGATGGGATTGAATACCAATCCTTATTACCACGAGTTTTCGGCCTCGCTGGATAGCGAGGTTATCATCGGAACCGCCATTCTGCTTGCTACGATTCTCATTATCGTCGCAAGAATCACCCGTATCGGTAGCACGAGATCCAGAAAGAATGTGATCGTCAGAGCTCGCAAGGCAAGAACCCTCTGCGACATGCTCGACAGAGATTACACTCCGTCTGGAAGATCTCTCGTGATGCCTTCGGCCAGCGCAGATTATTCTCTGGCTCTTGTCTTTGGCGGTCTCGAGGCTTTTCTTCTTTATCGTTTCTGTCATGCCGGCCTCACTCAGCTGATGCTTAACATCTTTGGCGAGTGGGTTGGCTACTTCATGGTGCTGTTTGCTGATATCGTCGGAATTATGGCCTGTGTCACCGTAATGTGGGTTTATACGCGTCTTGTTCAGCTAGTAGTGGTTGCCGTAAAGCTTCACTACAACGACAGACATGCAGACAAACTCAAGGTGTCTCAGCGCTGCGGCATTAGCGACATTGTATTCTCTCTCACGAAGAGAGGTCGCAGTTACGCCGCCACTATTGCAGCACAGAAGGCCCAGCAGAAACAGGAAAGAGATCGTAACGAGCGTGCCGAGAGGTATTATCGTTACGAAACTCTGCAGGCGGAGCTTGCTCAGCACGAAGTCGACAAGATCGACAAGATCCGCGGCAGAAAAATCAGCATGACGACAAACAAAGAAAGAATGCGTCGTGCAAAATAAGTAATAGTCTCACTTGCTTCAAACTTCTCCATGTGGGGTCGGCAGTAGCCGGCCCCTTTTTATTGCTCGTGATATAGTAGAGGTATGGAACAGACTTTTTTCTTTTACGACCTTGAGACTTCTGGACTAAATCCTCGAGAAGACCGAATTATGCAGTTTGCCGGCCAGAGAACCAACATGGACCTCGAGCCAATTGGCGACCCGGTAAACCTCCTTGTAAAGCTCTGTAATGATACCTTACCAAGTCCACAGGCTATCATGGTAACCAAGATCACCCCTCAGTCTACTCAGCTTGATGGCTTAACCGAGGCAGAATTCTGTAAATATGTCAGTGAAGAAATCTTTACCGAGGGCACGATAGCTACTGGCTACAACTCTGTTCGCTTTGATGATGAATTTATGCGCGCGACTTTCTGGCGTAACTTTTATGACCCTTACGAGTTTGAGTGGCGCGACGGCCGCAGTCGTTGGGATTTACTCGACGTTGTCCGCCTGACTCGCGCTCTTCGTCCAGAAGGTATTAACTGGCCAGTAACTCCAGAAGGTAAGGCGACCAACCGTCTCGAACTTATTACGAAGCTCAATGGCATCTCGCACGAAGCCGCCCATGACGCTTTGTCTGATGTGAACGCCCTTATTGACGTAACTCGCCTTATCAAGGAAAAGCAGCCTCAGCTCTACGAGTATCTTTTCAAGATGCGAGACAAGCGTGAGGTTCAAAACCTTGTAAACCTTGAGCGTCCACAACCTTTTGTCTATTCCTGCGGTCGCTATTCTAGCGAGTTTAATAAAACAACCGTCGCATTCCCAATCGCTCCAACCAAGAACAGCGGTGTTTTGGTTTTTGACCTCAGATACAATCTTGACGAGTTACTAGCAGATTCCGACCGCAAGAGCTTCTATCCTATCGTAAAAGAGATGAAATATAATCGCTGTCCAGCAGTCTCGCCACTAGGAGTCTTAACTCAGGCTGATGGCTGGAGCAAGATTAAACTGACTCAGGAAACTATCGAGAAGAACAAGGCTAGTCTCCTTGCGCACCCAGATTTTATCGAGCGCATGCGCACCGAGAACGAGGAACGTCCAGAATTTCCACCAGCTATCGATAGCGAATCGGCTCTCTATGATGGATTCCTGAACGATCGTGACCGTCGAACTTGTATTGCGACTCGTCGCGCTACTAAAGCCGACCTCCGTAACTTCCATCCGGATTTTGACGACGAGCGCCTGCCGGAACTTCTTATTCACTACAAAGCTCGCAACTTCGAAGATATTCTTGATGAAACCGAGCATAAGAAGTGGGAAGAATACCGTATGTCTCGCATTAAGGCTCGCCAGAACGACTATATCAAGGCGATTCAACAGCTTGCCAAAGAGGGGAAAGACAGCTTCTTGCTTGAAGAATTGCAGCTCTGGTATCAGTCTTTGCTGCCATACTAGATAACTCTAGCTTAAAACAGATTAAAACTCGTATAATTAAACTATGCAGTGGATAGTTGGGTTAAACATGCTTCGGTTTTTCGCGATTATCCTAATCGTGATTTATCACTTTTTTCGAAGCTTCATGCCGGGCGGCTTTCTTGCGATTGAGATCTTTTTTGCGTTGTCTGGATATCTGCTCGGAACTAAACTCTTATCCAAATCTTACCAAGAGAAACAAAAGTCTCCACTAAGCTTTGTTAAAAAGCGCTTCTTTAAGCTCTGGCCGCCGCTACTAGCCTGCGTTTTGATTAGTCTAAGCTTCGCGCTCTTTTCGCCAAAAGAATTGCTGGTCGGCCTTCAAAAAGATACGCTAGCTGCGCTAACGTTCTCGACTAACATCTTTGAGCTAATCTCTGGCGCTTCGTATGAAGAAACTATTTCGCCAAACCTCTTCGAGCATACTTGGTTTCTTGCGCTAGAATTCCAGCTCTGTCTAATCTTGCCGTTCTTTATTTATCTTGCGATGCGCAAAGTTAGCCGCAAGAACGGTCTCCGTCTCTGTTTGACCTATTCTACGGCACTCTCGCTTTTGTCTGCTGGGCTTATGTATGCTTACGGAACGATTTTTGAAATGCGCGACAGGGCGTACTTTGCTCCAGATACGCAGGCTTTCGCTTTCTTTGGCGGCGTAGCTTTGGCTGCATGGCGCCAGCTCCGCCCTATATCCAAAAGGCATCGCCGCCTACCGGCACTTTTGTTTCTTTCCGTCTCTTCGGCTGCGCTGATTCTGTTCTCGTTCTCGGTAACTTACGAGCGGGCAACTGCTGGCTTTTTGCAACTGACAGCAATCCTAAGCTTGAGTCTAATTGATTCTATTCTGTATCTCCAGAAGACCAGGACGAGCGCACTCAAAATCATGCGCCCGCTAGAGTTCTTGGGCAAATATGCCTTCGGTATCTATCTATATCACTGGCCACTGATGTTACTACTCCCGAGAATCTTCGGTATTAATCAGGCTACAAACTTTGTTATAACTCTAATTTTGAGTCTGGTCCTATCTGTTTTGACAGGCTTTATCTTGAACCGCAATATCAAGACAAGGCTTGCGGCTCTGCCGATGCCTGCGCTACTAAGTGCGATTGCGCTCATTTTGACTCCGCTCAGCTCCAATATTATGGATGAAATTAGGGAGGCAAAAAGCGACAAGTCAGTAACGGTTTCCGTAAACTACCTCCAAACTCCAAGACTAGATAAAATTACTACCGAGATGGAAGCTCTCGCAAAGACCGCCAAAGAGTCTGCTGCTCAAGATGAGCCGGTTAATCTTGCCTCGGTTAGTCCAAATGATGCAAGTGTGTTGGTTATTGGTGATTCTGTTACTCTCGGCGCCAAAGCTGCTCTGGAATCCAAGATTATGGATGTTTATGTTGACGCTGAAGAATCGCGCGGTATCGAGAAGGCGCATACTATCCTCGATACAGTGGCCGCCAGTGGTGATGTTCCGCCAATTGTTATTGTGAGCTTGACCACCAATGAGCGCATTTTTACGGATGGAATTATGCAAGAGATTGTAGATGCTGCCCGTGGCTCGCGTGTAATCTTTGTGACTGGCTATGCTGGCGAACTACAACCGCGCGAAACTCAAAACGCTGCCATCAAGGATTTTGCCAACTCTCATGATAACGTCTACTATGCCGACTGGTGGGAAGTCGCAATTAGTGACATGAGCTTGCTTTATGACGATCATATCCATCTGAACCCCGAAGGCCGTGAAGCCTACGCAAACCTAATCTATAACTCAATCGACCAGACTGGAGGCATACTATGAGAAAGATAATATGCGCAGTTCTTATCTTTGCCTTCGCCGCCCTAGAAATTCTTGGCCTAAACGCCGCCAAGGCCAACTTCTTTAAGAGAAAAACACAGGAATCCGCCGAGAATCTATACAGTATCATTGTGAATCAAAGCGCAGAGATACGCTCTGGAAATATAGATAACGCACTCGCCTCCGAGGCAAAATTAAAAGACGAAATCGCGAAGTTTAAAAAGTATTCCGGCAATAACGATATGGCTGCAAAACTTGAAAAGTATTACGACTTCGTTCAGTCTGCAAGAGCTATGGAAATTGCAGAGTTTAATAAGATCATAAAAGATCTAAATCCGACCCTAACGAGCGACACAGATTTTAAAGAAAAATACCGGAGTTTGTCAGATATCGCCGAGAACCTAAATCTAGAATCAAGCGAAGAATTAAAAGACTTAATCAAGAAACTCTCTAGTGCTATGCGTAGTGCTAGTCATTGCAAAGACCGCTGTGGCCCAGGAGAATTTTCCAAACTTCAGCAAGAATATGCCGAAGCAAAAGACAACTTACTGGCGCTCGTCGAACAGATGAATAATAATATACTAAACGACACGCAAACAAACTCGCTAATCGAAGAGTTAAAGAAATTGGAGAAATAATGAAGAAGATACTATTTCCAGAAGCAGACAATGAATTCGTAAAAGAGGCGGCTTCAGAACTAACTGATATTGAGGCGATCCTTGAAAAACAATCCCTAGAAGAAGCTTTTGATAAGCTCGCTAGTGGCGAAGTTGATGGCATTGTTGCTGGCATAGATTATTCTTCTCGTGATGTTATTTTGGCAGGGAAAGACAAGCTTGGCCTCGTAAAACCAGAAGTAAAACTGTTTACAAGTTTGTTCTATGCTGAGCTTCCAGATGGTAGAAAATATATCATTTCTGATGGTGCCACTTGTAAACATCCTACGCTCGAGCAAATGTGCCGCATTATTGAGCTGGTTTATGAAGCGTCCGAAAAACTCCTAGATGAAGAGCCTCGTCTTGCGATGCTTAGCTTTTCTACCTTTGGTTCTGGCGGAAAAGACAACACGATGGATTTGATGCAGGAAGCAATTGCGAAGACTCGCGAAACTCATCCAGAAATCAAGATTGATGGCGAAATGCAGCTTGATGCGGCTATTAATCCTCGTATCGGCGCCAAGAAAGCTCCAAACTCCGACGTGGCGGGCAGGGCAAATGTCTTGATCGTTCCAGATATTAATGCTGGTAATATCTTGTATAAGTCTCTTGAGCAGTTTGCTGGCGCCAAGGTTGCTGGCCCAATTCTTCTCGGCTTCACGAAGCCGGTCTCGGATCTGTCTCGTGGTTCGACTGCAGAAGATATTGTTTTGACGGCTCGCTGTTTGGAAAGACTTATCTAAAATCAAAAAGTGTAAAAGTTAACTAGGTTAACTTTTACATATTTGCGCGAAATGACGTAGCATGGGGCTACATTGACTAAAACGTTATTTTGTGGTATAATAAACCAATATTTTTGCACCTTTACTGTTTTGGGAGTTCGCATAGTCGGATTTTGAGCACTTGAGCCTTCGAGTGTTTAAAATTCGGCTATGCAAAGGGCAAGCCGGAAATCTTTTCGTCTCGGTTTTTACAACCGAAGGAGGTCTATTATGAGCAATTCATTAATTGGTATGAAAATCCAGGAGACAAACGTATTTTCTTCAAGGGATACTTTGCTCAAGCTTACCGCTCTGACTCTGCCTATGAGCAGCTGCTTGGCAGTCGGCACTACTCGCAAGGGCAGCCTTATGACTAACGAAGGCAACTTCGAGCTGGATATCCACTACAATCTCTACAAAGAGTCCGTAGATGGTTTCGCTGGTCAGAGGCAGAATCTGCTGAATCTCATGAGTGCTTACGATGTTGAATGCTTCGTTAGTACTGCGCTCTTCCACGGCACATCAGATGTTGTCTACGTAAACAAGAACGGTCTCCGTATTCTTGGCGCAGGCACCGGCAAGACAGCCTACAAGAAGGTAAACTACAACCGCTTCTCCAGAGAAAACCAGCTCCATGCTGACGGTATCATCTGCGAGCCTGGTTCTGGCATCGTGCCAGTGACCTACAGTGCAGACTGTGTTACTGGTGTCATGAGCGCTCCTAACGGCGCTTACGGTGTATTCCATAGCATGGCCAGAAAGCTTTGCGATGAGGATGATAATATTATCCTGTCTATGGTTCGTGCTTTCGACAATCTCTGGGGAGTCAAACCTGAGGATATTCAGATTGCATTCTATCCCAGTGCTAGTCCTTCCATCTACGAAGTTGATCAGGAGTTTGCCGATGCATTTCCTGTACGCTATGTTATCTATGAGCCCGACAAGAAGCCTCGCCTCATGCTCGAGGATCTGGCTATTTCTCTGGCACGCAGATATGGCGTAACTCAGATTGCAGTATCCGATCACGCTACTGCCTGGGGTGGACTCGAGAGCCTTCGCGGCACCGAGCATAGCCTTCTGGCAAGCGGTACACAGGTTGGCAATTCGAACGGCCAGAACATCGTCTTCGCTGTTCCTCAGGATGTTGCCCGTCTCTGATTCGAATGCTTCCAAACAGAATTATTCCGCGTCTTTCGGGGCGCGGATTTTTCTTGGTTGACCTGGCTATCCTCTAAAAACGTATGCTTTAGCTTGCCATTTTGGAAAGCTAATACACCTTAGCAGTATTGGCATATCTGTTAATACTTTCCATTTTGGCAAGCTAATGGCTATATAACAAATACGATTACCGTGTAGGCGTGTTTTTTGAGATGGCGCGCTTTTTTAAACATATGAATTTGCTTGCGATTTTTGCAAGTAATTACACCTTAGCGTTATAGGCTCATCTGACATTACTTGCGGATTTTGCAAGCAAACGCATATATAACGAAAAACGTCAGGGCGGCCGAGTATACATATATAACAAATAAATGGCGCGACGCCAGAACATGCTTAAATTTGTAAAATGCCAAAAGTATGATATGATATCACCTATGGACAGAAATGTCCAAATCTTTTTCAAAAGGGGTGCACCTTATGGAACTTACTATATCTAAGCAGTATCCTTTTAATTTCGTGGCGCTTGCGCTCGAAACTATGGGGATTTCCTTCGACGAGCGGAGCTTGGCGAAGTTCGATGCGTACGAGGTAGATGTCTTTCTGAAAGACCGCTGCGAACGTAGCTCAAGCGAGAAAGAAGCAATCGAATGGTTTACGGGCAACAAAGCAACTCCTCCCAAGGAGAGCTACAAAGAAAGTCTCGTTGCGACCATTTCGGCCTTCTCGCATAAATACTACAATGGCCAATTTGGTCTGGTTTCGCTCGCCGATTTCGATAATCTGGCGATGAGCTGGGTACAGGTCAAGAAGCTCGTCGCAAAGATTGATTCTCTCAAAGATGATACTCGTGCGCTTCCGCTTCTGTTCTCGGTTCGTCAGGAAATGGGGGTATTTCTGGCAAATTCGGGATACTATGTCGCAGGTCATTGCAGGCTTGAGGATGAGAATACCGAAAATCATCCGATCAAGTACACTCGTCTGGATAGTTGCGGCTGTCAGATTCTTGCCGAACACGGCATTAATACGGTCGGCGATTTAACCCGCGTAACGGCGGACTATCTCCTGAACATCAAGGGTTTCGGAGGAAGGCGCCTCGAACGTGTGCGTGATAGCTTGAAGGAACTGAAAGTTCATCTGCTTGGCGAATAATAGGGTAATTGCTTAGGGGTAAGCAAAAAAGGCGGCTGTAAAAGGCCGCCTTTTCTCATGATTTCAAAAACCAAGTGAAAGGCCCCGACTATTGCCGGGGCCATAAATTGTGTAGCTATTCTGGGTGGGGACATCATCGATGGATACGATTGGAATCGGGATCTACGACGAGATTTGCCACTGGCGCGCGAAATACAGGATAGAAACTCCATCCACGAACAAACACGTGGTATTCACTGCAGCTGGCGGCTACGGCCGAGTGCCGTAGGTATTGAACTTCGGACTAGAGCGCGAGAAGTGGCGCGGTCGTAGCAGTCTCGATAATGAGGTGTTTTGCTGTCCATGAACAAAAGTGGTCGTTAACAGTTGCGAATAGCTACATGAGGCTTAATGTCCAGACGCACCGAATTATGCGTCACGAATATAAATATATAGATAATACGGTTAAAATGCAAGCATGAGCAAAAAACAGAGCTTTTAATGGCTCTGTTTTATCAACTTAATTATCTGTTTCTACTTCTTTTGAAGCGGCTTTCTTCTTCTCGGCGATTTCGTCTAGGCGTTCCCTCATGTCGCGAAGCGCGTTCATATAGTATAGGAATGCGTCATAAGGCGAATCATATGGCGAGAAGTAGGCGTGAACGTCGCCATCGTTGAAGTACTTCGTGCACATATAGTATGGGTGATCGCTTGTTTGTAAACGGCGCCAATCTTCTAGCATATGCGCATCTTCAGATTCTAGAACGTCTTGCTTCATTCCGTAAACGGCCTGCATTGCTTCGTGTTGCATCGAGTTGCCTAGCCATGCAGAAAGGTCGCGTTCGGTATCTGCCCAAGTAACGGTCCAAGGCATAGATAGCTCAGCTTTTGGCTCGTCGCTATCGCAAGCTTCGCTAACGGTTAGGAAACTATTATTCTCGTCCTTTAGCCAGCTATAGACAAGATGTTCGAAGAACTTAAAGATGCCGGTATCTTCCCAAATGTTTTCACCGAAGGTCTCGAAGTCCATGAATAAGTTAATGAGTGGACCATTGAGCGTTGCGGCTTCAAGCCAGCTCTGGTATTTCTCGACGGTTAGTGGCCATTCTTTCCAGTGCTTATCTGAGAAGCGGAATGCAATATCGTCGGAAAGGCGGTAATTCTTGAGAAGGAGTCTGGTGTCCTTGCAACCAGCTGGGCGGTATACGAAGTTTGGACTACGCCATTCTAGAACCTTGTCCCAACCTTCTGCAAGAAGGCCCTTCATGCCAAAATCATCTGCCCACTTGGCAAGATCGTCGTTGTAGGAAAGCTCGGTGTTGCGGAAAACCTGCGTATCGACGCCGAAGAGTTCTTTGATAATCTTCTGGTGCTTTACGACCTGTTCTTCAAACTCTTGCTTATCAAAGAAGAAAGCGAGAGAGTGGTAATAAGTCTCGGCAACGATTTCAACGCGACCGGTTTTACAGATTCTCTGCAAAGTTTCGATTACGTCAGGTGCCCAAAATTGAGCCTGTTCGATAAATGTACCAGTAATAGATAGGGAAACCTTAAAACCAGGATAATTATTTAAACATTTCTCAAGGATAGCGAGCATTGGGCGATAGGATTTGTCTGCGACCTTCTTGAAAATGCGCTCGTTATTTGTGCCTGCATACCAATCTTTTTCTGTCCAATAATCATGGTCATGACCAACAGAAAAAATACTATAATGCTTTAGCCTGTATGGCTGGTGCATATGTAGATATAGTACGATTGATCGCATTAAGTATTACCTCTAAAACCTGTTTCTTTTATGTTTGTTAACTTCATCATACACGCTGATACATTTTTGCGCAACGTCGTCCCAAGAGATACGGCCGTACTCGCGCTTGATGCCATCACGCAAAGTATTGATTAGCGCAGGGCTTTCAGCGATGTTTACGAGTGCGCCCGCAAGCTTGTCTTCGTCCCAGAAATCATACTGAACAATCGAACGTAGAACTTCGCCAACACCAGATTGCTTTGTAATAACAAGAGCGTTGCCGTGGTGTGCTGCTTCGAGCGCGGTAAGACCAAATGGTTCGGACACGGAGCTCATGACAAAAACGTCGGAAATGCTATAAATATCACGAAGCTGTTTGCCACGAATGAAGCCAGTAAAGATAACGTTCCTAGAGATACCAAGATCAGCGGACATGCGCATCAAATCTTCTTTTTGCTCGCCATCGCCTGCAAAGAGGAAGATCATCTTTGGGTGAAGCTTAATGGCGCGAGCAGCTGCACGCATGAAGTGGAAAAGACCTTTCTGGAGCGTGAAGCGACCAACGGTAGAAACAATTGTGTAGCCTTTCTTCTTGAGAGATTCAAGGTATTGGTAGCTAGAGCTGTCGTACTTATAAAGATCCTGTGGTGCTTCAAAACCGTTGTAAACGACATCGATCTTATCTGCTGGAATATGATACTTTTCGACGATGATATTCTTCGTGGCCTGGCTGACGGCAAGAATCTTATCTGCGGTAATTAGACCCTGATACTCGATCTCGTGAATGAGTGGGTTGCCGCCGTTAGCACCACCGCGGTCGAACTCTGTAGCGTGAACGTGAGCAACAAGTGGAACGCCAAAATTCTTCTTGGCAAGAATACCTGCCTCATAGGTTAGCCAGTCGTGTGCATGAACTAGGTCCGGCTTGAACTCCATCAAATAGCGCTCAACAAATTCACAATAAGTGTGCTGAACGTCACGGATAGACATTAATTCCTTCGTTTTGACGTTTTTGAAACGCTTTTCCTCGATAAGCTTGCTTTCGTAAGCGCTACCGCCGTAGCGGAAAAGTGGGTCAATGTGCAATGCAGAAAGCACATTAACGCCTTTAAGATGATGCTCGGCTTCATAAGGGACAACAAAATCAATGTCGGCGCCATATTTGGCGAGCGACTCTGACAGGTGTAAACAAGCTACTCCTAATCCGCCGCTGTTATGGGGAGGGAGTTCCCATCCGAGCATCAAAATTTTCATCTACTTATTAGTATAACACTATTTTTGAAAGCACAAGCGAAAAGCGCGCATGACTTTTCACGAAAATGTTTATCTTATCTGGTATATAATAATCTTAACAAAAGGAGGAAGTTATGTCGGAAAAATCCCAGAAAAATACAAAGAAAAAGACCGAGAAAAAAGCTGAAAAAGTTGAAATTATTGATGTTGTAAGAGCCGCCGAAGAGCCAGAAGAATCGGAGTTTAGCTTCCATTGGTACCACTTCGTAGCATTAGGCGCGGTTGCTGTTTTGATGGTTGTTGCTGGCTCGGTACTGCTTCATCGCTATGATCCTTCGCTAATTGGTAGCAGTCGCATGCTTCGCATTTCTTATGGCTGCACAGAAGGTGATGTTAAGGATTCTTTCCGCTATTTTGGCATCAATGATGGGGATTTGTTTATGGCAAATTCCAAGGACATCAAGCGCGTATATAATGCCGACGAGGCGGTTTTGGAGCTCGTTCGTATTGATGGCAAGCCAAGCATCAAGATAAAACAGGACGGTGAATGGATAGACGACCAGATAGAATTTGGCGAAGATGGAACTTATGTTTTGGATTCAAATGCTGAGTGCAAGCCTGGAATTAAAATTCAATTAAGTATCTAAAATAAAGCCCCTGAGTTCCAGGGGCTTTTAAAAGCTCCGCGGATTTGGGTTGGGCTAGTTCGTTGGTTCGCGGGTTTGACAGGTTAACTTGTCAAACTTGTCAAACTTGTCAAACCTGCGCAAAAATAAAACTATATACTCTCGGCAAAAAAGTGTAAAAGTTAACCTAGTTAACAATTACACTTTTCGAAAAGAATCCTACAAAGCAAACTGTGAATTATATAGATCTGTATAGAACCCGTTTTGCTCCATGAGCTGCTTGTGATTACCGGATTCAATAATATCGCCGTCACGCATTACAAGAATCAAGTCAGCGTTCTTGATCGTCGATAATCTATGTGCGATCACGAAGCTGGTTCGGCCTTGCATAAGCTTGTCCATGGCTTTCTGGACGAGTTCCTCGGTGCGCGTATCGACATTACTTGTCGCCTCGTCAAGAATCAAAAGTGGAGAATCCTCGACCATGCCACGCGCGATCGTAATAAGCTGCTTCTGGCCAGCGGAAATCGAATCGCTTTCGGAAATTTGTGAATCTAGGCCATCTGGTAAGGTGCTAATAAAATGCGTGAGTCCAACCGTGTCGCAAATCTCCATAATAGTCTTGTCCGAAACATTCTTGTGATTGTAGGCGATATTATCGCGTAGGGTCCCCTCAAACATCCAAGTATCCTGAAGAACCATTGTAAACAATGAGTGGACATCATGGCGTGGAATCTCTTTGATTGAATGGCCATCAATCAAAATATCGCCATCATCAATATCGTAGAACTTCATGAGCAAATTCACGAGTGTTGTCTTGCCAGCACCAGTTGGACCGACAATTGCAATCTTTTGTCCAGGCTTTGCGATAGCAGAGAAGTCCTTAATGACTGGCTTCTTTTTGTTGTAGCTAAATTTAACATTCTTGAACTCGATCGTACCCTTAACAGAATCTTTGGCGAGCCTTTCCTTGAAAACGCTGTCCGTAATCATTTCTTTGGCATCCAAGAATTCAAAGACGCGTTCACTCGCGGCAGCAGCAGATTGTAAACTTGTAAACGACTGCGCAATGTTTGAAAGCGGGGAAGTAAAGAGGCGGACATAGGTAATAAAGGCTACAATCGTGCCAATACCAATAATATCCCGCTGCGCCAAAATTGCGCCTGTGATACAAACTGCAACATAACCAAGGTTACCAACAAAGTTCATAATTGGATGCATGAGGCCGCCAAGGAAGCGACTCTTTTGGTTGGCGACATAAACGCTCTTGTTGTATTTATCAAACAAAACATCGCTATCGTTCTTGCCGTTGTAGGCCTTCACGACGATAAGGCCGGAATAAATCTGCTCGATATGCGAGTTGAGTTTGCCAAGCTCGGTCTGGCGCATCTCGAAATACTTCTGAGAATTCTTTAGAATCGCGCCCATGAACATAAAACCGATAATACTTGCAACAATTGCAACGCCTGCCATCTGGATATTTGTAATAATCATGGCGGCAGCCGCACCAACAAGCAAAATCGATTCACTAATCAGGGTAGAAAGCGATTGATTTAAACTCTGTGCAATCATGTCGACATCGTTCGTAACGCGAGACAAAGTATCGCCTGTCTGATGCTTATCAAAATAGCTGAGCGGCAAGATATTAATCTTCTTGGAAATGCGCTGGCGAAGTCTCTGGGCGAAGCGGTTGGAAGCGTTTGCCATGAGCCATGCCTCAGCAAGCTGTAATAATGCGCCGCTGACATACATAATGCCAAGGCCAAGCGCAATCGCCTTTACGGCACCAAAATCAATTCCTAAAGGCGTGAGGCCTTTTGCGATTTCGTCCGTAAGATCCTTTACAATGTTTGGCGCAAAAATCATCAGGACCGAGCCGCCAACTGCAAAGAAAACGCCAAGGAAAACAATAATACGAAGATTGCCTAGCTCTCTAAAGAGCCTCTTGAGTGTGGCGGAGAAATTCTTGCTTTTTTCTGGCTTGCCGCCATGCATGCCTCGTGAGCCTGGTCCCATCTATGCCTCCAATTCCTGCTTAGTTAACTGAGAGAGCGCAATTTGTTTGTAAACTGGACAATTCTTCATGAGCTCTTTGTGTGTGCCTTTGCCGACGCATTTGCCATCATCGAGCACGAGAATCTGATCTGCGTGCATGATGGTACCGATGCGCTGTGCGACGATAACGCTAGTCGAATCTTTAGTATATTCTTTGAGGGCTTGGCGAAGCTTTGCGTCTGTCTTGAAATCTAGTGCAGAGAAAGAATCGTCAAAGATGTAGATTTCTGGGTCGCGAGCAATAGCGCGTGCGATTGCGAGGCGCTGTCTTTGGCCGCCAGAGACGTTGGTGCCGCCCTGAGCGATATGGGATTTGTATTTCTTTGCCATCTTTTCGACGAAATCTTTACCCTGAGCTACTTCGAGCGCCTTCTTTACGGCATTCTCGTCGGCTTTTTCGCGACCATTGTCTCCGTAGGAAACGTTTTCTAAAACGCTTGCATCAAACATAACGGCCTTTTGTGGAACGTAGCCAATGCGGTTACGAAGCGCGGATTGTTTGTAATCCTTAACATTTACGCCATCTACAATAACCTCGCCGTCAGTAGCGTCATAAAAACGCTCAATCAGGTTAACAAGAGTGGTCTTGCCTGAACCGGTCGAACCAACGATTGCGACTGTCTCGCCTTGCTTGGCCTTGAAGGAGATATTCTTTAGCATATAATCCTGCGAATCTGGATATTTGAAGCTAACGTTCTTGAATTCGATTGTGCCTACAAGGCCAGTCTCTGGCTCCTTAATAGTTCCGTTCTTGATTGTAATCTCGGTATCAAGAACCTCGTTAATACGCTTTGCGGAAACCTGGGCGCGTGGCAAGATGATAAAAATGCCAGACAAAACCAAGAAAGAGATAATAATCTGCATTGCATAAGTAGAGAAGACAATCATATCACTAAAGATATCCAGTTTGTCTGTCGTAGCTCCGTCTACTAGAAATGCGCCAATGAAATAAATTGCAAGCGAGACACCTTGCATAATTAGATACATCATCGGGGAGAGAAGAGACATGACGCGCTGCGTAAAGAGCTGAATCTCAGTCAAATCACTGTTGGCCTGAGTGAATTTCTGCTCCTGGTAACTCTCGGCATTAAAAGCGTGGACGACACGAATACCAGTAAGGTTCTCGCGTGTAACGCCATTGAGGCGGTCGGTAAGCTTTTGCATTTTCTTGAAGCGCGGCAAAACAATCGTCATGGATGTCACAATAAAGGAAAGAAGTATTACGACAGCAATCGCGGTAGTCGTGCTCCATTGCCAGCTCTTGCCAACAATCTTTGTAATTGCGACCGTAACGGTGATTGGCGCGCGAAGTAACATCATGGTGCCCATGCCAATAACCATCTGAAGCTGAGTAATATCGTTTGTGGTGCGGGTAATAAGGCTACTGGTAGAGAACTTGTTGGCCTGATCTAAGTCTAGTTCTTCGACCTTATCAAAAAGCGCTTTACGAACAACAAGCGAGAAGGTTGCGGCGAGGTTTGAAAGGATATAACTTACGACGACTGCCAAGATGAGGCTTCCTGCCGCGCAGGCTAGCATCATGCCGCCATTCCGTAGGATTTCGGACATCTGGCTGCCTTCCGTCTGAACGAGTTTGGTAATGTTTGCCATATAGTCTGGCATCAAAAGCTCGATCCATACCGAGGCAAAAATCAAGAGTGCTACTGCAACAAAAAGTAGCCAATCTTTCGGTTTGTAATATCTGAATAGTCTAAGCATTAAAGTAAAATTTATCCCTTCAAAATGAGTACTTAAGACCATATTATATCATCTTGTTGTGGAGCATTAAAATACCCCCGTCATGAAGGCGGGGGTTTGGGTGAGGTGCGCGCGCTGGGCCTCGGAGGTACGAGTTGTGGTTCTGTCAGAGGCTTATTGGAAATATTCCAAATTTTTTCGATCGTGCCTGCAAAACAGGGACACACAACTTAAATTTTGCGGTGTGAGAGCGGCACACCACGCATATATAATTACTACTTCGGAGGTCTTGGCCCCGATTGCGCGCTTACCACGGTATGAACTATCTCCAAACAGGAGCGGATCATAAAGTTCAATGCCATGGCAATTGAACATATAATACATTAATTTATGGCAAATGTCAAGCATTTTAGCATAAAAATAGCTAAAAACGGCTAAAAACGGCTAAAAATCGCTATATTCTTCGATATAATACGGCTCGCCCGTGATTTTACTATAAAAATCCAGCACTTCGGGTGAGCTTTTGAGTGCTCTAGGATAAGCCGCGCGCATGAGACTAAGTCCTTCGATGCTCTCACAGCGAGATAATGCAACATATAACTGGCCAATATCAAAGCAGGCCGGATCGACGACGGTGCGAGAATAAGTCTGGCCTTGGCTTTTATGGATTGTAATCGCATAGGCAAGGCGCAAAGGTAGCTGCCTAAAAGTGCCCACGATCTCGTGTTTAATCACTTCGCCATCCCATTCTGGGCGCATAATGTTCCAGTCGTAAGCCTCGACAATAGATTTACGGCCATTATCCCAGGCGACCTTTACGGCATCTTCGCCAATCTCGCGAACGGTACCAAGCTGACCATTCTTGTATTCAAGGTTATTACAAAGCGCAATCACGCGTGCGCCAGGTTTTAGAATTAGGCTGTCTTCGGCGGCCTTATCGCTCGCAGTGATCGAACCCTTAACGACGGCATGAAAAATCTTCGGCTCGCCAACTAGGGCATTAAGCTTCTTGCTGTTAATGGCGCTAGCCTTGGCATTGGTCGGAACGAGGCAAATCGCGCCATCATCGAACTCTTCGCTTACTCTCTGGTTAAAATACGGCAAGCAACTACCATTGCCACGGCGTGCCTTCTCGAGCATCTCGACATATTCGTCTTCTTCTTGGCGCACAATCTCGGTTAAAACGAATGGCTTAAAATGGAAGCGCTCCCAGTTCTTGCCGGAAAAACAAAAGCCAGCCTGAATCTCTGGGTATTTGTAACTCAGTACTTCACGTTCTTCGCGGCGCAAAACTGGCGGCAGCTGGAAGAAATCACCAACCACAATCACTTGCTTCTTGTGCTGGGTTTGTTTCTCGGCCTCAAAAATAATCTCGGAAATATAATCAAAAAGATCAACGCGACACATCGAAATCTCGTCAATAATAATGACGTCAGCGTTCAGGATCTCTTCGTTTGGATGTTTGTGCTTGCGAAAATCGTAAGCTTGCAAGAAAGGCAGGCGAAAAGCGCGGTGAATCGTACAGCCGTTTTGGAGTCGGAGCGCGGCAATCCCGGTCGGCGCGCAAGCAATAATATGCTTCTTGCGGCGCATCTTCTTCAAAAATTCGCTTAGCACATAAGATTTACCGGTTCCCGCATCGCCTGTCCGAAAAACGTTTTCGCCCATAAGCATTGCGTCGAGGGCTTGTTCCTGTCCTTCGGTAAGACCATTGTCGCTGAGGTTCGAAATCAGATTCTTGAGATGAAGGCTCGGAAAACTGGACATATATTCATTATATACGTTTTGGGTAAAAAGAAACCCCCGGCCGAAAATGACCGAGGGTATTGTAGTTTAGGAGGTTGCGATTGCAGCGACAGCGGCTGCGAGCATCGGAAACAGTGGCTTGCGCTTGTTAGCCTTGAAGCCCTCGCTGTAAGCGCAGAGCTCGCTGGCGGGGATGTCGTAATGCTTGCAGCTCATGGGCTTGTATCCTCTGAGGTCTGCAATCACCATGTCGGCAAGATTAATCAGACCTTCGTATCTAGCACGATTTTCCATTCCGTGAAGTTCTCTGGAAATGGTTCTGCAAGAGTCGATAATGAAGCTGGTTGTCGGAGCTGACATGATTCTTACGTCGACGTCGATTGCGGAAGAGAGAGCGTTTTCGCTGAGTGCCTGAAGGAATTCCAGGACGCCTCTTGCGTATTCGTCGTGACTCCACTCTTCGCAAGGAAGGGCAATGATATTGTCCATGATCTCGTTATAGTAAGCCATGTTTTCTGCGGACTTGGGCTCGAGCTGCTGCCAGTAAACGTAGATAATGCTTGCGGGCACATGACCTGCCAGACGGCTAATCAGAAGCGCCTGAACCTGCAGATATCTGAGCTCAGTCTCGCTGTTAGTACCATTGAGGCTATCCTTGATCTTGTGTGCAGCCTTAATCTCGGGGATAAATCTGCTAATGCGACGAGGGTCGTTTTCGTCCTCAGGGCATTCATCGAGAGAGGGGATAATCCACTTGAGTTCCTCGTTGAGTACCATATTTTCATCAGTCAGAAGAGAGGGTTCGATGCCGGAAAGAAGTCTATATGCAACTTCGCCTCTCTGTCTGAGGTAATCAGACTCCTGGTTGAGGCGGTAGTCGAGGAGACCATTCTTATAGTCAGGATTGAGCTTCTCACTGATAGTCTTGCGAGTATCGATGAGCATGTCCATGTATGTGGGGTTATTCTCGTCGCAGAGGCGAAGAGCAACCATTTCGAGTCTGTCGTGAAGGGCATGATACGCACTTGCTACGCCTACAGGTAAGGCGCTAACAAGGTTGTGCAGCACCTCAATTACACGGATTTCTTCCTTGTTGATGATGTTGTCCATACTTCAGGACCTCCTTTTGATAATGTAATGAACGCAAAACACCGAGCGGACTCGGTGAACTGGTGCGTATAGTATAACCTAAAAGTAAAGAAAACACAAGAGCAATGTTGGCTTATGGGGGTCGGCCAAGAAAAATCCCCGACCTTTTTGGGTCGGGGGATAAGGTGAAATTATTCGCCTTCTTCTTCGTCTTCTTCGTCTTCTGTGCTTGCTTCGAGGAACTTCAGCATAGATTCGACGCAGTTGAGACCTGCAGAATTGGGGCAAGATTCAAGTTTCTGGATAAACTCTGCATATTTGAGAATCTTGCTGTGGCTATCGAAGAGATTGAGCATGGCGTCGCCGATTGCAAACCTGATTGCGCTCAGTATTATGTCGACACTGTCGCCGTCGCCCAGGCAGATTTCGTGGTTTGTGCCAAGCATTCCGTAAAGCATCCTGTCGAAATCGAAGGAAGAGTAATCCTTGATTTTACCGAAGGTTTTGTCTACTTCGACAGCGCTGTCCTTGATAGATTCCAGTACATAGTCGGGGCAGCACTTTTCCTCGGATCTAGACTTACATTCCTTATCGAGAATGCAGACAAGATCGCGGAAAGCGCGCTTGAGCTCGAAATTGGCGTCAAGCCATGTTCCGTTGACTTTCCAAGTCAGCTTGTCGAAGGGAATGCCAGCAAGATCGCTCGGGATAAAGCCCTGATCGCCAAACATCTCTTCTTCCTCGGAGGGGTAGTTAGCCCTGGGGAGATGGGCGCAGTAGCTGTGGAGTGCTTCATAGAAATTCAGGAGCTGGCGGACAGCTGGAAGGGTATTCCTTTTCATAGTATCACCTCATATAAGTACTCCATCTTATGCTTCTCAAGGGCATAATGATAGGCTTTTATATTATAGCATAAACGCAATAAAATGTCAATGAAGGCAAGGGGGTGGGCGAGGTTTTGCGGCAATAAAAAATGCCCTTCGCGGGCCATTCTAGAAATGGCAGGGGCGGCAAGACTCGAACTCGCGACACCTGGTTTTGGAGACCAGTGCTCTACCAACTGAGCTACACCCCTAGAATAAATCCTTGTAAATGGCGGTGCTTTTATAGGCTGGCCGCCTCAAAGATGTGTATATTATACCATACCTATTTGGGGCTTTGCGAGACGAGATGCAAAAATAATGCAATTATGCTTGGCGATTCTGTAGATATCTAATAATGTGGCGGAACGATCTATTGCTATATCGACGAATCAGGAACTGCGAGCCGCAAGGACAAGCGTCCGTTTATTGTTGCTATGGCGATGTTTAGCTCGCTCGATGAAGTGAATAAGATGATAGAAAAGATTCGGAAATTTAAGCTGCGAAATAACATCCCGCAGGATTTTGAGTTTCATTATAGCCGCAACGCAAAGACCAAGAAGGATAAGTTTGTAAGGTTTGTGAGGAGAGAGGTGAAGGATTATAGGGTGCTTCGAGTAAATAAGAATGGCGATGACCTATATTTAGAAACCGCAAGAATATTAGTTAGCGATTTTGAAAGAAATAAAAAGTATGTAATAAGGTTAGACTCTAATCCTCAATTATTTCGTGCGCTAAAAGTGGCAGTAAAAGAACGAAAGATTAAAGCGAAAATATCCGAAGGAAAATCAAGCAATAATTCCCTAATCCAAGTTGCTGATTATTTGGCAGGTATAGAGTCCGAAAATTAGAGAAACCCTCCTTTCGGAGGGTTACTGCGCTAGCCTGCGTAGCACTTTAGGTTACGCCGTAGCGGTCAACGCGTACGGATCCCAGCTAGTGTCATTATTGAGAATAATTATACCAATGGTTGGAAATGATAGCAAATTAAAGAAACTCCCCTTTCGGAGAGCTACTGCACTAGCGCACTTAGTCATTCGAAGAAGCTAAGCGTAGCGGTCGACGCGTACGGGTCTGAGCTAGTGGCTAACTGAATCGATTATAGCAATATTGAAGAAGAAACAAAAGACGGCGCCTAGGGAATAAGTGGTATAATATAAGAGGAATCTACAATTTGAATTTTCTTAACCGCGTTTTAGAGAACGCGTTTTTCGTGTTTCGCAAAAACTTTGAATCGCAGCTCCTATAGGAGTCGGTCTTATAGTTTTTGCCTAATACGCGGAAATTGTAGGTTCCAGCCGGCAACTTAGGGGCTGCGATTTTTATGTGCGTCGGCAGATAAAAGTTAGCCTCTATCTAAAACATTATTGACAAATACCATAAATATTTTGCAATATCTTGTAATCTCTGGTATAATTAAAGAGTCCTAATCAAAATTTAAATTTACAACAGAATAAGCGCAGAGGCGTAGTCTTTCTGCCGAGACGTACATAGATTTGGGCGTCTCGGACAATAAGGATGTATGTCTCTGTTGTAAAATGATTAGGACTCAGCCGGGACGTCCTAATCTATACTTTATTTTCTTGAATGTGTAGGACACGGTTGTGTCCTATTTTTGTTACTAACGCCATCTCTGTTGTAAGAAAGTGCAACAGAGATGAAAGCCAAGGCTTCGTCTAGTGCGAAGCAGAAACAAGTTAAATCCAAAAGCCGCGTCCGCGATCGCGGTGAGGTTTTTACTGCCGAGCGCGAGGTAAATAATATCCTCGCTTTAACTCAGGCTACCTCGAACCGCTACTGGCGCTTTTTGGAGCCAGCTTGTGGCAATGGTAACTTTCTTGAAGCTATTTTACGCCAGCGCCTTGATCATCTAAAACAAGACAAAATCGAGTGGCATAAAAAGAATCGCGAATTCTCGGTTCTTAAAGTTTTGTCGACGATTTATGGTGTAGATATTGCCGAAGATAACATCTCTGAATGTAAGAAACGCCTCCAAGGCGTCATTTTTGATTATTTACCGAAGAAATCCTCAAAGGAGTTCTTGCTAGCTATGAACGCAATCATGGAGACCAACCTAATTGTTGGCGACATGTTAAACGGTAAGGACAAAGTATTTTTCACTGAATATTCAACCCCCGCCAAAGGTCTGTTCAAACGCCGTGTTTATGCGCTGACAGATATGGAGGCTGGAATCGATAAAGCAATCAAGGATTACCCAACGGTATCCTACAAGGAGATGAGGAATGGAGAATAAAGTAATACTCCAGTGCGAAAGGTGTGGGAAAAGCTTTAGCTACGAAAAAGGCGGAGTGGGAAGAATGCCAAAGTTCTGTTCTGAGGAATGTAGAAACGAACATCGTGTTCGATCTGGTAAGGAAAAACAATCGATCTGTAAGGTTTGCGGAAAAGCTTTTGCATACCAGGTAAAAACTAGAGGGAGGGCGCCAGGTTTTTGTTCTGAAGAGTGCAGGAAGAGATATTTTCTAGATTTGCACAATGGATATATTCGTAAGCGCTACCACGAAGACGAAGAGTTTCGTAATCGTAGAAAAGCTCAAAATGCTAGATATGCTCGCGACCGACGCGCTATAGAGAAAGAGAAAACGACTTCCGAATTAATAAATCAGTTAACAGAGATATCTGATCCAGGACAGGTACGCTCTCTCTTAGAACGGCATTTTAAATTAAAAAGTGGCTCACATTCACTATCGGGCAGTATTTCGGGAGGCTCTGAATATGGAGAATAAACCGCAAAAGGTGAACTTATTTACGCGCCTAGTAAACGGTGGACACGTTCCGGACATCCTGGATTGTATAGCAAACTTGTCTAGTGACGAGGTTTTTACGCCACCAGAGCTAGTAGATAAGGTTCTAGACCTATTTCCGGAGGAAGTCTGGCATGATTCGAGTTTAAAGTGGCTCGATCCGGCATGTAAGACTGGTATTTTCTTGCGCCAAATCGCAAAGCGTCTCATGGTTGGGCTTCATGACGAGTTTCCGAATGAAGACGATCGCCGCGATCATATTTTTAAGAATATGCTTTATGGTATTGCTTTGACGGATTTGACGGCGCTTATGAGCCGCCGCAGCGTCTATACTTCCAAAAATGCAAATGGCGAGAAGTCTATTGCGCATTTTAACGATGCGAACGGCAATATATCTTACGATAACCGCCCACACACTTACCGCGGCGGCAGCTGTATTTATTGCGGTAACAAAGAAAACGGCGAGCTTGATCGCGACGAAACGCGCGAGCGCCATGCCTATAACTTTATTCACTTAACGCCAGAGGAGATAAAAACTATGAAATTTGATGTTATTGTTGGAAATCCGCCTTACCAGCTCAATGATGGCGGAAATGGTGCGAGTGCAGCCCCTATTTATCATTTCTTTATTCGTCAAGCTAAAAGTCTTAATCCTCGCTATCTGGCATTTATTGTTCCGTCTCGCTGGTTTGCTGGCGGTAAGGGGCTCGACGAATTCCGTGATGAGATGCTTCATGATAGGCATATTAAGAAGATAGTGGACTATCCTGATGCTAACGACTGTTTTCCTGGTGTTGAGATTAAGGGTGGCGTAAACTACTTTATTTGGGAAAGAGCTTACGATGGCGACTGCGAAATTACAACAATCATAGGAAACGAAGAGGCCTCGACTATGAAGCGCCGCTTGGACGAATACGATACGCTTATCCGTTGGAATGAGGCGATCCCTATTTTGAGAAAAGTACAGGCGCGCCATGAGTCGACTTTGGACAAGGTAGTATCTTCGCGTAAGCCGTTTGGTTTAGCTACGAATTTTTCGGATTTTGACGATATTAATAATCCAGACAAATATAAGATTTACGCCAACAAGAAGACTGGCTATGTTCTGAAAACTAGGGTTTGGGTTGGCGAAAATCTTGTCAGTAAGTGGAAAGTATTGTTACCTAAGGCTAATGAAGGTTTGGGGACACTGCCGAATAGGGTGCTAACCTATCCAACGATAGCTGAACCTGGTTCTGTATGTACGGAAACTTATATTGTTGTAAAATCCTTTGACTCGGAAGAAGAAGCGAAGAATTTTGTTTCTTATATTACGACTCGTTTCTTTAGGTTTCTTGTATTACTTCGCAAAGTAACTCAAGATACTACCTCGAAGGTTTACGCGCTTGTGCCGGATTTAACGATGACTCAGGCTTGGACTGACGAAAAACTTTATGACCGTTATGATATAACGCCCGACGAGCAAGCTTATATCGAGTCTATGATTAAGGAGATGTAAATAACATGAAAGCTTCTGCAAAAATTGATTCAGAAATGAACGACGCAAAAGCCAGGATTAGGCAGCTTATTGTTAGACATAAATACGACACGGACGAGTTCGATATGACTGGTATGATTTGTGAGCGTGATGCGCTGATTATCCTGAAGGGGACAACTAGCATACTACGAAAAGCACTAGAATCGATAATTAAAGATTATCATCTAAGCAAAAAACAGGTTTTGCGAATCAGTAAGCATATTGACGATATTAAGGATAGCTTAAAACAAGAGATAAGTAGCCTGGATATTATTGATGCTGGTTGTGGTGTTTATATGGATAGGTTCGGTAGAAGTCGCGAGGTAAGTTATGAAGATGCCTATCGTGAGTTCGAGCAAAAACTAAACAGTGCAATAAGTACGCTGGATATTCAAAAGCTGAGACTGGATAACTACAGAATCAGAAAAGCTCGAGAAGAAAGATATAGTTGGCTGCCGATCTTGATATCGTTTGGGTCGCTCACGATAAGTATCGCTTCTTTGATATTTCAAATAATCTGGAGTAAATAATTATGTCCAATCTACTATCTTATCAAAAACGCCCGCAAATCTACGTCTATAGTTCGCCAAATCAGCCGGGCTTGAAGGTTGGCTATACGGAGCGCGCTTCTAAGACGGGGCAAGATTTTGATGCTGTCAAAGAACGCATCGAAGAGGGCTTAGTAAATACGCCTAATCCGCAGTATAAAATCGAGCACTACGAGCTGGCTATTACAAACTCTGGTGAATTCTTTAAGGATCATCTAGTCCACAAATGGCTCGAAAAGCTTGGTGTTAAGCGCCTTGCTGGCGAATGGTTTGATACGGATATTGAAACCGTAAAATCTGTCATTACTGGCATTAAAAATGGCCGCCCAGAATCTAGCAATAACAAGGCTAACTTCTCGATGCGCCCAGAGCAGCAAGCCGCAGTCGAGCAAACCTCGGCCTACTTCGAAAAGCATATTGGCGAAGCTGAGCCGCCTCGCTTTCTCTGGAACGCCAAGATGCGCTTTGGTAAAACCTTTACCTCTTACCAGCTCGCCAAAAGAATGGGCTGGACTCGCATTTTGGTTCTTACCTATAAACCTGGCGTCGAAAAAGAATGGATGAAGGATCTTTATGGTCATCAAGATTTTGATGGTTGGCAATTTATCGAAGGCCTTAATACTTGGAACGAGAACGAAATCGACGATTCTCGCCCAGTGGTTTGGTTTGCAAGCTATCAGGATGTGCTCGGCAAAGGTTTAAACGGCGAAATCAAGGCACGCCATCAAAAGATGCATGAAATCGAGTGGGATAGCATCTATGTTGACGAGTATCACTTTGGTGCCTGGCGAGATTCCGCAAAGGAATTGACTGGTGAAGACGACAAAGTAGATAACATGCCATCCAATTATGACGAAGCAGAAGAGATTGAAAAGACTCTTCCAATTCACGCCAAGAGCTTCCTCTATCTTTCTGGTACGCCATTTCGCGCATTGACTGAAGGTGAGTTCTCGGAAGACCAGATTTTTGACTGGACCTATGCTGACGAGCAGCGCGAAAAAGCCAAGTGGCATGGCGAGGGCGAAAACCCGTACCGAGATTTGCCGCAAATCGTAATGCTGACCTACCAAATGCCAGAAAAACTGCGCGAAGTTGCGATGCAGGGCGAGTTTAATGAGTTTGATCTTAATAAATTCTTCTCAGCTAAAAAAGTTGATGGTGAATGGAAGTTTGAACGCGAAGATTTCGTGCAAAAATTCCTAAATATTCTACATGGCGTAGATTTGGAGGTTGAAGTCGAGAATCGTTTCGATCACAAGGCGCCAGCCTTACCGTTTGAAGATGCACGTCTTTTGTCTTCACTGAGGCATACTTTCTGGTATTTGCCGACAGTTGGTGCTTGCTGCGCAATGGAGAAGATGCTTAAAAATGATTCATTCTTCAGTAGCTATAAGATTATTCGCGCGGCCGGCAGTGATACTCCTGGCGGCAAAGAGGCTAAGGGTCCAGTAGAAAATGCGATTCGCGATGGTTTGTCGACCCATACAATTACTTTATCTTGCGGTAAGCTTACGACCGGTGTAACAGTCTCAGCATGGAGTGGCGTCTTATTCTTGCGCAATACTGATGTTCCTGAAACGTATTTCCAGACGGCTTTCCGTGCGCAAAGTCCATGGACGATGCGCGACGCCGAGGATCCGATGAAGAAAGATGTCCTCAAGGAAACCTGCTATGTCCTAGACTTCGCACCAAGCCGCGCTCTGAAGTTGGTTGCAGATTACAGTAATGTACTTGGTTCTGTTGGTGATAAACGTCGCCCAGAAGAGCGCTTGGATGAATTTATTCATTTCTTGCCGATTCTTTGTTATGACGGCCATCAAATGCAGAAACTAAACGCGAATGAGATTTTGGATATCTCGACCTATGGCACCGCGTCGACGATGTTGGCTCGACGCTGGCAATCGCCTCGTTTGGTCGATACTACGACGGTGGTTCTAGAGAAGATTTTGAATAATGCGGAGCTATTGGCGGCTCTTGAAAAGATCGAGGCATTCCGCAATCTTCGTGGCGATTTGAGCAAGACTATCTCGCGCGAGAAGGCGCTAAAGGAAACGAAGCGCAAGATTGCCGAGGAAGGCCGCGATGCAACCGACGAGGAAAAGAAAGAAATCAAGGAGAAAGAAAAGGAGCAGGCTAGCTTCAAGAAACAGCTTCGCGAAAAGCTCTACCAGTTCATTAAGCGTATCCCGGTCTTTATGTACTTGACGGATTATCGTGAGCAGGCGCTTGTGGATGTAATTCGCAACATTGAGCCAGAATTATTTACTAAGGTTACAGGTTTGACGATTCGTGAGTTCGATATGATGTGCGAAGTTGGCGCATTCAATCAGACGGAGCTTAATGCTGCGATTGCGCAGTTCCGCCGCTTTGAGGATGCTTCTCTCGAGTATGCTGGCGGTCGCGCCGCTAACGAAGGTCAGATGGTTGGTCTCTTTGATACGACTGTTACTCGTGAAGAGGCGGACGAGATTGTGGAGAGGGAATTATAAGATGTATTACGCAGCTCGCCCAATAAGAAGAAAAGGTGCAAAACGTGCCCCAGTTAAAGGCATTTATTTGTGGTGGGAAGAAGAGAAAATGACTAAAAATAGCAAAACGCCAAAATCTCTCAAGAAGAACAGAAAAAGAGGCTGCCATGCTAAGCCTGGCACGGTATATAACATGATGAGCAAGATGAATGTATCTTATGCGGATGCTAGAAAAAGCTTAAAGAAAGATAGAGAGATTTTTAAAAGAAATAACAGGATTGCAAGTAAAAATAAAGTTAAAATCTCTAATAATACGGTAGAAAACTGGACTAGAAAACCATTCGAGAGCTCCTTTGCTAAAAGCGTACATTACGAATCCTTAGAGAGGCAAACCGCAAATAATACATCGTTTGGTGGGACGAGAAGCAGCGCTAGTCGGTCAAATATGCCAAACACGGAATGGCTAAAGATGATTCAGGAACAAAGAAAAAATCGCGAAGACGGCATTAATGTCTTCGAGAAATAGAAAGTTTTTTAATAAACTGGTGCGATCTGAAGAAAGGTGAGAAAAATGTTCCTTACGCTTAGCATTGGGCGTATTGTACTTGTGTCATTCTGTTTGGTTAGTGCATCCTTTCTCGCGATAGAAGCCTGGCGCAAGACCATCTATACATCTTTTACTCCGGTCTTGTTTAGAATAGGCAGTTAAATGAGCAAAAGCGTCCTTACTCCTTTCAGGAGAAGCTAAAGCCAGTTTTAAATAAAGAATAAAACTCAGTCCTTCGGGGCTGTTTTTATGTGTCACGCAATAGTCTCTAATGTCTTGCAAAAAACATTATGCTGTCGCTTGTTATGCTTCTGTGGTTCGTATAGTCTATAAAAATGATTTACTGTTTCATTGACGAGTCTGGAAATCCGAGTGCTAAAAATAGCGAGCCTTTCTATGTTGCAATGGTAATTCTTGCTTCGCTTGATAAAGTCAATGAGATTAAAGGAAAGATAAGAGAACTAAAGAAAAGGAATAATATCCCTCAAGATTACGAGTTTCATTATAGTCGTAACGCTTCAAGAAAACGTGACTTGTTTCTAAAGTTTATTGCTAAGAATATAGAAAAATATAAGGTTTTTCGGGCAGAAAAGAAGCCGGGCTGCAATGTGCTATCCGATATATCGGACAAAATAGCTGGGTATTTGTCTAGCAAAGAAAAATATAGGATTATTTTGGACACGAATCCGCAATTAACCCAGATATTAAAGAATGTACTCCGCAAAAACAGGATTATTGCCAAGATGGCTCAAGAAAAATCTAAGAATAATGAATTAATTCAGGTTGCAGATTATATTGCCGGTGCGGCTTCAAGCAATATTAAAATCAGTTAATCTTAGAAATAGAGAAGCTCCCCTTTCGGAGAGCTCCTACGCTAGCCTGCATAACCTCTAGGATTACGCCGCATCGGTAAACGCTTGCGGATCCCAGCTAGTGATTTGCTTAGATTATACCAAAGCTCCAATTAGAGCGCAAACCACCCCTGTTATTCTCAATCTGATATAATATACCCATGTACGACAAATTCAGCGAATTTATTAAAGACAAGCAGCATATCTGTATTATTCAGGCCGAGAATCCTGACGGTGATTCGCTGGGTTCTGCTCTTGCACTCGAGGATGCCCTCGTTGGCAAGGAAACCTCTCTTTATTGTCCTGTCGAAATCCCAAAATATATGCGCTACTTCGAGGGTTGGAGCCGCGTAGATATCGAGTTCGCTTGGAAGGCTGACGCTTTCATTATTGTCGATACCGCCGCAAACATCCTTCTTTCCAAACTTCTTGACGATCCTGCTATTAAGAACTGCCTATTTAGCACCCCAGTCTTCGTTATCGACCACCACGAAACCGAGCCTGATCTAGAATTCCCGTACGAATCCATTATCGAGCCAATGTCTAGCTGTTGTGGTCTTATCTATAAAATCCTCAAGGATCAAAACATTGCCATCTCTAAGCAATGTGCCGAAGATCTTCTTTATGGTATTCAATCCGACACTCTCGGTCTAACTACCGCCTCTACGACAGCCGAAGATTTTCGTACTGCTGCCGCTCTTCTAGATTGCGGCCTTGAAATTGCAGACATGGAAGAACGTCGCCGTGAGCTTTCAAAGAAATCTCCACGCATCCTAGATTACAAAGCCGATCTCATTAAGCGTGTAGAATACCACCTTGACGGCCGCCTTGCGACTGTCTTAATCCCATTCGAAGATATCCAGGAATTCTCTGACGAATACAATCCAAACGTCCTCATTCTCGAAGAGCTTCGCATGGTGCAGGGTGTAGATGTTGCAATCTCTATCAAGACTTATCCTGACGGCAAACTAACAGGCAAAATCCGCTCCACGAAACCAGTTGCTGATCAAATCGCCGGATACTTTGGTGGCGGTGGTCATCCTTACGCTGCAGGTTTCCGTATTTACGAAAACTACGAAGAAACTCTCAAAGAAATTATCGGCGCCACTATCAAAGCGCTCGAAATTACAGATTAAAAGAGGCACCCTCGAAAACGGGGCGTCTTTTTGTGTGAGTCTAAAAAGTTTGCTAAAATATAAGCATGAACGGGTTGGGCTATCTCGATATTAATCTTCAGGCAATCAAAAGCCGCATAGATTTCTGTAATTATCTGTCTGTCGCACAGATATTTTTGCAAGACAATTTTCTTTTAAACAGACCACTAAGCGAAGCGGATATTAAGCCTCGCTTGCTTGGTCACTGGGGCACTTGCCCAGGCATTAATATTGCCTACGCCAACCTCAAAGCCCGCTTCCCAAAGATGCAATTTATCCTTGGTCCTGGCCATGGTTTTCCTGCTTTGCAGGCCAACCTCTACTACGATGGTGACCTAGAAGAATACTATCCAGAAGCCACTAAAAACCTTCGCGGTATCGAATATGTCTGCAAGAATTTCTCTTGGCCTTATGGCTTCCCATCTCATGCTAGCCCAATTACCCCAGGCGTAATCGCCGAAGGTGGCGAGCTTGGCTATTCTTTGGCTACCGCCTATGGTGCCGCTCTTGGCAAACCAGATAAGTTTATCGCGGTGCTTATTGGCGATGGTGAGCTAGAAACCGCCACTGCTCTAGCAAGCCTAAACTTAAACAAGTTGCTCAACTCCGATGCAAATGGCCGCGTCCTTCCGATTCTTCATCTAAACGGCTACAAGATTTCTGCGCCAACCATCTATGGTCGCAGCAGCGAGCGTGAACTTTTGCAACTTTTCCGTGGCTTTGGTTTTGATCCAATTATTGTAGATGGCACGAATAATGACGAATTTCAGCAGGCTTTGAACAAGCTAAACCGCAACAGCTTTATTATTATGCGCACGCCAAAGGGTTATTCTGGTCCAATGCAGCTCGACGGCCTAAAGCTAGAAGGAAACTGTGCTTCGCATCAAGTTCCGCTTCCTCAGGCAAAGACCGACCGCAAGCAGCTACAAATGCTCGAAGATTGGCTAAAATCTTACAACTTTAAGGAGCTCTACGATGAATTCATCTCAAAATAATCTTGTGCCTGGCGAAGAAAAATGCCACATTGCTGGAACTTTCGGAACCTTCCTTAATGAAGTTCTAGATAGAGACCAAGATTTTTATTTCTTTTCTCCTGACGAGACAACCTCGAATCGCATGCAACAGGTCTACGATGTAACGGATAGGGCTTGGACGCGCGAGGTTAAAGCTTGGGATAAGAATCTTGCTCCTGATGGCAAGGTTATTGAGATGCTCTCCGAGAATACGCTCTTTGCTGTCTTGGCTGGCCATATTTTGAGCGGCGGCAAGGGTGCAATGACGAGCTATGAGGCCTTCCTCCCGATTATTTCTTCTCAGCTAGATCAGCATTTGAAGTTCTTGAAACAGAGCAAAGAGGTTTCTTGGCGCCCGTATTATAACGCGCTAAATATTCTTTCGACCTCTTGCTGGCAGAGGCAGGACCATAATGGCTATACGCATCAGAATCCAGCACTAATTACAAGCTTATTATCTAAGCCTTCTAATCTTGCAAACTGTTTCTTCCCAGTGGACGATAACGCTGCCGAGGCGGCTTGGAAATATATGTATAATTCCAAGAATGTTGTAAATCTTGCAACATTTAACAAGAATCCTCAACCGCGCTGGATAGATAGCAATCATGCCGACTTCCAGCTTACAAACGGTGGCGCTTCGGTATTCCAGTTTGCTTCCGATGATGCTCCATGGGTGATTGTTGCTGGTATCGGTGACTTGCCAACTCAGGAAGCTCTCGAAGGTGTCAAGCTTGCAAAAGAGAAATATCCAGAATTGAAGATTAGATTTGTAAATATTGCAGTATTGAGTTACGGCGCTATTGGCACGACGGATAACAAGCTAAGCCAAGAGAAGTTCTATGAACTCTTTGGTGACTGGCCAGTTGTTGTAAACTTCCATGGCTACGCAGACAGTCTTCGCGCGATTGTTTCTAACTATACCGACCCTCGCCGCTTCCATATTCATGGCTACGAGGATGAAGGTTCGACCACTTCGCCGCTAGACGAGTTGTCTCGCAATCGCTGCTCACGTTGGGATATTGCAGCAGATATTCTTGAGATTGTCGAGAAGCAGGACTTGTCTTCTGAGATGATCGACAAGAAGGTCAAAAATGCCGAATATGCCAAGATGTATGGCGTAGACGAGTAGATATATTGTTTTTTAGAAAAGTGTAAAAGTTAACCTAGTTAATTTTTACACTTTTTTGCGGGTTCGCAGACTGGACTAGCTTGTGAGTTCGCATGTTCGCGGGTTTGACAGGTTAACTTGTCAAACTCGTCAAACTAGTCAAACTTGTCCAACCTGCACAAAACGTAGGAATTAACTTGTAATTCTTGCAAGTAATTACACCTTAGCGAAAATGGCCTATCTGACATTGCTTGCGGATTTTGCAAGTAATCACATATATCGCAAATAGGGTATCCATATAAATTATTGAAAAATATAAGATATATGCCCCTATATGCTAAAATACAGATATGAGCAAGTTAATCCTTATTACTAACCCGGGTAGCGCCTCCCGCAAATATGCGCTTTATGATGGCGAAGAACTTCTCGCCAATTTCCATTTTGAATACGAGGGTAAAAAAGTCGTCTGCACGATGAAAGACCCAGAAGGCAAGAAGACTAAGATCGAAGTAAAATGCAAAGATCTTAACGAGGCTATTTCTGCTGTTCCTCAGATTCTTGCTGATCAACAGTTTACAAACGACAAGAACAAGCTTCAGGCTGTCGTGGTCCGCATCGTCGCCCCTGGCGATTATTTCACCGAGGATCATATTGTTGATGCTGAATATATGGCTCAGCTCAAAGAAGCAGAAAAGCGCAACCCAGTTCACGTTCCAACTACTGCGAACGAAATCAAGGGTGTCCGCGAAAACTTCCCAGGCGTCAAGATTATTTCCGTTTCTGACTCCGCTTTTCACTGGGCAAAGCCAGATACCGCAAAGTATTATTCCTTCGACCTAGATATTGCTAACGAACACGAAATCAAGCGCTATGGCTACCATGGTCTAAGCTATGCCTTTATCTCTCGCTACATGAAAGAACAGGGCATTCTTCCAGAAAAGCTCATCGCTGCTCACCTTGGTTCTGGTAGCTCCGTCTCCGCAATTCTCAACGGTCTAGCAATGGACAACTCTATGGGCTACACTCCAGCCGAAGGTCTTGCAATGTCTACCCGTATCGGTACCATCGACGCTGCTGGTGCTCTCGCCCTAAAGAAGGCTCTAAAGATCACTTCCGACGAAGAATTCTTGCTATACATCAACAAGAAGTGTGGCCTCCTTGGTATCTCTGGCAAGTCTGACGATATGCGCGATATCATCCAGGGTCGCGACGAAGGAGATCCAAAGATGACGCTTGCGCATTCTATCTTCGTTTACCGCGTCCAGGCCTACATCGGTCAGATGGCTGCTATGCTTGATGGCGCTGATGCTATCGTCTTTGCCGGTACAATCGGCGAGCGCTCTGCTGAAATTCGCCACTTTATCGCAAACAAGCTCGGCTACCTTGGCTTCAAGCTTGACGATGAGAAGAACGAAAACCCAGAATTCACTGGCCATCATGCTTTGATCTCTGCAGCAGATAGCAAGCCTATCTATATCGTCGAAACTGACGAAACTGCACAGATGATCTATCGTGCACAGGAACTTCTCAAAGAAGACGAAGAATAATCATTCCAAATAAAAATGCGGGTTCCCAAAGCTCGCATTTTTTGTGTTTGCTAAAAATAAGGTGTTTTGCCGTGCTAAACTAGATATATATGGAGAAATTATTGGGTTATTTTGTGCCAGAACGTTATGAGCTGGATTTTCGAATAAATGAAGACAAAACAAAAATCGCCGCACGTGCAACTATTACCGGCGAGGTAAAACATGGTGAGATTCGCCTACATTCTGTAGATTTGGATATCAAGAACGTCCTTGTAGATAATGTTGAAACTGACCGCTATCGCACAGATAATGACGAGCTTTTTATTCCGGATATCGAAAACGGCACGCATTCTATCATTGTTAACTATTCTTTTGTTCCTACCGCCAATATGCAGGGCGCTTATCTTTCGACCTATAAGAAAGATGATCAGGAATACCGTATTGTTGCTACGCAGTTCGAGAGTCATTATGCTCGCGAATGTTTTCCGTGTGTTGATGAGCCAGCTGCGAAAGCTGTCTTTAAGCTCAAGATTACCAGCGAGGATCCAGAGGATACTATTCTTTCGAATATGCCAAGCGACCTCGTAACGCATAATGATGATCTAGTAACCGCAGATTTCCCAGATACTCCAAAGATGTCTACCTACTTGGTAGCTTTTGCTGTCGGTAGATTTAATTATGTCGAAACTAAATCTTCTCATGGCGTTCGCATTCGTTCTTATGCTGGTCTTCACCAGCCAGTCGAAGATTTGCAGTATTCTGCAGATTTTGCTGCTCAAGTCCTAGATTTTTACGATGATACCTTCAAAACTCCATTCCCGCTTCCGAAGATGGATTTGTTGGCACTTCCAGATTTCGAAGCTGGCGCCATGGAAAACTGGGGTCTTACGACTTATCGTGAGATTGCGATGCTTGCCAACGAGAAGTCTAGCCTTGAACAGAAACTCTATGTCTGTACGGTTGTCGCGCACGAGCTTTCGCATATGTGGTTTGGCGATCTTGTAACTATGAAGTGGTGGAACGATTTGTGGCTCAACGAATCCTTTGCCAACCTCATGGAAGCTTACTCGGTAGACAAACTCCGCCCAGAGCTCTGTCCTTGGGATGATTTTAATACTTCCTCGGTTCTCGCAGCGCTTCGCCGTGATTGCTTACCAGGTGTTCAATCCGTCCGTGTTGACGTAAAGAATGTAGAAGATATTGCCAATCTCTTCGACGGCTCCATTGTCTATGGTAAAGGCGCTCGCCTCATGCGCATGCTTATGAGTACTATCGGGGAAGATAAATTCTTCCAAGGTCTTGCAGATTACTTCGCAGAACATAAATACGGCAATACTGAAGCTGACGATCTCTGGAATGCTCTCAGTAAATATACAGACTTTGACGTTCGCGAGTTTATGACGCCATGGCTAGTAAACTCTGGTTATCCAGTTGTCGACGCGAACACTGGCGAGCAGCACCGTTTCTTGCTTGTTGGTGAAGGTGAGAATTATAACTATCCAATCCGCGAGCTAAAAGACGACCTATCTGGCCATTATCTAATCAAGCTTAGCGAAGAGGCTTTGCAGGATAAGCTCGCCCATCTATCTGACCTAAGCAAAGAGCAGAAGCTTCGTCTCCTAATCGACCGCCGCTATCTTGCTAAGACTAGCGAGGTCTCCAGCGCATCGTTACTAAACCTACTAGATGCCTTCAAGAACGAGACTGATGCTGTAATCTGGGATATGCTCTCGGTTATCGTGGGCGACCTAAAGGTATTCTTTGATCCATATACGGAAGAAAAGCGCAAATATCAGGCGAAGGTTGGCGAGATTGCTAGAGCTCAGTTCGAGCGCCTAGGTGTTGCCGCCAAGGAGGGCGATACAGATAATGACAAGCGCCTCCGCGGAATTATTATGAGTATGATGCGCTTCTCTAAGGATGAAGAATACAAGAAGCAGATCAATGATACTTATGCGGATAAAGATATTACTACTGTAGATGAAGATCTTCGCTGGATAGTGTCCGCAAGCCTCCTCCGTGAGAATAATGATCTGTCTAAGAAGTATTTCGAAATCTATTGTACGACTCACGATGCCGCTCTAAGGCGAGACATGGGTGGCGCACTAGTTGCTAGCCGAGATAAAGATACCTTGCTTGGCTACCTGTCAAAGCTAGAAGATGGCACGATTCGCCCACAGGATAGGTTTAGCTTCTTCTATCGCTTATCTGGAAATTATGTTGCGCAACACGAAGTTCTTGGCTGGATGTATGACAAGTGGAACTGGCTCGCCAAAGAAGAGGGCGACAAGACGATCTCGGACTACCCTAGATATATCGCTACGATTATCCGCACTCAGGAAGAAGCCGATAGATACAAGGCGTTCTTCGAGCCAAAGATTGGCGAAGCTGCGATAACTAGGGAAATCAAAGTGGGCCTAGCAGACATCGAAGCGAAGCTCAAGCTCATCCGCGAGGATCAGCAGACTGTATTCGATGCATTGAACTAATAATATTGCTGAATGCTTGACACGCAATTGGGGGGGGTATAATAAAGCTAAAGCTTATTTAAAGGATGGAATATGAAAAAGCAAACAAAAGCACAGAATAATAACTTTAAGATTCTTAGTATTATTCTAGGATGCGTATCCGTGGTTCTGCTTGGTGCTTTAATCTATTGCTGTACGAATATGAAGAGCGCAGAGGATAAAGAATATCTAGCTCTTCAGGATCATTTGCTAAATAGACATATTCAGATGATGTATGAAAACGGCACTAATGCTTGCGGAATGGAAAGTCATAGTCTTTCGAAAGATAATGATGTTGCTGTGAAGTTCTGGTGTCAGAAATATGATACTGATACTCACGAACCAATTGGTAGTAAAGAATATCATACGCTTTACTTCCAGCATCCGGCTAATATTCAGAATGGCAAGGGCGGCTACGCTGAAGCTTTAGGCGATTAATATAACAATGAATGAAGTATAATCCCCTGGCAATTGCCAGGGGATTTGTGTGTATGGTTCTTAGCTTGGCTTGTATTCTTGGGTGATCTTGACAAAAATGTTAACGTTTGATATAATTAAGACATATTCGGGAATACCCGCCATCCCCTCATCCGCAAGGTTGAGGGCATATTTTTTACTTATATAATTCGTGAAATGCTTTCTTTACGATTTCTAGGTCTGATTTTGGGATTTGGCCAATCTTTGAGTGAAGTCTAGAAACGCTCATGACTCTTGCTTGGCAAACGGCAGCGTATTCGTTTTTATTTAAAAATACAAATTTGGCATACCAGCTACCAGTTTTTTCTTGTGATGTGAGTGGAATGCCCATGAAACCGAATTTACTAAGTTTTCGCATTATGAGGACGGGGCGAGTAAAACGCGCACTTTTACCATTAATCTCTACGCCAACATTCTCGCCAAAGCTACACCACCAAATTTCACCCTCTGAAATCCTTGGGGCTTTGGCATTAAAGTGTAATTTTTCTTTTAGGTTGAACCATTCCTCGAAATGCTTTTCCTCCATAGATGTTAGATATTATAATTAATATAGCTTGAATTAAAACCACAAGCGTGTTAATCTAAAATTAGTTTGATACAGAATTATATATATAACACCGTCAAAAGATTAAAGCTCAAACTAGAGCAAGTCTTTGGCGGTGCTTTTTCTGCTCAATATATTAATAAGCGGGCCAGCTACCGTTATATATATAAGGATGATCGTAAGACTTTGAGGAGGCAAAAACCGGGTAAATAGCGCGAAATAAGCATAGAAAACCTGATTTTTACCCTAAAAACGCAAAAAAGTGCGTAATTTTGAAAGATTTTTGAAAAAAGTACTTGCATCGCATTCGTTTTTGCGATAATATAAGGACAGTTCAATTGAAGTTCAGCAAAAATCCAATCAAAAACGGATATGAACCTCTCAATATAGTGTGATAAATTGCGAGAAATCTTCACATATAAATATATGTGATGCACACAGACGACTTGGGGTAATTCCTATGACGTTATTATTTCTTGCGTTGAAATTTATCTATTAACAATTTGAATGACAACATAGGAAATTAATATTGGCGGTATCAATTCGAAAGAATTAATACAACTTGTAATTGAACTTCAATTACTAGTTAAGTCAATGCATAAAAAGGTACATAAGGGCACTGATAGTGGATGCCTTGACAATTACAACCGATGAAGGACGTAGAACTCTGCGATAAGCTTCGGGTAGCTGAGAACAAGCTTTGATCCGGAGATTTCCGAATGGGGAAACCTAATACGAGTCATGTCGTATTGCATTTATCTGAACACATAGGATAAATAGACGGGAACCAGCCGAACTGAATCATCTTAGTAGGTTGAGGAAAAGAGAATAACCAATGATTCCGAAAGTAGTGGCGAGCGAAATTGGAAGAGTCCAAACCTTAAGATAACCATACGGGTTAACGCCCAGAGTTATAAAGGGTGTTGCGTGTTTACACAATTTTTATGCTGAGCAGTTAAGCTTGCTTGACCGTTCGGCATAAAAACCAACAGCGTTAACTGAGTGGATAAGTATCCTAGTTGATAGCGGAAGCGTTTGAATGGCGCGCCAAAGATGGTGAAAGCCCAGTATGCGAAATCAACTATTGAACTTATATGTGTTTTCACAAGTAGGACGGGGCACGAGAAACCCTGTTTGAATCCGGCAGGACCACCTGCCAAGACTAAATATTGTAATTGATCGATAGCGTACTAGTACAGTGATGGAAAGGTGAAAAGAACCCCGGGAGGGGAGTGAAATAGATCCTGAAACTCAGTGCCTACAAGGTGTCGGAGCAGCTTCGGCTGTGACGGCGTGCTTTTTGTAGAACGATCCAGCGAGTTAATTTTAATGGCGAGGCTAAGTCAGATGATGGAGCCGCAGTGAAAGCGAGGGTTAATAGCCCGTCAAGTCATTAGGATTAGACCCGAAACCGGGTGACCTAACCAGGAGCAGGTTGAAGCTGCAGTAACATGCAGTGGAGGACCGAACCGGGGTACGCAGTAAAGTGCTCGGATGACTTGTGGTTAGCGGTGAAATGCCAATCGAACTCGGAGATAGCTG
>JAFXKT010000004.1 GCA_017531585.1 Candidatus Saccharimonadota bacterium | reverse complement strand
GCTAGAAAGACCAACCTCGTGGAGTATGGTTTCCGTCTGCCCGCAGCCTTCGACAACCGTCCGCTCATGTTCGAGGAGTTCAAGGAAATGACCAATCAGGTAATCTACGTGTCTGCCACACCTGCCGACTACGAACTGGCCGAGACAGAAGGCATTGTGGTTGAACAGATTATACGTCCTACGGGACTGCTTGACCCAGAAATATCTGTCCGACCGACCGAGAACCAGATTGACAACCTAATGGAGGAAATCATCACACGATGCGAAAAGGGCGAACGAACATTAGTAACCACGCTGACAAAGCGAATGGCGGAAGAGCTGACGGAGTATCTTCTGAACCACGGCATATCAACGGCATACATACATAGCGACGTGGCGACGCTCGACCGCGTACAGATACTTGATGACTTAAGAAACGGCAAATACGACGTGCTCGTGGGTGTCAACCTGCTAAGAGAAGGACTCGACCTGCCCGAGGTATCGCTTGTTGCCATTCTCGATGCCGACAAAGAGGGATTCTTGCGTAGCCATAGAAGTCTTACGCAGACAGCTGGTCGTGCGGCAAGAAATGTGAACGGTTTGGTAATCATGTATGCCGACAAGATAACGGCAAGCATGCAGCTTACCATAGACGAAACATACAGGCGAAGAACAAAGCAGTTGAAGTACAACGAGGAGCACAGCATTACTCCAACGCAAATCAAGAAAAACCTGAAGAACAGCGACTTAACATTTGAGCTAAGCAAAGACAAAGACAACGGCGCGGCATCTTCAAAATCATACAGCACGACAGACCAGCATCCTCACTTCGCTGCCGACCCGATAATACAGGGCATGACGCGCCAGCAGTTGGAAAAGAGCATCGCCAACACCACAAAACTGATGAAAGAGGCGGCCAAGAATCTCGACTTCCTACAAGCGGCACAATATCGCGACGAAATAATAAAGCTGCAAAAAGAACTGGAACTGAAGTAGCGTTATTTTGCATCGAAAGCCATCCACTTAGGCTACCTAAATGGCGCAATTGTTTTTTTACGTTCCCATCTCTTAGCAAGAGACACATTATTTATTTTGCAAAAATAATGTTTTGTTGTGAATTGACCAAAAAATAATATAAAAAAGTTTATTTCTTTTGACTTTCGCAAGCTTCACTTGCTTTGTAGAAGGAGGTGGTTCTAGATTTAAGGAGATAGACGGAGGTAGATGAAGATAGAAGACATTAGTCTTGGCGCATTCGTCCTCTACCTTCGCCGCAGATGCGGCATATCTTCTTTTAACTTCCCATATCTACACGCTATTGTAGCCCTTTATTCCAGTAAGTGCGCCACTTACTAGCAGTTTTAGCGCCACTTACTGACAGTCTTAACGCCACTTACTGACAGTTTTAAGGCCAAAAACTGGCAGTCAGAAGCCAATCTGACTGATTTTAAACTATGTTTTATTGCTTGTTTAGAGTGCTTAGTTAGGGGCGGTTTTGCGTCTCTTGCTAAGAGATGCAATAATATATATTCCTACTACCAAAGAATTATTTTTTACAACTAACTAAATAACAATTAATTATGAAAAAACTTAAG